>CAMVSS010000117.1 GCA_947170195.1 uncultured Treponema sp. | reverse complement strand
ACACGACGCTCTTCCGATCTGATGCAGCATCCTGAGCATTTCATTTTTTGCCTGCTTGCCAAAGATTACCCAGCGTATAATTTTGAATCCTCCGGAAGTTGATCCGGAACTTGCGCCTGAGAAAAACAGCACGAAAATCAAGAACTGAGCTGCCGGTGGCCATAGCGTGTAGTCGTAAGTGGAATAGCCGGTCGTGGTTATTATCGTTGCGACCTGAAAACTTGAGTATCTGAGAGATTTGAAGAAAGAACCGTATGTCGGCAGAAGGAGCAGCGTCAGCAATAATACGAAGATCAGAAATACAGAAATATATGCTTTCAGCTCGGAATTCTTTTTCACTTCAGAGAATTTTCCTGTTATGACATAAAAGTACAGGCTGAAGTTTATTCCGGCAAGGAACATAAAGATTGTGCACACGACTTCAACCGCAACGGAATTATATGACGCGATGCTGGCGTTTGTTGGAGAAAATCCGCCTGTTCCGAGGGTTGAAAATCCCAGGGCGATGGAGTCCACGATGTCCAGACCGCAAAGTTTAAGCGCGATTATGTGGGCGACAGTAAATCCTACATAGAGGAGCCACAATGTTTCCGCGGTGCTCGCCATTTTCGGGGTGATCTTTCCTTTGTCAGGGCCGGTGCTTTCCGCCTTGATCAGCTGGAAACCGCCGACACCGAGCAATGGCAGCAAGGCAACTGTGAGCGCAATGACTCCCATTCCGCCAAGCCAGTGCATCTGGCATCTCCACAAATTTATCGAGCGGGGAAGGGACTCTGCATCGCCGCAGATCGTTGCGCCGGTGGTCGAGAAAGCCGAGACGCTCTCAAAAAATGCGTCGGTGAAATTCGGAATTGCTCCGCTCAGCATCAGCGGCACCGAGCCGAGCACGCTGATTAAAATCCAGATTATTGCAACGAGGGCAAAAACGTTTCTGGTGGAAAGCTTGATTTTTGTTTTCCTGCCAGAAAAATAAAAAATGACTCCCAGAGCGATCGAAACGACCATTGGAATTACAAATGCGCTTGCCGTGCCGTATTCTCCGAGGCAGAGGGCTGTTATCGTCGGGAACAAAAGCGATATTCCGATTATGGCAAGGATGAGAAAAATCAGACGTATAAAGACAAAAAACTGCATCATGAGAACTTCTTTAGGATAGATTCGTTTTCTTCGCTGGTGGTAATCAGGACAACTTTGTCGCCTGATTCGAGCATTGTGTTTCCGCTTGCGATTGTGAAAGATTCCTGATCAATTTTCTTTATCATCAGAACGAGGAATTTTCCGTTTTCGGCAACTTCTTTCAGGCTCTTGTTTTTTACGGATGATTCCTCTGAAATTGTGATCTCCGCAATTTCAAGGGTGCCGCCGTTTACAGAGTGAACCCCGCTGACCGCATCGCCTTTCAGATGGCTCATTATGCTGTCTATTACGGTGTCGCGGAGAGGAACTGCCACCTCGATTCCGATGTTGCGCGCAATGCTTCCGAATGCTGAATTTGACACGAGGGCGATGCTGTTTTCGACACCGAGAGATTCAATGTATGCCGCCATGACAATGTTCAGCTCATGGTTGTGGGTCGTGTAGATCACAAGGTCGAATTTATCGAGGCCTTCTTCTTCTACAAAACCTTCTTCTGATAAATCTGCGCGGAAAACCTTTACGCCGGGGAACCGTTCGCTTGCCGCCTTTGCCAGCTGCTCATCCGGCTCGATGATCACGAAATTCTGGGCGAAACGAGATTTCATTCCGAAAAATTTCTTGAAGCGGCTGGTGCGCTTTGATATAAGTTTTTCGGCTACAATCTGACCGATTCTTCCCGCTCCGACGAGCGCGATTTTTTTTATGTCCTTTTCCTTTGAGCCGCAGAGAGTCAGGAATTCCGGGAGATCCTTTCGTTTGACGAGAATGCCGATGTTGTTTCCTGCCGCAAGAATTGTGCTTCCGCTAGGGAGGGAAGTTGTCTCATCATTTTCGATATAAGAGACGAGAAACTGCTTGGTCGTTAAAGTCCTGATGCTTTGAACGGATATCCCGTCGAACGCGCTTCCTTTTTCGACAGTGATTCTGATGATTTCGAAGTCCGAGTCCTCAAACTGAAGGGAATCGGTGATAGCTCCGTGCTCAACGGCATTTACAATCGCCTGAGCCGCCTCGACGTCCGGGTGAATCATAAAATCGATGCCGTAGAAAGGTCTGTGCTCGCCCAGGTCTCCGGCATGCTTTTGCGTCGCAGAGTTTGTGTTCACGTAGTAAGCGTAATTTCGAACGCGGGCTATTTTTTTGATTTTCGGATAGACAGAATCCACGAGAGAGCATGTGATCATGTTCACTTCGTCGCTTGAAGTTACGCAGACGAGAGCGTCAGCATGTTCGATACCTGCCTCTTCGAGGGTTTCAAGATTATTTCCGTCCGCAAGCGTTACTTCGCAATCAAGCCTGTTTGAGGCGTGGCGCACAACTTCTTCGTTATTATCTATTAAAACAACGTCATTTTTACCATTGATGAGCCTCTTTGCGAGCTGTGTTCCTGTAAAGCCCGCGCCGATTATTATGATTTTCATGCCGTAAATTATACATCTGATGCATGTGAATTTACAGTGTTAATTTTGATATATTGAACAAAACCCAAAAAAGTAGAATAATAAAACGATTTTTCAAATGGGGACGTAGCTCATCTGGTAGAGCGATTGGTTCGCAATCAATAGGTGGCCGGTTCGAGCCCGGTCGTCTCCAGTAGAAGTTCTGCAAGTTCGCGGAACTTTTTTTATTTTAAAATGTGTTTATACAATTCAGTCGAACCGGCCTCCTGTTAGGTCTTACTTCTTGTAGCACTCCGTACAGCCCGTTATCATCACGTGCTTCTTGCCTTCCGTCCTGTTGAAGAGCCTTGCATTCAGGCAGCCGTCCAGAGGAACTTGTTTGCCGCATACCGGGCAGATTCTTTTTACGCTCGGCTCTGGACGCGGATAGCAGTGTGGGCAGCCGTGGACGGTCATCCTCTGGTCAGGAGTGTTCATCGGACGGTAAATTCTGGAAAACATGTCCTCGTTTTTTGCGAGCGGCGTATTGCACATCGGGCAGCGAACGAATTCTATTCCGCCCGCCTCATTTTTCTGAGTCCTGAACGACGAATCAACCGATTTTGTTTCCATTGCCAGCCGGTATTTTATGAAAAGCGAAAGCGCGAGGATTATGATTGCGCTTCCGACGAAAAGAAAGAAATATTCCATAGTCTGATTATCGAAATCTGAACACATTTTTTTTATCGATTTTGTATTTTTATGACATTTTGAGTCAATTTTCTGTCTGTTTTTCTGCAAATTTACCGTTTATAATTTAAAGGTAGTTTCAAAAATTCCTTTGGATTTTTGAAGTTGCCTCTTTAATGTGTCGGAAACAGTTTTTAACCAGACTTGCCGTTCAAGCGGGAGGAAACAAATCTGGAATCGCTCAATCATCGCCGAATCAGTGATATTTTTTTTGTCATCGATTCTGATTTACATGTAAAAGACGGAAATCGTACTTTCCTTCAGCTCTTTTTAAAAGGTACTCTAAACCCTGATTCAGATTTTCTTTTCTCTTCTTTTTTGTCAGATTTTGACACTGCAAATTTATCCGGATTTATCAAGAAATTCCCGGAAGACGGCAAGACGCACTCCTTTATCGCCGACATAATCCTCCAAAAGACATCGGTCGGCTGTATTTTTTCGGTTTCAAAAAGAGACGACGGAAATTTCGACATCATCCTTGAGGAGCTTTCTTATTCCCGGACGCTTTTGGACAGCGCGCTTCTCGAAAGCCGTGAGTATTCCACACTGCTCCAGAACTTCGACAACTACTATTTCACATACAATGGCGAGAAATTCACCGTTAAGAACACCAAGGATTTGACGAACCTGTTTGAGGGCGGCACCACAGATTTCAAAGAATACATGATCCATAACTTCAAGCTGAACATGCTTCATTCGGACACCTTGCGCCAGTTTGAGGCCATGATAAAAAATCTTACGGAATTCTCCTCCAACAAAGTCTATAATTTTCTTCAGACAAACAAAAAGCTCATCTCGATTCACACACTCAAAACCAGCACGAGGCAGAAGACCTTGATCGTCGGAAACATATCAATAGGAAAGAATTCAAAAATTGAGACGAATCTATACAGCGAGCAAAAAGACGGACTTACCGGCCTCTACAACAAAAAATCGATAACGGAGCTGGCTGTCAAAAAAATCAATGTTCAGAAAACCCCGTGCGCGATGATAATAATCGATGTGGACAAATTTAAGGAATACAACGATACTTTCGGCCACATCTTCGGGGACAGGGTTCTTGTTGCCGTTTCCAGCTGCATCCAGGACGCGATCAAAGGGCTGGGTATTGCCGGCAGGATCGGCGGCGACGAGTTCCTGGTGATTCTTGACCGCATAAAAGAAGATGATATCCGGAACGTGACCCGCAATATCCGCACCGCAATCCAATGGAGCATAACTTCCGCGGATCCCAGCTGCTTTGTCACCTGCTCGATGGGCATCGCACGCTTTCCCGAAAACGCGAAGAATTACGAGAACCTTTTTAAGCTCGCTGACAAATGCCTCTACATAGCCAAAAACCGCGGAAGGAACTGCTACATAATCTACAAACCGGAGCTGCACGCAAAAATCATTGTCTCGCAGAAAAAAAATGAAAATGCAGTTTCGTCAGGAAAATTCTTCATGGACAACGCGACGGCCGAGCTTGAGATCCTGAGAATGTTTGCGGAAAGAAAAAAATCTTCCACAAAAAAGGCAGTGTCGCTCCTGCGTGCATATATGAACGTGGACAAAATTACTGTTTACGGGACTGACAAAAAAGTCGCGCTGATGGTTTGCGCAAAGCGTTCCGACAAATCCGAAGTCCGCTCAAGGTTTTTTGACGATGCATATTTCGCATTCTTCAACAATTACAACTTCCTTCATATAGATAACACGACAGTTCTTTCTTCCATAGATTCCAAGCGGTATGCGATGTACTCTTCAGATAAAATTGCCTCAATAATTGAGGTGTTTTGTACATCTGAAGACGGTGAAAAAAAATCATTAATCTGCTACGATGTATACCGTCCAGCGCGGACATTTTCAAAAGAAAAAGTGACTTTCGCGATAATGGCAGCAAAACTTATCGCAAGGAATCTTTTTGCAATGGAGTTTTAGAATATGAAAGTAGTAGTAGCAGGAAGCGGCGGACGGGAACACACAATCTGTTGGAAACTCGCACAGAGTCCTTTAATTTCAGAAGTGGTTTGTGTTCCTGGCAACGGCGGAACAGGATTAGAGTCAAAGTGCAGAAATGTCAATCCGAAAGACAATCCTAAAACAGAAAATCTTTCTTTTGTCGATGCGTTCGTTCAGGTTGCAAAAGAAGAGAAAGCAGATTTCGCAGTGATCGGACCGGAAGATCCTCTCGCAGACGGAATTGCCGACGCGCTGTGGAATGCGGGAATTCCTGCTGTAGGCCCAAAATCAAAGGGCGCGGCTCTTGAAGCCTCAAAAGATTTGTCGAAAGTATTCATGAACAAATATGGCGTTGCCTGTGCCGATTCAAAGACATTCACCGACCGCGGAAGCGCGCTTGCCTACGTCCGCGAGAAAGGCGCTCCGATCGTAGTAAAGGCGGATGGACTTGCTGCCGGAAAAGGCGTTGTAGTTGCAAAAACGCTTGCCGAGGCAGAAAAAGCCGTCGTCGATCTGATGGAATCAGGATTCGTCGGCGATGCCGGAAAAAAACTCGTAATAGAGGAATATCTTCAGGGCGTTGAAATCTCCGTTCTTGCAGCCGTAAGCGTAACCGAAGAAACAGCAAAAAACGGAAAGGCTTGCATCCGTGCATTCCTCCCAGCGCGAGACCATAAACGACTGAAGGATGGCGCGAAAGGCCCTAACACCGGCGGAATGGGCGCAGTCTGCCCGCTTTCGGACGTAACAAAAGAAACAATGGAGCAATTCGAAAAGAACATACTCCAGCCGACCCTGCGCGGACTCATCGAAGAAAAAATGGACTACCGCGGATTCATATTCTTCGGTTTGATGATAACGAAAGACGGTCCAAAAGCACTTGAGTATAACGTCCGCCTTGGCGATCCTGAGACCCAGGCAGTGCTTCCTATGATGGATTTTGATTTTGCACAGCTGTGCCAGGCGATAATGAACGGAACCCTTGCAAATTTCGACCTCAAGTGGAAGGACGGATTCCAGGTCGCTCCTGTCGCTGTCAGCGGCGGATACCCGTACAAATATCAGAAAGGCAATAAAATCAGCTTTGACGATGCGAAGATTTCCGCTGCCGGCGCAAAAGTGTTTGTCGCAGGAGCAATCAAGGACAGGCGCACCGAAGAAAAAGTTCTCATAACAAGCGGCGGACGGGTTCTCGCATGCTCGGCTCATGGCGCAACATTCGGCGAGGCCTGGAAAAAAGCGTATGAGGCTCTGGAGGGCATCGATTTTGACGGAATGTTCTACCGCAAAGATATCGGACTTCCTGGCGCAGCCGAGTCAAACTAAGTTTTAT
>CAMVSS010000116.1 GCA_947170195.1 uncultured Treponema sp. | reverse complement strand
CCGTGTAGACGACAGAATCACTCTGAGGCTCAGAGAAGATTCGCAAAGCCGCCATCTTAGAGACATCTTCCGAAGTATTTTCGATGTCATAGCGGTTGAAATAACGCACTCCCTTCACAGAAGAGATGCCCAAAAATCCATTGATTTCACTCAAAATGCTCTGAGCTTCACTCTGGAAGCCCGGCTTACGCTCTACATAAATACGAAACATTTTTATATTTTAGTGAGATAGGGGGAAAGTTTCTACAGATTTTTCCGACAAGGTAATAGCGAAACGGCATTTCTGCCGTTCGTTATCGCTACAAATAATATGTTTTCATTAGTCCTTTGCCTTTGACCTCGACATCAATTCCCTCACCGTAAGAAAATTGATTTTGCGTCTGTGCACGGGTAGTTTCGCTTACATGGATTCTCATCGGCTCGCCAGTGCTTTCCATGCGGCTTGCAACATTCACCGTGTCGCCCCAAATATCGTAGATGAATTTTGTCTTTCCGATAACACCCGCAACAAGTTCGCCCGTGTTGATTCCGAGTCTGATTTGGATTTTCGTGTTGTACTTTGCATTGAAAGCCTCGACATCAGAAATCAATCCTCTTGCAAACTGAACCATTTTTGCAGCACCCTCTGTATCAGGGGTTTCTGTCAAGCCGACTGCCGCCATGTATGCATCACCAATTGTCTTGATTTTCTCAATTCCCATTTTTTTTGCCCGCTCATCAAATCTGGAAATCATCAAGTTCAGCATAGAAACAACATTTTTTGCAGTCATTTTTCCGCTCATTTTTGTAAAGCCCACTATGTCGGTGAACAAAACCGTTGCGTTCGGGTAAGATTTTGCTATCGTACGATCGGGATGCTCTGTCAGTTCAGCTGCAATCGGCTTTGGAAGGATGTTCAGAAGCAGGTTTTCAGCCTTTTTGTTCGCAACTTTTAGCTCGTGTGTTCTTTCTTCGACTTTTTGCTCCAGTTCAATCTGATAACGGCGCATAGAACGAATTTTATGAAGGACAATGAAGATTGCAACCAACAAAACGGCTCCACCGATCAAAGCCCAGAACCAAACAAGCTCCCACAAATACGGCTCTTTTACAATCTGAATGATTTTTGCCTCGCCTGAAACCTCATCGCTGTTCTGTGCCATAATCCGAAAGAAATATGTTCCGTGTTTCAGGTTTGTATACGTAGCGATTCTAAGGTTAGTCCAGTCAGAAAAATCTGTGTCAAATCCATCAAGCATGTATTTGAATCTTATGCTTTCTGAGGAAATGAAGCTCAATCCTGTGTATTTAAGTGTAAAACGCTTTGTGCCAGGCGGAAGGATGATTTTTTCTCCGTGATATTCAAAACTTTCGTTATCAATCGCATAATCCTGAACTACGAGCGGAGGTGCAATCTTGTTCTTTCCAGATTTTGCGGGGTCATAGAGTGCAAGTCCATCAACGAGCGGAAACCACGCCCTTCCTAGCGAATCAATCGTTCCCAAAGAAACGCTCGTCACGCCGTTCGTAATAAGTCCGTCTGAATTTCCGTAATATTTTACCGAGACCTTACTTTTCATCCCTTGAACAACATCAAGCATTTCAGAAAAATCTGCCGAGAAAATGCCCTTGTTCGTGGTCATCCATGCGGTATTAGTGTAATCTACGAGAATCTGGAAAACACTGTCCGTTCCCAAGCCCATTTTTGAGTTAAAACTTACGAATGAATCCGTTTCTTCGTTAAATTCAGAAATTCCAGTTCCCGTTGCAATCCAAATATTAGTTCCGATTTCGCAGATTTTGAAGACAACATTTCCTGCAAGCCCCTCTTCAGTTCCATAATGTGCTACAAATTTCATGTCTTTTAATACATAAACTCCGCCACCGTTCGTTCCGACCCACACACGCTCTTTTTCGTCCTCGTAAAGCCACATGATGTAGTCGTTTTTAAGACCGTCTGCTTTGGTGAGCATTATGAATTTATCTTCTCCATTTTTGAGAACGGCAAGACCTTTAGTTAAGCCTGCATAGTAATCACCATTTTTCGTTTTGATAGCCACACGGCATTTTATGTCTGTAAGTCCGTTTTCTTCATTCCAAACTGTAATCTCATCGTTCAGTTTTACACAAATTTGTGGCATTTTAGCAGAATACATAGAAATCAAAAGTTCGCCGTCACTAGTCATTCCCACATGGCGGGCACGGCTTCCCTTACAGAATTCTGTGACGTTATTTTCGACAAACTGATTATTTTTGTATGCGTAAACTCCGTTATCACAAGCAATCCAGGTAACTCCCCTATGTTTGTCTTCGCAAATTGAATTTACAGATGCATTCATAGGCACGGTCTGGAATTTTCCTGCGCTTAGTTTTTCCAAACCACCGCGATTATACAGAATCCAAAAATTTCCCTCCCTGTCTTCAAGAACTTCGTTCGTTCCGTTGTCAGCGGCTCCGCTCGTCTTGTCGTAGTATGAGAAAGAATTTCCGTGCATGACGGTGATTCCCGCGTCAGTCGTGAACCAATAATTTCCATTTGAATCCTGCATGATTGATTCAATCGCCGTTCCCGCAATATTTTCATGCCGCACATCATAGACAGTTTCTTCATTATCTTTGATTTTTACGACATAGCAAGGATCAACTCCAAACCAAAAAGCACCACTTTTATCCTGATAAATTGCCCGTACGGTAGGATTTTCGATTTTTGTGATTCCTTCAAATCTTCTGATTTTTTTATTAGAGTAGACAAGAACGCAGTTTTCGCTTCCTGTGGAAATCCACACTCTGCCTGCGCTGTCGCACATAAGCCGGGCGACAGTGACATTTGAAAGACCTAAATCCGAAAGTCCCTCAGGAATAACAAACTCGCCTTCTTTTGTGATGTAACAAAGGCCGCCTGCCGTTCCGCACCAGATATTTCCGTTCTTGTCCTCGCAAATTTCGTTCACCTTGTTGTCACAAAGTCCGTCGTCTTTTGTGTATTTTGTGATTGTGCCGTCAGTTCTGATGACAGAAATACCCTCGCCGTTGTGTCCAACCCAAAGATTTCCTTCCGCATCCTGCAACAAAGAGCGGGCCGAAGCAAAATCAAATTTTTCGTTCGTGTATCGGCTGAAAGTAACGAATTCCACGCCATCAAAACGAACCAAGCCGTCATAAGTACAAATCCAAATGTAGCCTTTCTTGTCCTGAATAATCCCTATGATTGACATACCTGGAAGCCCGTCTGATGTGGTGTAGACTCTGTGTACGAAGTCTTTTAGAAATACAGGGTCGTTTTTGTATCTTATGGAAGGAACCGCCACGGATTGCGCGAAAGAAACAAAACCTGCAAAAATCAAAAAAAATGTTGGAATCAGTTTTCTCATTTTATAAAATCTCCCCTTGCATCATTTTATGATGAGAACATAAAACATGCTTCCTTGCATAAACTCCTAAAAAATAAATAGAAGTTATGAAGTAATTACTATATAATATACTAATTATTCGGATTTAGGATAGAAAATAACATGAAAAAAAACACAGTCGCTTTTCTTACCCGCTCAATTCTCAATGACAGCGGAATCAGTTTGTGGAGAGGTCTTGTAGATTCTTGCAAGCGAGAAAAAACTCCGCTCATCACGTTCAGGGGGCCTGTACTGAATCGCGGCGCTGGCTCAATCATTTACCGTCTTTTTGATGATGAGACTTTTTCAGGTGTCGTTTCATGGGCAACAACTGATGTAACCGATGACGTAACTGAATATTACAACAGGTTCGAAAAAACACCTCTCGTGTGCACGACTTTTCAGGTTCCGGGACACCATGTCATCCTTGCGAACTGCACAACCGGCATGAACGAGCTTATGGATCATCTTATCGACGTGCACCATTTCACGAAAATAGCTTTTGTGCGCGGGCCTGTTGCCCACACATATGCGCAGGAAAGATACGAAGCATACCTCAACTCGCTGAAACGCCACGGAATCACAGTAAACAATGCGCTCATCTCGGAACCGGGCGAATGGGACATAAAAGCCGGCCAGAAAGCTTTGTACTCATTCTTGGACAAAGGCCTAAAAATGAAATTCGACGTGGAAGCTATCGTCTGTGCCGGAGATAATATTGCGATCGGTGTTCAAGAAACACTTGTTAAAGAGGGGTATTCCGTTCCGTTCGATGTTGCCGTATGCGGATTCAACGGAACTGATGATGCAGCTCTCTGCAACCCTCCAATCACTACGGTAAAAATGCCGTTCTACGGATTCGGGTCAAAGGCTTTCGATATAATCCACGCAGAAAACAATGGCGAGAACGTGCCAAATGATTTCAGATACACGACAAAACTCTTGCTAGGTGAATCCTGCGGCTGCAGCTCAGCTACAATCAGAAACGCCGTCTTCCGTTGCGATGCGACAACAGAAACATTGGACAAACGCTCAAGAAAAAAGCGCACAACTTACGACGAAGCGCAGATCTACACAGCGTTAACAAATCCGATGTGGAAAAAACAGGTCGGAGAAGAAATCTTTGAAGAAATCAAGGGCATCAATCCGCTCAGCGAAACCGTGCTCGCCTACTTAAAGGACAAGATTCTCCACCTGACGAGCTGCTACGCTGAATCACTGCTAAAAAAACAAACTGAAGGCTCTATTTTCGGACTGGAATTCATCAAAGTCCTCACCGGCTTCATAAAGATTTCCACCGAATTTGCGTGCTGGCAGGATTTTATCTCCCTGCTCAACAGAAACTCATACGACATCATAAAAGACTCTCCGTATGTAAGCATTTCGGAAAATCTTTTCCAGCAGGCACGAATCTTAATCCACGAATTTGACGTGCGCTCGCAAAAACAGGCCGCGCTGTGGAATTCCCGCTACGAATCAGACTTGCGCGAGACAAGCGCGGGACTTCTCTCAAGCTACGACATCACCACGCTGATGAATCTTCTTGAGGATTCGCTTGCCAAGCTCAAAATTCCTGGAGTTTACGTCGTCCTGTACGAAAATTGCAACTACACAGAAGAAAATCACGACGTTCCGCGACAGAGCCGGCTCATCATGGCAATGCGCGACAACTCAAGAATCACTCTTCCAGAAAACGGAATTCTTTTCGAAACAAGGGAAGTTCTGCCAGAAAAATATCTTCCGGCATCGGACTTCTGCTCGCTGATTTTGGAATCTCTTCATTTCCAGCAGACGTTGCTCGGATACATAGTCTTTCAGGAAGGACCTGCAAATGGCGCGCCGTACGCAGCCCTTCGAGATCAGCTCTCAAGCTCCCTGTACGAAGCCGTAATCTTGAATGAACGCAACAAAAACCGAATCGCCATAGAAAACGCAATGCGCACAATGACGGAAAAAGCAGATTCAATCTCCAGCAACAGTCAGAATCTTTCCGGAAACATCACTTCGATTTCTCAGACAATGGAAAGCTTTGCGGAAAGCACGAAAGAAATTTCCGGCAACATCAAGATTGTCACGGACACAGTTCTGGAAACGAACGAGAACATAACGGAAGCAAGCCAGTCGATCGAAAGCCTCGTTCAGACCACGACAAAAGTATCAAAGGCAATCGAAATGATCAGTGACATCGCAGAGACAACAAACGTCCTCGCGCTGAACGCATCAATCGAAGCATCGCATGCGGGCGAAGCGGGCAAGGGATTCAGCATCGTTGCAAAAGAAGTAAAAAATCTTGCAGCCCAGACCGTTGCCGTAACCGACGAAATCCAGGAAATCATGCAGAAAAACGTACAGAACGTAAGGGAGACAAAGGCCGTAATCAGCACGACTGACGAATCCATCAAAAAGATTTCTGCACTTTCGGAAAACATCCGCGGGGCAATCTCAGATCAGGTCAGATCCTCTTCCGAGATTTCTTCGCAGCTGCATGAAGCATCGCGCGGTATTTCAGGAATTTCGGGAGCAATCGGCGACCTCGCAAAACTCGGCGAAAAAATGAACTGAAATACAGAAAGGACATTAGAGCCTCATCGACGTATTCAGCAAAACAAATAAATTTTGTAAAATGTGTTATTATGCGTAGAATCATGCGCAAGGCATTTTAATTTGGAGAAGGACCATGGATAAACTTAGAGTATTATTGGCAAAAGGAAGAATTTACGAATCAGTCTATGAACTTTTGAGCGATGTCGGTATTTCCCTCAAGCTGGCGGAACGTACCTATTTTCCAACCACAAATCAGGATGATCTGGCTTTTCAGGTCGTAAAACCGCAGATTGCAAGCGCACTTTTGGCTTCAAACAAAGCTGATGTCGGCTTCTCAGGCAAAGACTGGGTTTACGAAAACGACGTTCAGGATCAGGTTGAAGAAATCATGGATTTGGGATTTGACCCTGTCCGCATCGTCGCAGCAATTCCGAACACCGTTGATTTTGACAAACTTCTCAAGGGCAAAGTTACGATCGCAACAGAATACCAGGCTTTGAGCAAAAAGTGGGTTGAGGAAAAAAAGATTGACGGCACAATCTTCCGCACATGGGGCACAAGCGAAGGATTCGTTCAGGACAACGAAGATTCCCTCGCACAGATTTTGATCGACAACACATCGACAGGCTCAAGCCTCCGCGCAAACAACCTCAAAATCGTTGACA
>CAMVSS010000115.1 GCA_947170195.1 uncultured Treponema sp. | reverse complement strand
CCGTGGTTACAACGTTGAGAGCCTTGTTCAGGATGCCGAAAAAAACAATCAGTTCGGCTATGAGCAGTGCGCCTATCTTCTTCTCTTCGGCGAGCTTCCTACTCAGGAGGAGCTTGACCATTTCAAGGAGTATCTGGGAGAGCTTAGAACCCTGCCTGACAACTTTACCGAAGACATGATTATGAAGGCTCCTTCTGCAGACATCATGAACAAGCTTGCCCGCGGTGTCCTCGCTTCTTATTCCTATGATAAAAATCCGGAAGATCGCTCGCTGTCAAATGTTTTGCGTCAGTGCATCGAGCTTATCTCAAGGTTCTCGACCCTTACCGCCTACGGATATCAGGCTAAACGCCGATATTACGACGGAAAATCAATGTACATTCATAATCCGCTTCCTGAACTGTCAACTTCAGAAAACTTCCTTCGCCTGATCCGCAACAACAAGGCGTTTACCGACGAGGAGGCAAAGCTTCTCGATCTCGCGCTGATCCTGCACGCTGAGCATGGTGGCGGAAACAACTCTTCTCTGACTGTTCATGTAGTTTCTTCCGCTGATACAGATACATATTCTGCGATCGGTGCTGCGGTCGGTTCTCTCAAGGGAGCGCGACATGGTGGCGCTAACATTCAGGTCATGCAGATGATGGATGATATAAAGGAGAACGTTAAGGACTGGTCCAGCGAGACCGAGGTCAAGGAATATCTCCGAAAAATCGTCAACAAGCAGGCGTACAATCGCACGGGTCTCATTTATGGACTCGGACATGCCATCTATACAATAAACGATCCTCGCGCAACTCTTCTTCGCGACAAGGCCGCTCATTTGGCGAGCGAGAAGGGGCTGGACGATGAGTACAACCTTTACAAGCTCATCGAAAAGCTCGGTCCTGAGGTTCTTTATGAGAAGCATGGGGACGAAAAAAAGATTTGTGCTAATGTCGACCTCTATTCCGGTTTCATCTATTCCATGCTGAATATTCCGCGGGAGCTTTTTACACCGCTGTTTGCTGTAGCCCGAATCGCTGGTTGGAGCGCGCATCGCATCGAGGAAATCGTTGCGGGAGGAAGGATTTACCGTCCTGCTTATCAGAATGTCCTTGCTGAGCGCGAATACGTCCCTATCGAAAAGCGGCACAGGCTGTAATTCTGCTGTTTTATGGAAAGACTTGATAAAATCCTTGCGCACCACGGCTATGGCACGCGAAAAGACGTGAAAAAGTTGTGCCATGGCGGTGTCGTTTATCTCAACGGGAAACTGATTACCGATCCCGGAACTCATGTCGATATTTCTTCCGACCGCCTCGAAATCGACGGAAAGGAAATTAAGCTTCAGCATGATATTTATATAATGATGAACAAGTGTCAGGACGTGGTTTGCGCCAACAAGGACGGAGAGCACCAGACTGTCTTCGACTTGCTTTCCCCGGATATCCGCCACAGTTTTTTGGGCGGAGACCTGCATTGCATGGGGCGGCTCGACATGGACACCGAGGGGCTTCTGATAATCACTTCCGATGGAAAGCTTTCGCACAGGCTTCTCGCGCCTAAAACACATGTTCCGAAGACTTATGCCGTCGGGCTGAGGGATGCTCTGGAGGCGAAGCAGCGGGATGAGTACATACAGAAATTCTCAAAGGGATTTTGGATTGATCGCGAGCAGAACGAGGCCGGATTTGAATGCCAGCCGAGCGAGCTGGTTTTTGTCGATTCTGACGAAAAAGAATTGCATGCCCTGAAAGAAGATTGCGAAGATCAGCCGTCGAAAAATATTGATTGCTTGCTCACTATATATGAAGGAAAATTTCATCAGGTAAAGAGAATGTTTTCGCAGCTCGGAAACGAAGTCGTCTATTTGAAGCGTGTGAAGATGGGGAATCTTTCTCTGGATGATTCCATTCCGCTTGGCGGCTATCGCGAGCTTACCGAGGATGAGGTTGCTCTTCTTAGCCAGTCATAACATCGTCTTAAAATAAACTTAAGGAGAAAACTCCTTTAATTTTTAGGGAAAAATCTCCATTTTGTGCACCATCTTCCCATTGTATACTTCCAGCATAAAGATTGAATGTTTCAGTTTTTCTTTTTTTGCGGGTCTATTTCCTCCTTTTTCCCCGTAAAAAAGGAGTTGCGATATCGCAAGCTTAAACATCGGAGATTTTTTTTGTTTGGAAGGAGAGAGCCAAACATCTTTTCAGGGTCGTTTTAGAGAGTTCGGCTCTGTCCTAAAATCACCTGCTACGGTGTGCCCCACTTCACCGTAGCAGGTGATTTTTTTTGTTGCCGGGGAACTTCGAATTGCCGCCGGATGCGAGTTTCTCGAGGTTCCCTTTGTTTTTATTTTTTGAGCTGGTTTCGGATTGCTTCCAGAAGCTCGTCGTATTCGGTGAAAGCAGGGAGATTCGGATAGTCAGCTTTTATTTTGTCTGTGGTTCTGAACAAAAATCCCGCTTTGCTTGCCTGGATCATTCCAAGGTCGTTGTAGCTGTCGCCTGAGGCAATCGTGTCATATCCGATTGACTGGAGGGCTTTTACCGTAGTCAGCTTTGAGTTAGGACAGCGCATTTTATGGCCGATGATTGTTCCGTTTTCATCCACATCGAGAGAGTTGCAGAATATTGTCGGCATTCCGAGCTTTTTCATAAGAGGGGAAGCGAATTCCGCAAACGTATCTGAAAGGATTATGGTCTGGCACTCTGCGCGGAGAGCGTCCATGAATTCTTTTGCGCCCGGCAGCGGGTCTATTGTAGCGATCGTGTTCTGAATGTCCTTCAAGGTCAGTCCGTGCTCTTTAAGGATTGATATTCTCCATTTCATCAGTTTGTCATAGTCAGGTTCATCCCTGGTAGTTCGTTTCAATTCAGGAATGCCTGACGCTTCGCTGAATGCAATCCAGATTTCAGGCACAAGAACGCCTTCAAGATCAAGACAAGTTACATACATAAAATCACCTCAGATTTTATTCTAATGAAAAAGCCGCGCTGTTACAATTCGGTACTTTTTTAGCCCGAATCTCCTGTATATAAAATTATACAGGAGTACAGAAAAATTGTGTCGATTTTTTTATACAGTGTAAACTTCTTTCGCAAACAGTGCGGTGTGCTGAAAAAAATCTAAAATGTCTAATTTCTTGTTTTGTAAGCAGATAAAAGTTTTTTGTTTTTTGCTTTATAAAAGTTGGCATGAAAATTGCTATATTTTTAGCAAATTTAAAAAGTGAAATTTTAGTGCATGAATGCGGTTGTTCTTGCTGCTAGGAAGAACGATTTCGTGCATAAAAAGGGTTGGAAAAAATGGAAATTTATGAAAGTTATTTGCGAGAAATTCAAAGCTACAAGCTGCTGTCTGCAGAAGAAGAAAAAGAGCTGTCAAAACAGATTCAGGATGGTGACAAAGCCGCTGTAAAGAAACTCGTAAATGCAAATCTTCGTCTTGTTGTAAATGTCGCCCTTAAAATCGTCAGGGCAAAGGACATCGGAATCATGGATTTGATACAAGAGGGAAACATCGGGCTTATTATTGCCGCGGAAAAGTTCAACTATTCATACGGTACGCGTTTTTCAACCTATGCGTATCCGTGGATACTGCAATACATCACGCGGGCTGCAAAGAGCAAGGATGCCGTAATCACCATTCCTCAGCGCAAGGAAGAAAAAATCCAGAAAATTTCAAAGGCCAAAATCATGGTAAAGCAGTCGAATGGCCGCGAAGCATCCGTTTCCGATATAAGCAATATTACAGGAATGTCGGCGGATGAGATAAAGTCGACCATGTCTTTCACTTATTCTTATACGAGCTTTGAGGCCGAATTCAGCGAGGAAAACACAAGCCAGTTCGGAAACATGATCACGGATTTCCGCTTCAATCCTGAGGAGAATCTTCTTAAGAAGGATGCCGCCCGTTCCGTCAACTTGCTTTTGAACACGCTTTCGGACAACGAAAAGGCTGTGCTCAAAAGCCGCTACGATCTGGACGGGCCTGTTAAGGCAAAAACGCTCCGTGAAATCAGCGAGAATCTAGGAGTTTCTGCCGAGACTGTCCGCCAGATGGAGATTAGGGCTATAAACAAGCTGCGCCGAAAAACTTCGCTGATGGGACTAAACCACTTTTTCTCTGCGTAAATGGACATGCAGCCATAAAAAGAATAAAATAGCTTCACATTATGGCTGCTGATTCAAGAAAACCACGAACTAGACGAAACTCATCAAAAAGATCTAAATCACGCGCAAAAAAGCCGAAGGTTGTTCTTGCCCAGAAAAAGGTGTACACGATGTGCGCCCTTATCTGCATGCTTTGTGCGATATGCCTGGGTACGAATCTCGCCCTGCACAAAATGAGCGAGGAGAAGCTTGCTGAAAAAACAGAGCAGAGCCAGCCGGAAAAAAAATCAGTAGTTGCCGCACAGCCTTCGGCACAGCCGTCGAAAAATTTTTCCGGCGGAACTTCACCTTCAAAGAGCTCGCAGCCTGCCGCGGATAGCCAGGGCGCGTCCCGTCCGAAAGCAGCCGAAAAAACTGTTCCTCAGGTTCAGAAAAAAACGGAGCCGAGGCCGGAGGTAAAGCAGGTCTCTTCCGAGGTCAAAAAATCCGCGCCTGCAAATCTGGCTGCTCCTGCTTCGAAAAAGTCTTCCCAGAATCTTGTCGCGTCTGCAAAAACTCCGCATCAGTCGGAGGTCGTTGACAAGCAGATTCCTAAGGACAGGTTCTCGATTCCCCCTGCTAAAAATGGTGCGACGGTCGTCATGATATTGGACGATGCAGGGCGCAGCGTTGAGAATGTGCTTCGATATACGTCATTGCCGTTTCCTGTAACGGTTGCGGTTCTTCCGGGGCTTTCACATTCCAGACAGTGTGCTGATGCCGTAAGGCGCGCCGGTCAGGAAGTTATCCTGCACCAGCCGATGCAGGCGGAGAATCTGAATATGGATCCGGGACCTGGTGCAATAAAAGCTGACATGAACACTTATGCCATCGCAGAATGCATAAAGAAAAATCTTCTGGAGCTGGGACCTGGAGTCAAGGGAATGAACAATCATGAGGGGTCCCTGATCACTGCCAATGAGATAAAAATAGGTGCCGTGCTTGATGTCTGTGCGGAGGAGAATATATATTTTCTTGATTCTCGCACGACTGTCCATACAAAAGCACCTCAGGCGGCTCTTGAGCGCGACATGCAGATATTCGAAAAGGCAGGCCCTTACATCGACAATGACTTGTCCAGGGAAAAGATGCTTGAGCGCATGTATGAGACTCTTGCGTATGCAAATAACCATGGACGTGCTATAGTGATCGGGCACGTGGACAAAAGCGTAAACATTCTTCCGCAGCTTCTTTCTGAGATGTATCCGTACATGAAAGCTGCCGGTTATAGATTTGCAACTCCTTCTCAGTTGCGTTAAAACAGGGGTAAAAATGAAAGTTCTTGGTATTGAGTCTTCTTGTGACGAAACGGCGTGCGCCATTGTGGAAGACGGAAAAAAAATCTTGAGCAACGTCGTAGCGACTCAGATTCCTTTCCATAAGATTTATAAGGGCGTTGTTCCTGAAATTGCGAGCCGAAAACATGCCGAATGGATCCTGCCTGTGGTCAGGGAGGCTTTGCAGGAGTCGGGGCTTTCCCTTGATGATATTGACGCAATTGCCGCCACGAACAGGCCGGGCCTCATGGGCTCGCTTCTTGTGGGCTTGACGTTCGGAAAAACTCTTGCGTGGGCTGCGAACAAGCCTTTTATAGCCGTAAATCACATGCTCGGCCACATGTATGCGGCTCATCTTGAGAATGACATTCAGTATCCGTACCTCGGTCTTCTTGTTTCTGGAGGACATTCCATAATTGCAAAGGTGAACGGATTTGATGACCTTGAGGTTCTTGGAACTACGATTGATGATTCTGTAGGCGAGGCTTTTGACAAGGTCGCAAAGTTCTACGGACTCGGATATCCGGGCGGAGTGATTATAGACAAGCTCGCCCAGAACGGAGATCCAAAATCTTTCCATTTTCCTGTTCCGAAGCTCGACAAGGGGGATGACCACCGTTATGACGTTTCGTTCAGCGGACTGAAGACTGCCGTAATTCATCAGGCTGACATGTTCATCAAGAAAGGTTACGAGAAGACCAACGAGAATATATGCGCTGCTTTTCAGGAGACGGCGTGCAAGACCCTCGCGAGCCGATTGTTCCGGGCTGTAGAGGATACAGGTCTTACGACCGTTGTAGCCGGAGGCGGCGTAGCTGCGAATTCAAGGCTCCGTGCCATGCTCAGCGAGAGAACCGATATAAAATGCATTTTCCCGCCGCTGAAACTTTGCGGAGATAACGGCGCGATGATTGCCGGGGTCGCTTATCACTTCCTGAAGCGGGGCGACAGAAGCGGGCTGGACACGACCGCCGAGGCAAGAATTCCGCAGTTTAAGAGGGGATTAGCAAATCTTGAATTCTTCGGCAGACG
The DNA here is from genome assembly GCA_947170195.1 of uncultured Treponema sp. Taxonomy (GTDB): domain Bacteria; phylum Spirochaetota; class Spirochaetia; order Treponematales; family Treponemataceae; genus Treponema_D. The sequence goes on along the minus strand of CAMVSS010000115.1, from coordinate 221 downwards.
GTGATGTTGTTCGTATGGTGAAAACTGCTACGGCGACGAAAACGATGGTCGCCGCGCTGTTTAAGCGCGGGCTGGCAAATCCGGAGTCGTTCGGAAGACGCTGATTACGGCATAAAAAAGGCCGCCTTGCAATGAGGCGGCCTTTGCTGTTTATTTTTCTGAAAGATCAATCAGTGTTGTGACTGGCGTCGGAGAAAGCGTTTCGTGGGATTTAAGCTCTG
>CAMVSS010000114.1 GCA_947170195.1 uncultured Treponema sp. | reverse complement strand
GTTCTTGAGCTTCCTTCCAATGAGCGTGAAAATCTTAAAAAATTCATAAAGACAGAAATCTCTCTTAGAAATGTGCTTTGGGCGCTTCGCCTCAAGGTTTATTATCATTTTTCTCCTGAAGAAATTCAAAAACGTCTCGTTTATTCTGACAATTTACGCAAAAAGCATGATATACTAGCAGAAGACGCTCTTTCGATCCTCGACAAGGATCCGTCCTCCTATGATGACTGGAAAAACTGGAAATACGCACAGTTCCTGAATCCGCACGAAGATGGTGTTGTGTGGGAGATAGATCCGAGCTGGGTTGGAAAATCCGCCAGAGTTAGCCTTGTAAAACTTTATCAGAGGTCTTTTCATAAAGATCCGATGAGTGTCTTGAGCCTCATTTCATGGTTCAAGATTAAGGAGAATGAGTTGAATAACATAAGGGCGGTGGCGGAAGGTCTCCGGCTTGATGTTGAGCAGGAAAAAATCATGGAGGCTGCCGGGTTCGAAAAACGGCAATAACTCGCTATCTGTTGCCTCCGTGCAACGTCGTGCGATAGCGCAAACGCTGAGTTTAAGGGAGAAAAAATGGCTAGAACAACACCGATGCGTTTAGTTGAGTTGATGGTCTTAAAGCAGGACATTTCCTCTGTGCTGGAATTTTTGGGGCGCAAAGGAAACTTTCAGTTCCAGTCCGGACTTTCAAACAGATCGGAGGACAAGGAGTCTGAAAATCCTGACAAAGACATTCTTGATGCTCTTCAGTCCGCCAGGGTTTTCCTTAATATAGATGATATCGATCAATCCGTCGTGGACAAAGCTTCGCAACCGACTGAGGAAGATTTTGAAGTCGCAAAGAAATTGATTGCCGATGTCGAGGAGCTGAAATCTCGGGAAAATGCCGCCGCGGAGGAAATAACGCGCGTAAAAGAAGCTGACGAAGAGGCTCGTTCTTTCTCGAACCTGAAGGTTGCTTTTTCCGAATTGGATCATCTTTCTTTCTTGTCTCTTCGCGTTGGAAAAATCGATCCGGCTGTTATTGATGAGCTTAAATTTGCGGTCGGTGACAGGGCAGTAATCGTTTCTTTGGGCGATGACAATTCAAAAATCCTTGCCGCAACTTCAAAAAAGGCCAGGTTCTCGCTTGATACGGAGCTGAAAAAGTTCGGTTTTGTTAACATGGAGATTCCGAAGGACTTTAAGGGCGTTCCCGATGACGTGCTTGAGAGTCTTAAAAGACAGCTCGCGGAAGCCGAGCAAAAATATCATCTCATAGACGAAGAAAAGCATAATATGGCTGTTACCCATGAGGATATCTTAAGGCATTTGCTCGCGGCCTTTGTGCTCGGAAGCAGAATCGTTGACGTTGAGAATTCCCTTGAGTCTACAAGCCTTGTGTACAGAATAACAGGTTGGATCCCGGAAAATGACTGCCATCTGATGATGAAAAATCTGGATAAGCTCACCGATGGTCGCACGGCAATCCGCGTATATAAGCCTAGCGAAGTTCCGTCCATCGTGAGCGGTTCTGAGCAGGTTCCTGTTCAGCTGCATCACGGATCTCTCGTTGGTGCTTTCGAGCGGATGATTTTCAGCTATGGTTCTCCTGTATATGGAACAATTGACCCGACTCCGTTCGTAGCTCTTTTCTTTACGGTTCTGTTCGGAATCATGTTCGGCGATGCTGGTCAGGGATTTATTTTCCTTTTGCTCGGCCTTTTGATGCGCTTCAAGATTGTTAAATTCGGCGGATGGAATAAATTCGCTCCTATCTTTATGGCAATCGGTTGTTCGAGCATGGTTATGGGACTCCTTACCGGAGAATTTTTCGGAAATGAGACTGTCCTTGAGCCTTTTGCCAGATTCGTTACCGGATTGTTCGGAGAGAGCAGAAATCAGATCCTTCACCTGATGCCGAACGAGGGAATGAAATCTATAATCAGAATGTTCATTTTCTTTGGTGTTACGGTCGGTGTCGGATTTATAATCAACTCTGTTGGTCTCATAATCAATATCGCAAACAATTTCTTGATGCGCCGCCCTGGAAAGGCAATCTTTGGGAAAAATGGAATTTCCGGCTCGCTTTTCTTTTGGTATGTAATCGTTATGTGCATCAGAATGGCTGCTTTCGGGCATAAGTTCTCCATGGTTGATGGCATTGTTATCGGAACAACTCTTTTCGCGACCGCTTTCTCCGAGCCGTTCTCAAAGCTCGTTGATGGCGAGAGACCGCTTCTTGAAAACGGACTTTTTGCCGCTCTGATTGAGGGTGTCGTTGAGGTGCTTGAGACGATAATCAGCTATCTTTCAAACACGATAAGTTTTATCCGTGTCGGAGCTTTTGGGCTTGCTCATGCTGTATTGGGATTTATAATCCTTACACTTTCGGAACTCGCAGGACCTGCATATCTCGCAGTAATGATTTTTGGAAATGCGCTTGTTGTAGTTCTTGAGGGTATGATTGTTTCAATTCAGGTTATCCGTCTTCAGTATTATGAATTCTTCTCGAAATTCTTCAATGAGACGGGACGTGAGTTCAAACCGTTCAGTTTTGAATACAAATGATGAACCGGACGTTTTCGTTTCCCTTTCGTCATTAAGGGCTTTTCGCCCGAAAAATTATAAATAACGTCGCACCTCGATGGTGTGCGTATAGAGGTTTTATTATGAAGAAATTTTTTATTGTTGCTGCCGCATTGCTCACATTTGCTGTATTTGGTGCCGTTGCTCAGTCTGAGACTGCTTCACAGGCTGCAAGCGAGACCGCTGTAGCTGCTCCTGTTGCTCAGCCGGAGGCTGTTGCCGCTTCTGGAACTGAATCTTCTGCCGGTGCAATTAAGTATGTTGCAGCTGCTCTTGCCGTTGGTTTTGCTTGTATCGCAGGTGGTCTTGCTGTAGGAAAAATCGGTTCTGCTGCAATGGGCGCAATGAGTGAGAATGCTGAACTTTCCGGAAAAGCTCTTCCGTTCGTCGGACTTGCGGAAGGTATCTGTCTTTGGGGCTTCCTTGTTGCCCTTCTTATCATCATTCTTTAATAAAATTGCCGCGAGGCAGAATATTGAAGGTTTAGAGTGGAATACTTTGTTATTGGAGAAAGAGAACTGATCCTCGGTTTTAAGCTTGTCGGAGTCGATGGAAGCATCGCGCTGAACCGTGACGAGGCATTGCTCGCCTTTAATCGCGTTACGGGAAAGGGTGGTGCTGAAGCTGTTCCGGTAGCAGAGCGTCCAAAAATACTTATTCTTACGGAAACTGTCTCTGCCATGATCGAGGATGAAGTTTTTGCATGGCAGAAAACCAGTCAGTATCCGCTTATTGTAGAAATTCCTGGAATTCACGGGCATTTGGAGGGCAAAAAATCTCTTACAGATGCAATCCGTGAGGCCGTTGGAATTTCGGTATGATTTTGAGGAAGCGCTGATTAACGTTTGAAGCGATTGATCAATGATTCCTGTCAAATGCCGTAACTCGTTGAGTTACGGACAATTAGCAACATTAGAGTTAACACTGAAAGATCCTCAATAGAATTTGTTCAGTGTTTCCTTGAACCACTAATGACAAGACTGATCGCACTGATTCGTGTGGATTTTTGTGATTGGTGGTCGGAGTTTTAGCATGGAAGAGTTACGCTCTACTGAAATACTTGATAAAGAAATTGAAGCTGATGCGCGCAAAAAGGCTGAAAGAATCCTTGCGAAGGCTGATGAAGAAATAAAAACCATTCTCGATGCAGTTGAAACTCGTGTAAAAGAGGCATCTGACCAAAAAGAGGCTTTCTATGCGGCTAAATATAATCAGATAGAAAAAAATCTTGAGGCTTCAGTTCCGCTTGAAAAGGAACGTTTCCTTGTCTCTTATTATGCGGAATGTGTTTCAGATGCGTTCAATGAATATCTTGAAAATCTTGGGCAGAAAAAGCGCCTTGAGCTGATTGGAAGCAGGCTTGTTCATTTTAAGGACGTTCTTGCTGATAAAAAGCTTAATGCGGCTGTGTTCGGATTTGCGGTTTCGGATGCGAAGAAACTTCTTGAAAAAAACATCGGAAAAAATCTTCTTTCTGTTTCGGAGATTTCTTTTGAGAAGTCGGGTGAGGAAGTGTACTTCGGAAATGCGGTTCATGAAGGAATTGTGCTCGAAAGCGAGGATAAATTTTTCAAAATTCGGCTGACGATCGATGAAATTGTTCGAGAGACTCTTGATGAACACAATGAAGAGCTGACGAAAGCGTTGTTTGGCGGGAGGTTGCCTGAATGAGCGAAATTCTTGATGCAAACGTCATACGAGGAAAGATAACCCGAATTTCAGGACCGATTGTTTATGCGGAAGGTCTTGAAGCTTGCGGTCTGTATGATGTAGTCGATGTAGGTGATAAAAAAATCATCGGCGAAATAATCCGCCAGAACGACGGTATGGCAACGATTCAGGTTTATGAGGATGACACCGGTATGAAAATCGGCGAGAAAGTCGTTTCTTATGGACGACCTCTTTCTTTGCGCCTTGGACCTGGACTGGTCGGAACAATCTATGACGGTATACAGCGACCGCTTAAGAATATGTTTGAAAAATCCGGGGCTTTCTTGATCCCTGGTGAGAGAACTGAGCCGATTGACAACGAAAAAAAATGGAAGATGACTGTCGCAGAGAACGTTTCTGAGGGAGTGGCTATAGCACCGGGATTTGTGCTTGGCTATGTTCAGGAAACATCTTCCATAAGACATAAAATCATGGTTCCGCCAACAGTGCGGGGCAGAGTGCTTAAGACTTTTAAAGGCGAAGGCGAATACACTGTAGATGAGGTGATTGGAACAACGGAGCTTGGGGAAGAGTTGAAGCTTTCTCATTATTGGCCGCTCCGTCGTCCTCGCCCTTATGCAAAAAAACTTGAGGTCAGCCAGCCGCTTGTTACGGGCCAGCGCGTCATAGACGTGTTCTTCCCGCTTTCCAAGGGCGGAACTGCTGCAATTCCTGGCGGTTTTGGTACTGGAAAAACGATGACTCAGCACGCGATTGCAAAATGGTGCGACGCTGATTTGATCGTATACATCGGCTGCGGTGAGCGCGGAAACGAAATGACCGACGTTCTGACCGAATTCCCGACTTTGATCGACCCGAGAACCGGACGCTCGCTCATGGAGCGAACGATTCTTATCGCAAATACATCGAACATGCCGGTAGCGGCGCGTGAAGTTTCCCTCTATTCTGGAATCACGCTCGCTGAGTACTACCGTGACATGGGAATGCACGTGGCTATCATGGCGGACTCAACGTCGCGCTGGGCTGAGGCTCTGCGCGAGCTTTCAGGACGAATGGAAGAGATGCCGGCGGAGGAAGGATTCCCGGCTTATCTGCCGACACGACTCGCTGAATTCTATGAGCGCGCCGGACGCGTAAACGCTTTGTGCGGAGAGGAAGGTTCTGTTTCTGTAATCGGTGCGGTTTCACCTCCTGGAGGCGACTTTTCGGAGCCTGTAACTCAGCATACGAAGCGATTCATCCGCTGTTTCTGGGCGCTCGACCGCGAGCTGGCAAACGCGCGCCACTATCCTGCCATCGGTTGGATCGAAAGCTATTCTGAATATGCGGACGAAATCCGTGAGTGGTGGGATAAGCTCGATCCTCGCTGGGCAGAAATCCGTCTTTCAGCTCTTGAGCTTTTGAAGGACGAGCAGAGGCTTGAGCAGATTGTCCGCCTTATCGGACCTGATGCGCTCCCGGATGAAAAACGAATAATTTTGACGGTTGCCGACATGATCAAAAACGGATTTTTGCAGCAGAGCGCTTTTGACTCGGTTGATGTATATTCCGTTCCTGAGAAACAGATTGCAATCTTGCTTTTGATAATGCGTTTCTATGAGCGCGCTCTTTCTGTAATAAAGAGCGGTGCTCCGCTTACAGCAGTTGTGTCGCTGAGCGTAAAAGACGAGATTGTCCGACTCAAGTCTTCTGTTCCGAACGACAAGCTTGAGCTGATCAAGGAAGTCGAGGGAAGGCTTGACGAGCAGATGGGAAATCTTGAGAGGCAGTATGTAGCGAACCGTTCGCTGTAGCCGAAAAAAACTTGCAGGTCAAGACTGGGGTTTTAGGGGCGATGCCCCTAGGCGAGAGGGTAGCGACCAACGAAGTGGGCGCGCAGGGGGAGACTTCCCCCAGAAACTGCTGATTTTTTTATTTCCAGCTCTGCTCAACTTGGGCACAGAATTTTTCTTTTTCAGAATCCGGAAGGAATGAATCTTCAAAACTGTTGAGAATGATTTTCTTTAAATCTGCTTTTGAAAACTGGAGCTTTGAATAGAGATTCCAGTACTCGTCGAGAAGCTCAACACCAAAGAAAATAGGGTCATCCGTGGCAATCGTAACAGGAATTCCAGACTCGAACATTTCCCGAACAGGATGCTCGCTCATTTTTTTGACATATTTTTTTGTGAATACATTGCTTGTCGGCGCAACTTCAACCGGGATTTTCTTTTCAGCAAGATATTCAACTAGTTTTGAGTCTTGGACGGAAGTAATTCCATGACCGATTCGCTCGGCATGACAAATTTGGAGTGCATCCCAGATTGATTCTGGACCGACATCCTCGCCTGCATGAGCGACAGCATGAAGTTTATCGGCAAGAGCCTTTTCAAAGACCGGCCCAAAATCCTTACAAGGACCTTTCTGCTCGGCTCCGCCCAATCCGATTCCGATGAAGCCTTCAAACGGATTAT
>CAMVSS010000113.1 GCA_947170195.1 uncultured Treponema sp. | reverse complement strand
GTAAAGCTCCGCTCGGACGAAGAATCTGAAATCAACGGACTGGGCCCGAAAATCGAGCAGGGCGACATCGACCAGCTTTACAAAAAGCTCGATGCCCTCCGCGAAGATGACACCCTCGTTCTTGCGGGAAGCATTCCCTCATGTCTGCCGCAGACTTTCTACAGCGACATCATGGCCCGCCTTCAGTCAAAGAAAGTCCGATTCGTCGTTGATGCCACACGGGATTTGCTCAAAAAATCCCTCGAATACAAGCCCTTTCTGGTCAAGCCGAACAATCACGAGCTCGGTGAGATTTTCGGAGTCGAGCTTAACGAACGCGAGGAGGTAATTCCTTACGCGCTCAAATTCCGCGAGATGGGCGCACAGAATGTCCTCGTTTCAATGGCGGGGAAGGGAGCTGTTCTTGCAAGTGCCGACGGAAAGGTCTACGAGCACGGCGCACCGAAATGCACTTTGGTTAATTCAGTGGGAGCGGGCGATTCAATGGTTGCGGGCTTCCTCACAGGTTTCTTAAAAACTCCTTCTTATGAGGAAGCTCTCAAAATGGGACTTTGCACCGGAACTGCGAGTGCATCTTGCGAAGAGCTTGCCACAAAAGAAGATGTCGAGAAAGTGTTGAAACAGTTTTCATAATAAAAAAAGGAGGAATTATGAGAATAAAAGATTTGTTGAACCCTGCTTGCATCAAGCTGAACGGCTCTGCAAAAGACAAGGCGGATGCAATCGAGCAGATGGTTGCCCTCATGGCAAAAAGCGGAAACATCTCCGACCTTGAAGTCTATCACAAGGGAGTTCTTGCCCGCGAAAAAGAAAGCACAACTGCTGTCGGTGAAGGAGTCGCAATTCCTCACTGCAAAAGCGACAGTGTAAAAGCCCCTTGCCTTGCTGCCATGACATTGCCTGCCGGAGTTGATTATGATTCTCCGGACGGAGACCCGGTAAAAGTGATTTTCCTCATTGCCGCTCCGAACACAAAAGACAATGTTCATGTTGATGTTTTGAGCAAACTTTCAGTCCTTCTTTTGGACGAAAATTTCACGACAAATCTTCTCAAAGCTGACTCAGTTGAAAAATTCCTTGCTGTTGTTGACGAAGCTGAGAGCGCAAAAGATGCCGCTGACAAGGCAGAAAAAGGTGCGTCAGGCTTGCCTCAGGTACTCGCTGTTACAGCCTGCCCGACAGGTATCGCACACACATACATGGCAGAAGAAAACCTCAAAAAGGCTGCCGCAAGAGCCGGTGTTACAATCAAAATCGAAACACGCGGTTCATCAGGAACTAAGAACGAGCTTACATCGGAAGAAATCGCAGCTGCGACAGCAATCATCGTTGCCGCTGACGTCAATGTTCCGATGGGACGATTCAACGGAACGAAAGTCATTCAGTGCCATGTCGCAGACGGAATCAACAAGAGCGAAGAGCTCGTTTCAAAAGCATCAAAGGGAGACGCAAAAGTGTTTGCGGCAGGCGCAGCAAGCGCAGCTGACTCTGATTCAGCAAAAGATTCTGGCGGAAGAACTGCTTACAAACACCTTATGACAGGCGTTTCACACATGCTTCCATTCGTAGTCGGCGGCGGTATCCTTATCGCACTCGCATTCCTGTTCGACGGTATCTACTGCAAAATCAACGGAATCACTCCGGACGGAACATTCGGTTCAATGCTCCCGATTTCTGCGTTCCTCAAAGGAAAGGTCGGCGGCGTTGCATTCGGATTCATGCTTCCTGTTCTCGCAGGTTTCATCGCATTCAGTATCGCTGACCGCCCGGGTCTTGCAGTCGGCTTCCTCGGCGGAGCAATGGCCGCAAACGGAACTTCAGGCTTCCTCGGCGCACTCGTCGCAGGTTTCTTCGCAGGCTACACATGCCTTCTCCTCAAAAAATGGTTCTCAGCACTTCCTAAGAGCCTTGACGGTCTCAAACCTATCCTCATCTATCCTCTCTTGGGCATGATTATCGTCGGTCTCGGCATGAACTTCATCGTTGAGCCAATCGTAGGAACAATCAACGGCTGGATGAACTCATTCCTGAGCCACCTCAGCGGAACAAGCGCAATCCTTCTCGGCCTTATCCTCGGCGGAATGATGGCTGTAGATATGGGTGGTCCTGTAAACAAAGCAGCTTATGTCTTCGGCGCAGGTATGCTCGCAGAAGGTCACTACAACACAATGGCAGCTGTAATGATCGGCGGAATGGTTCCACCGATTGCAATCGCAGCCGCAACATTGATTTTCAAGAGCAAGTTCACTCTCGAAGAGCGCAAGGCAGGTCCAGTCAACTTCATCATGGGTGCCGCATTCATCACAGAAGGCGCAATCCCTTATGCAGCAGCTGACCCGGCACATGTCCTTCCTTCTTGTATCGTAGGAAGCGCAGTTTCTGGCGCACTTTCAATGGCATTCAACTGTACACTTATGGCTCCACACGGCGGCGTATTCGTATTCCCTGTTGTCGGAAACCCTGTAATGTATGTCATCGCACTTCTGATCGGTTCTGCCATAAGCTGCATCATGCTCGGCACACTCAAGAAGAAAGTGGCAGAGTAAAGCTCAAGTATTGAGGGAATCTCTAGAAATTGCAATTTTTAGAGATTTCATTGATTGTCCGGCTGTTATAAACCATGCTATCGGCGAAAATTTGCCGGACAGTCCCAGCTGACTTGTCTCTTCTGGACATATCAGCTGGGGCTTGCCGATATAACCAGAATTCGGGGAATGCCATCGCCGTTTACGCATGGTTTACATTATTCATATAATGGAGCTGAAAGGTTCCTTTTTATATTCAACCTATGGAGGTTTTTATATGAAACAATTTGATTATACAATCACGGACACTCTCGGAATCCACGCACGGCCGGGCGGAGAGCTTGTAAAAGTCGCAAAGGCTTTTGCTTCCACAATCAAACTTGACTGCAACGGAAAAAGCGCTGATGCAAAACGACTCATCGCAGTTATGAGCCTTGGCGCAAAACAGGGACATGTCCTTTCTGTGACAGTGGACGGCTCGGACGAAGACGCAGCCTGCGAAAAACTGTCCGCATTCCTTAAAGAAAATCTGTAATCTTAGACCTGTTCGGAAACCTATGTTTCCTCACATGTCTCAACGAGTTTTTCCAGGCTAAAGCCTTACAAAAACTCAATTTAATTTGGAAGGTGTTCGTAAAACGTTAGTCGCTTTGCGACCGCAGTTTCCGAACACTTCTATTACGGGAACCTCGAAAGACTTGCCTTAGATGATTTTCCGAAGTTCCCGAAATATAAAAACAGCTTACGGCAATAACATGCCGGGCTGTTATAATGCGCTTGTTTTCCCGGCGGAAAAATCGGTTGTTTTGTGATATTTTTATCTTGCATTTTCAGCAATTTCTCATAAACTAGAAAAAATGCTCCATAATATATCTTCATTAAAGCATGAATTATTTGCGGTTTTTAGTACCTGCACGCTTGTTGCTCTTATAGTGTGCATAGCACCTCGAATAACCGAACAATATCGCAAGAAGTCTCAGTTCAGTCAGCAGTTCGTTTTGGGAACCGTCCTTTCTATTGCCGAAAACAATATCGAAGAAGATCCTTTCGTTGACGGACGTTACAGCGGAAATCAGAAAATTCGTGTGCGCATCGAAGAGGGAGAATACGCCGGTCAGGAATTTGACAGCACAAATACGCTCAGCTCTTTAAGAAGCGCCATTGCTTACGAAGGTTTGACCGCTGTTTTTGCAATCCGCATGGATAAATACAATAATCCTGTCGTTTGGCTTTACAACTACAGGCGCACCACGCATATTTATCTTCTTTCGTTTGTGCTTGCAGTCCTGGTTCTGTTTGTCGGACATCTTAAGGGGCTTCGAAGCCTTCTCGCGCTCCTTTTTACAGGGACAGCTGTTCTTTATGTAATTGTTCCCTGCATGTGGTCTCCGCATCCGACTCTGGTCGCTCTTTTTACACTCGGCATTTCTTGTGGCGTGAGTTTTCTGTTGATAGCAGGTTTTTCAAAAAAAGCGCTCTGCGCATCGCTGGGAACTCTTTGCGGTGTATTTTTGGCCGGACTTCTCGCCTATATTTTTGGGAAGATAATGAATCTTTCTGGTGTCGATATGGAGAAAGGCGAGAGCCTTTTGTATCTTGCGCAAAGCCGCAATTTTAAGATAACATCACTTCTCTTTGTATCAATTTTAGTTGCATGTCTGGGCGCGACCATGGATGTCGCAGTCTCTATTGCAAGCAGCGCGGAGCAGTTGAATCTGGCATCAGGCGGCATGAGCAGGGTGGCGTTTTTTAACGCAGTGCTTTCCGTCGGCAAGGATATCATCGGCACGATGACAAATACGCTTATCCTTGCTTTTTGCGGATCATCGCTTCCATTGGCAATGATGATTTGGGGCTATCATATGGATTATATGCAGTTTATGAACATTCCGCTTATTGTAATCAACATATTGCAGGCGGTAGCCGGTTCGATTGGCATGGTTGCGAGCGTATTTTTTACGGCCATGCTTTCCGTTTTAATATTCAAGGGACGGTCGAAAAAATCGCTTCAGGCGGTTTCCCGAGATCCCAAAATATAAATTGGTCCGATTTCCGGGAAGTGCTGACCGATTTCGTTCCCCGCGGACATGCTGCTCCGTGAACGTGTCGTTCCGAACTTCCCAAGATTAAAGTTTTCCATCGAATAGGAGGTACTATGATTCGTATTGGGAAAAAAGCTATTGCGGCATTGATTATGATCAGTGCCATCAGTATGGGGTTTGCCGCAGGTAAAAAGACTACCAAGGCAAAGAAATCATCTGCAAAGACTGCAAGGTCATTTGTTTATGACAAATCAGGTGTAGTAAAGAAAGGCGCTGCTGTAAGCGGAGATTCTGCTGTTATTTCTATTGCTGCAACATCTGATATGCACGGCCGTATTTACTCATGGGAGTATTCAGTTGACGCAGCTGCAAACGGAACTGGTTTTGCGCAGACAGATACTGTCGTTAAACAGGTTAGAGAAAAATACCCTGATACATTGCTGATTGATATCGGTGATTCAATGCAGGATAACAGCGCAGAATTGTTTATTGATAACGATACACATCCGATGATTCAGACAATGAACTTCCTCAACTATGATGTATGGGTTCCAGGAAACCACGAATTCAACTTCGGTCTTGACTTCCTCGAGCGCAATATCAAAAACTTTGACGGACGCGTTGTTTGTTCAAACATCAAATTTGCAGATTCAGGAAAGAGTTTCGTTCTTCCTTATCAGATTTACGAAATTGACGGTATCCGCGTAGCTGTTATCGGAAGCACAGCACCTCACGTTACACAGTGGGAAGCAAGTGCTCCAGAGCATTTCCAGAACCTTAAATTTACAGATCCTATCGAATCGCTTAAAGAGACAGTAAAATCTATCGCAGGACAGTATGATGTGCTTGTTGCTGCCGTTCACATCAGCCGAGAGGGTGAATATGAAGCAGAGGGCAAAACAGGTGCATTCCAGATTGCGAAAGCTGTTCCGGAGCTTGATGTTATCATTGCGGGACATGAGCACGCTACCTATTGTGAGAAAATAAACGACACATGGGTTCTTGAGCCAGGAAGATACGGTTCTCATGTAGCTCTTGTTGCCTTCGATATGAAAAAGGTTGACGGAAAATGGAAAGTTGCTGATGTAAAGGCAGAGAACGTACCTACAAAAAATGTTGAGCAGTCACAGGCGGTTCTCGACAAGTTCAAGTGGGTAGACCAGAAATCAAAGGACAACGCAAATCAGGTTATCGGAAAAGTTACAGCTGACTTCCTTCCTGAGGGTGCTGACTACATCACTGGTGCTGACCACGTAACCACAATGCCACGTGCCCAGATCGAAGACACCGCATTGATCGATTTGATCAACGAAGTTCAGCAGTACTATGCAAAAGCAGATATTTCAACAGCCGCTATGTTCAAAAATGATCAGAACCTTAAAGCAGGCGACTTCAAGCGAAAAGACGTTGTAAATATCTACAAATATGATAACACCCTTATGGGCGTAAACATCACTGGAAAAAATCTTCTCGCATACATGGAATGGACAGTAGGCTTCTATCAGACAGTAGGCGAGGGCGATGTAACAATTCCTTTCAACCCGAATTTCCGCTCATACAACTACGACATGCTCTCTGGCATCAAATATGAAATCGATGTTTCTAAACCAGTCGGGCAGCGCGTTAAAAACGTAACGCTCAAGGGAAAACCAATTTCTCCTACGGCTACTTACAAGCTGGCAGTAAACAACTACCGCTTCGGTACACTCATGAGCAACGGATGGGCAACAGAAAAAGACGTTTACTACTCAAGCGTAAACGAGCCTAACCCGACAGTACGCGATCTTATCGTCAAGTACACACAGGAAAACCTCAAAGGCAAGCTCACACCAAAATGTGATCACAACTGGAAACTCGTAGGTCTTCCTTCAACATTCAACGATCCTGCTACAATCGCAAAAATCAAGAGCGGAGAAATTAAGATCCCTGCTTCAAGCGATGGCCGCACACCAAACGTTGAAGCTGTTAAAGTCGTTAAATAAATAACATTTTTTATTGCAGGGAGCTGTCAAAAAATGACGGCTCTCTGCAATTTTATGGAGGTGTTTCCAATGGGAGCTAATGGCACTTTTGAACTTACAGTAAACGAGAAAAACCGTTTTTTGGCTAGAACTTATGGCTGGATGGCTCTGGCTCTTTTAATCAGTGCTGTCAGCGCATTGTTTACCATAAATTGTATTCCGCTTCTTAGATTTTTATACGCATCACAATTTGGCACTATTATACTCGTGCTTGCGGAACTTGGTCTT
>CAMVSS010000112.1 GCA_947170195.1 uncultured Treponema sp. | reverse complement strand
CCAATTTTCCGTCATATACAAGTACAGGAAATCTTTCAGCCGCGCCATTTACATCGGCATCATTCTCTATATATTCGTTCCTATTGCAGTCGGCATAATTCAGATTTTCAATTACGGGCTGTCGATAGTAAACATGTCCATGGTTCTGGTATCTGTCTAACTGTACGTCTTCCCATATATCGACAAAAACCACGAGGTCCAGGCAGCACACAACATGGAGACGGAAGTCCTCAACGAAGAGAAAAAACGGATGAAAAACATTTTCGTCCAGACCGCGACTTCCCTTGTAGAGGCTCTTGAACTGCGCAACGGGCTTTTAAAAGGCTACTCTCAAAAAACTGCTGACATCGCATTGAAGATCGCAAAGGAATGCGGAAAATCAGAAGAAGAATGCGACAACGTATATTACACGGCCCTGCTCCACAACACCGGAGTAGAAATGCTGAGCGACGAGCTTATCGGAAAAGAGGAGAATCTGACCGCCGACGAAGAGAGCATGATAAAAAATCTTCCGCAAGTAAGCGCGGGAATCCTCTCAAAGATCACAGCGATTCCATATCTGAGCAAAAATGTGCGCTATATCACGGAGCGGTTTGACGGAAAGGGCTGGCCGGAAAGACTTAAAGGAGAGGCAATTCCGACGGCAGCACGAATCGTTGCCGTAGCAAAAGAATACGTCTCGCTGAGCCGAAAAAACAAAAACAGGAACCCGATACCTGACGCAATAATCCGCGAGGAATTCGTAAAGGAAGCCGGCCTGAGGTTTGACCCGGTTTTTGCGAATGCCATGGTTCATCTCATAGATGCCGAGTCAAACAAAAACACTCAGGCAAGCACGGAGCCGCTGGAAACGGAGATTTCTTGCAAGAATTACCGCGAAAAAGTCTCTGTCGGAATTCCAATTCAGTCACGTTTTACGGAAGTAAGCTTCAGATTCACAAAAACCGCGCAGGAAAAAGACTTTTCTCTTCCTGCCATAATTCTCTTTGATTCTTTCGATAAAAAAGTCCACGACACGCAGAAATCGATCGATGCCTATCACTATGTCGAATACGGCGAAATCTTTTTCGACGGGCACACGATATCGACAGGCGTACGGAATATGGAAGTAAGAGAGTCAGAAAAAACAGATTCCGATTCAGACGATTCGATCTACAAAATCACGGCCGCGCGCTACGAGGACCACGTTCTTATCAAAACGTGCAGCCCTTCAAAGACCTGCGAGGTGATAGCCGCCCTTCCCGACATCTCGAAAGGCGCTTACATCTCCCTGACCGGCGAGAACTGCATTCTCGACCAAATAAAAATGACTGTCGGCGAGAATCAGGTCGATAAAAACTCAATTCCGCGCATAGCGGAAAAAATCAGCTACATAAATCACCTTGAGTCAGACATTCCGAACGTTCAGATCAACAATCCGCGGGAAGAATACACAAAAGGAATCGCGGTAAGAGACAAAATGAAAATCACTTTCCATACGATGAGCCTTGTCTGGCATTGTCCTTATATCCTTCTCTACTACTCGCAGGACCAGAAGCCTGGCGGAAAAGACTATCGCGAATATGCTTTTATAAAACTCAACGGAGAGGACAACGGCTCGAACGGCTTTGCCGAAAACAGCTTTCACATGACAAAAAGAAGCTCGTTTGAAAGCTGGAACAAATGGAAAGAAAAAAACAAGGCGGGTTTTGACTGCCGGATTGATATCACGAGAAAAGGAAACCGCATAACGCTGAGCACGGAAAATCTCGGAATATCAATAGAAAACCAGACAAAAATCCTCGAAGCAAAAGATGAGGTTTTTCTGGCTCTTACCGGCGATCAATGCGCGATAACTGACATACGCATCAGTTAGGGCAAGATTTCAGGGAATCTCTAGAAATTCCCTTTCTTGGGTGAGGAACTGCTCAAATCCCTTCTCGTTGATTTCTTCGACGAGGGATCCGTCGCCGCTCTTTACGATCCTGCCTTTTACGAGGACGTGGGTGTGGTCAACTTTAAGGCTCTCAAGAATCTTCGTTGAATGAGTGATGATGATGAGTGCCCCGTTCATGCGCTTCTGATACTCCTCGATTCCCTTTGAGACCGTGCGGACTGCATCAACGTCAAGTCCTGAATCAGTCTCGTCAAGAATCGCAAGCTTCGGATTAAGCATCAGAAGCTGAAGGATTTCGCTCTTTTTGCGCTCGCCTCCGGAGAATCCGACGTTCAAATCGCGTCCTGCATAGCTGTCGTCCATGTTCAAAAACTGCATCATGGCTTTGAGCTGCTTCTGGAACTGGAAAAGCTTTACGCGCTCGCCAGTCGTCTGCTGAAGGGCATTCCTGATGAAGCTCTCCAAGGAAATTCCAGGAACTTCGAGGGGCTGCTGAAAACTCAAAAAAAGTCCCTTTGCGGCACGCTTGTCCGCAGCAAGGGAAGTAATGTCCTCGCCGTCAAAAAAGATTTTTCCGTCCGAAACCGTGTAGCGTGGATTGCCCATCAGAGTGTAGCCAAGAGTCGATTTTCCGGCTCCGTTCGGGCCCATCAAAACATGAGTTTCTCCGGCGCCAACCGAAAGATTGATTCCGTTGAGCACCTGTTTTTTTTCTATATTTACTGAAAGATTCTGTAGTTCAAGCAATTTATCCATGACGAAAAATATACACAATAAATCCCGTTTGCTCAATGAATAAAACAAAAAAACTACCTACAGCTCGCATAGGTTGTGATTAAAAATCAGGGACAATGCAAAATGGAATCTTTAAAAATTGCAGTCTTTAGAGATAACTTTGAAAAAGCGATGTTTTAAATCGTGATATTATAACGACTTAAAACTCGCATGCACTCTCCAGGAAGTCGCTTCAGCGAATTTCTAGAGATGCCAAAAAACATGCTCGCATCGCTTCAAATTTTCTGATAATCTTTTTACTATGACTGCCTTAAAAAAGCTGACATTGATTTTTCCGCTCATCATTTCTCTCTCCTCTGCAATTTCACAAACCCCGGAGAAATCTTCCTCGAATATCTTTGCGAATAATTCCGCGCCTTTCAAAAGCGATTTCTTGAAGATAAGCGCAACAATTTTTATCGCAGAACCGGAATACATAAGCAGAATCAGCTGGAAGACCTCGGAAAATCAGCAGACTGACTATTTTGACGCATATTCAGGGGCATCGATAAAACACAGCACAAAGGCTCTGAAAGGCATAATGTTCAAAAAGGACGAAAAATATCTTCCGAAAGGACTTTTTGCATTGCTCAGCTTCGCTTTCTCGGATCCGCAGAGCATACAGTCTGACAAACTGACCATAACGAGGAACGAAAAAGACTCGAGGCAGCTCGAGATCACGTTCACTCACCGGGGAATCGACTACAAGATTGTGACCGACAAAAAAGGCTATGTAAGTCCTCAGGAAGGCTTTTTCATCCGTCAAAATCAAAACGAAAATCAGTCAGAATACGAAAAAGATGTCCCGACAGAACTTCCAGAAGGAACGACGGAGGGAATGCTGAACGACGAGAACAATTTCATATACGCTGGAAAACTCAAAATAAAATATTCATATTTCGATGTCCTGACGGTCAAGGGAAAGCTGAAAAAACAAAAGCGAATCATAAAGCAAAATAATAAAATCCCTGACGAAAAAATCGATGAGCCTGAAAATCAGGAAACCGACAAGGATGGCGCACCTCTCCTGAATCCATATCTCGACTAAGGGCACATTCGAAAAACTGAAGTTTTTCGAAGTTTCCTTAAAAAATTGACCTTTAGAGGGATTTCAAGTAAGATTCAAACAAATGGAAAAGACCCTGTTTCTCATCGACGACCACGCCATGCTCAGGCGCGGTATCATAGGTTGGTTTAACGACAATTCAAACTGGAAGTGCATTGGAGATGCCGGAACAAAGGACGACGCACTGTCGCTTCTTGAAAAACTCAACGAGGACGAAAAACTTCCCTCTGTCATCATAACCGACATCAACATGAACGGGCAGGAAAGCGGCGTCGAAATAATGAAAGAAGTCAAAGAGAAATATCCGTCCGTAAAACTGATCGCATACTCGATGTACACGAGTCCTGGAATCATACAAAAATCAATTCTCTCAGGTTGCGAAGGCTATGTATCCAAGACAAACGACGAAACAGGGCTTCTCACTTGCATCGAATCAGTTTTCAGCGGGCAGCAGTACATAGAGCCGGGGCTTGTGGTCTCCCTGGTGTCGTACAACAATGCGGTCTCGGCACTGACAAAACGCGAGCAGCAGGTTTTCGAGCTGCTTTTAAAGCGCAAATCAAACACGGAGATTTCCGAGGAGCTGAATCTTAAGAGACACGCCGTAGAAAACTACATTTCGTTCATCTACGAAAAAATCGGCTGCATGGACAGAAACGACTTATTGAGGAAGTTCGGTAAGGACTGACAAAAGGAACTTCTGTTGAAGTGTCAAGGTCGGATGCTTTTTGCCCCTGTATCTGACATGTAAGTATGCAAGAAGAGGAGAAATCTCCTTAATTTACTGTGCTTTTTCTCACTTCAATTCAGTTCTCATTTTATTATAAAATAGTAAAGTTAAGGAAGCATCGATAAATACTCAAAACGATTATCAGTGTTCCCTTAAAACGAAGTACAAAAATGCGAAAGGAAAATCCTGGCAAAGTTTCTTTAATTTGTATTGCCGCAACATTGCTGAACGTTGCTTTATCAGAATTGGTCATGTTCCGTCTGGGACTGCCACTGTTTTTTGATACAAACTTCTCAATGCTGGTTCTTTTTTATTATGGTCTCGGTCATGCGATGTGCGTACAGTTCGCTTATCATATCCTTATGATTTTCGGACCGCTCTACCTCAGATACGCAACCATAGATTTCGTAAAAATTCTCTACGTGCTTCCGGAAATCACGGCGCTTTTTGTGGTCTGGCTTTTTATCCGCAAAAAAGAAATTTTCAACAAGGACAATATTTTTGTCTGCCTCTACATAATTCTTGCGGCAATCACGGCTGGAATCGCAGCAAGCGTAACGGGAAGCCTCGCAAACCTCCTTATTATTGCATCTGACCCAAAGACACCGACAACGGCAAATGTTGAAAAAACAATAGAAACATTCAGGGCGCTCAGGATCCCGGCGTTCGCGGCACTTTTTTTGGGCAGGCTGCCCGTGACAATTCTCGACAAGGCAATCTCAACTGTATTCGGATTCAGCATGTCCAGACTCATAAAACACCTCAACAGGCTAAAGAATGAAAAAGAACGCTATTCATAAGTTGCTGACATTTCTGATCTTTCTCCCCCTCTCCGTCGCTTTTTTCTCCTGCAGTTTTGTTGACGACACAGGCGATAAAATCATCAAAAAGTGGACTGATTTAAATTCATATATGGAGATCGTCTACTATCCAAAAATGAACATAGCTCTCGGAACCATGCCGAGCCAGGAAGAGACAGAGGAAGCCTACAAGCGGATAAAAGAATTCCACGATATGATTGTCTCCCTCAAAGAGGACATAAACCTAAACCTGACCTACATAACACCCTCAAACGAGCGGAACATAACAAGCATAATAAACGCGTCAAATCAGGCATACAAAATTCTCGAGTTCATCAGCATGAACGACACCAATATATCGCAGAGTGATTTCATCGAGCTTTACACGCGGCTGCACATAATGATGTACATGCTTTCCGACGAGATGATCACCCTCGAATACAACTGGTCAAAGACTTTTCAGAATGCGATTTTCTCATTCATACAGTATTTTTTGATTCTCATAATATTCATCGCGATTTTTGCGGTCGTATTGATACTTCTTACAATAAAAGAATCACGCACGAAAGACAAAAAATTGCAGGATTCGTCCGACTTTCTTCAGTACATTCTCGAGACGCAAGAAGAGGAACGGAACAGGATTTCCCGAGACCTTCACGATACGATCGCACAGGACATGCGCTATATACTTTCCATGCTCGGTAAGCTTGACGAGTCCGCGGAAAAGCAGGTAATCATCGAAAAACAAAAAGACTGCATAAATGCCATACGAAACCTCTGCTACAACATGGCTCCGCCGGACATCGAGAACAAGAATCTTGCGGCATCTATAAAAGATCTGTGCGAAAAATTCCGAAAAGAGACTCTCATCGAAACCAGATGCACAATCACTCCCGAGGTCGATTTTTCTCACTTCAACTCGGAGAAGATGCTCAACATATACAGAATAATTCAGGAAGCTCTCTCAAACATCCAGAAACATGCGAACGCAACAGAGGCCACGATCCTCTTCAGAAACACGGAGATCGAGAATGACGACGGCGCAATGGAGAAAAAGCTGCTTCTTATTATTTCTGATGACGGAGACGGAATCGAGCAGAAGCTTCTGGGCAAAATCAACAGCCAGAACATACAGCTAGTACAAAAAGGCCATTTCGGACTGCGAAACATAAAAGAACGCGTAAGTTTCCTGAGGGGCACCGTAACTTTCAACTCTTACCCTGAATGCGGAACAGAAGTGAGAATTCTTCTGCCGGCATAACAGAACAAAAAAAACGAGTTGCTTCCGCAACTCGTTCCAAACTATCTCAGCATTATTTCAGTTTTTCTGCGATTTTATCTATGAACTGCCAGCTGTCGACAACCTCTTTTGCCGGAGGATTTGAAAGACGCGCGAGGTCGCCTGTCATCGTGCCCTCTTCGATTACATCGAGGGTTGCCTTTTCCAATCGTTTTGCGAAATCAGCAAGCTCCGGAGTGCCGTCGAGTTCCGCACGCTTTGCAAGTGCTCCAGTCCATGCGAAAATCAATGCCACAGGGTTTGTAGAAGTCTTTTCGCCTTTCTGGTAGCGGTAATAGTGCTTCTGGACTGTGCCGTGGCTTGCCTCGTACTCGT
>CAMVSS010000111.1 GCA_947170195.1 uncultured Treponema sp. | reverse complement strand
AGAATTTCCGCAGTCTTTTTTGTGTCCCACCCGTCTGGAAGCGGGTTGCGCGGACCGTGGTTCAGGTAGTCGCCGCACAGGATAAGTGCGTCGCAGTCTTTTTCAAATTTGGCGAGCGCAGCCTCAAGGCTTTTTGCGCTGCCGTGTATATCAGAAAGAATCAGAAACTTCATGGAAATAAAATATCACAAAATCAATTGATACAAAAGCATGAAAAATCTGTCTCAGCCTGCGGTGTAGACGTATACTTCATCAAACTGATCTGCTGATTCCGTGTTGCCGATTTTATATTCTACAATCCAGCCGCCATGAAATATCTGTAGCATATAGCCATTATAACCATTGATTGTTTCCTGTCTTCTATCCTCAAATTTCAGCAAGGTTTCATCTTCATTTGCTTTATAAACTTTCCTTTGATCGGAAGATGTTCTTGAGTTGATGTCCCAGACTGGATAATCGTTGAGGGTTCTTGCTGCTCCCTGAACGAAACAGTCCCAGACCTGTTGTCCTGTGGTTGTCGTTCCTACTGAAGGTGTGATGGAACAACTGCGGTAAAGTCTTATCGGATAGTCGCAGTTTTTTGTGAACTGCCAGAGTTTCGGGGTTGGTGGTATGGCGGTATTGAACGTGTTCCACTTTGTTTTTGCCTCATCTTCAGAAATCTCGGTCCAGGTAAAATTGCTCCAGAATCGAGGAATGTAGTTTACGATTTCGCCGGAATCAATGAGATTACCAAGTGTCGGTTTGTTAATAAAATTTTTTGCCCGGCTCCATGTATCAGTTTCATGAGCGCAGTCTGCAAAAAACAATAGGGATAATGTGGTGATAAATAAAATAACGTATTTTTTCATAGAACTACAACGTTGTAGTACATTGGGTATTTCTTTTCAATTCTTGAAAAGAAACGGAAAAACAAGCTGGTTGCATGAAAAGGATGCTGTAAATAATTTTCGCCACAAGGATGTGGCGAAAAAGCAAAGAGATAATTTTCCTTTGGTAATTTTTATTCGCTACATCCTGTCGAGGTAAGGCACGAGAACTAAGCCCATTGCCTCTTTAAGAACAGAGAGCGTAGCCTTTGCAAGTGCGAGACGGGAAGCTTTGAGTTCTTTTGATTCTGCGCTCATAATCGGGCACTGCTGGTAGAACTTTGAGAAGAGCTTGGCGATATCGTAGAGGTAGTTTGCCATTACAGACGGATCCTTGTTCTCTGCGGCGCGAGCGATTGTCTCAGGATATTCGCCGAGGCGTTTAACCAGATCCCATTCTTCACCGGCAGAAAGAAGTTTTGCGGCATTTTCAGGGCTTGCAGGAGCTGTTCCTTCGTCAGCTGCCTTACGCAAAATTGAAGCGATTCGCGCTCCCATGTACTGCAAGTAAGGACCTGTGTTTCCGTTGAAACTCAAAGATTCTTCCGGATTGAAGACCATGTCCTTTACAGGGCTTACCTGCAAAAGGTAGTAGTGGAGGGCGGCTAAAGCGACTTTTTCTGCAACTTCGTCAGCATTTCCAACTTCTTCTTCGCGGCCTTTTTCCTTGATTGCGGCAAGTGCGTCTGCGTGGAGTGAGTCAATCAAATCGTCGGCATCAACGACTGTTCCTTCGCGGCTCTTCATTCTTCCGTTCGGGAGGTTTACGAGACCGTATGCGAGGTGATAGAGTTTGTTTGCCCAGTCGAAGCCGAGTTTTTTGAGGATGTAGAAGAGAACTTTGAAATGGAAGTTCTGCTCTGTTGCAACGACATAAACCAGCTCGTTGAAAGCCCAGTCGTCGTGGCGGCTGATTGCAGTTCCGATGTCCTGTGTGATGTAAACTGATGTTCCGTCTTTTCGGAGAAGAACCTTTTCGTGGTCTTCGCCGTCTCTGCCTTTTCCGACAACCTCTGTTACGTCAACGCGGACTGAGCCGTCTTCTGCCTTGAAGAATACGCCTTTTTCCAGTCCTTTCTGAATTTCGTCCTTTCCCTTGAGGTAGGTTTCGCTTTCAAAATAGAATTTGTCGAAGCTGACTCCTGTGCGGTCGTAAGTTTCCTTCACGCCGTTGAAAGTCCAGTCGTTCATGGTCTGCCAGAGTTTGCGTGTTTCTTCGTCGCCTGCTTCCCATTTTCGGAGCATTTCTTCTGCCATTTCCTGTGCTTCAGGATGAGCCGTCTCAGGCTTGTCTTTTTCGCCCTTGAGGTAGCGGTCGAATTCAACATAGCACTGACCGACGAAGTGGTCTCCCTTCATTCCGAGTTTTTCCGGGGTGTCGCCATTTGCCTCGTGGAAGAGTTTGTATGCGAGCATTGACTTACAGATGTGGATTCCGCGGTTGTTGATGAGGTCAACTTTGCAGACTTCCGCGCCCGCCTTTTTGAGGATTCGTGATACTGATTCACCGAGCGCGTCGTTTCGCATGTGGCCGAGGTGGAGCGGCTTGTTAGTGTTCGGAGAAGAGAACTCAATCATGATTTTGTGACCGTCAAGATGAGCCTTTCCGTCGTTTCCGAGTGTTCCGAAATTTTCGCCCTCAGTTTCGATTTTTGAGAGGATTGATTTTACCGCGCCAGCCTTGTCGAGCTTGAGGTTTACATACGGGCCGACAGCAAGCACTTCGCCGATGTTTCCGGCTTTAGTCGCAACTTTAGCAGCTACTTCCTGTGCGATCTGCGGAGGCGCAATTCTGAGCGTTTTTGCGAACATGAACATCGGGGAACCAATATCGCCCATCTCCGGGTTCGGCGAGTCCTGCACGACGATTTTTTCTGCCGCGACAGCTTCTGCATCAAGATTTTTTTCTTTTATGATTTCGTTTACTGCGTTTGCCAAAAGTTCTTTGAATTGTGTTTTTACGTCTGCCATCTAAAAATACCTCGATATATCTTCACTTAAATATGAATTTCCTCTATTATATAAAAACTTGCTAAACATTACTAGAAGGTTGAATTTATTACCATTGATTGCAAACTTTCTTTAAAAACAACTCAGAGGTTTATTTGTGGATACGAACGTAATTGACCAGTACATTGACGACTTGATGACAAAATCAACGGCTGAAATCCCTGTATGGAATATCGAGAAAGCTCGTGCCGGAGAAAAATCTGGCTGGGATTACATCGACGGATGTATGATAATGGCGCTCCTCGAAATGTTTGATACCAGCAAAGATGATAAATTCTTCAAGTTTGCTGATTACTACGAGGATTACCGCATCGCCGATGACGGAACTATCTCCGGCTACAAAAAGGAAGCTTGGAACATCGACGAAATCAATGGAGGAAAGAACCTTCTCACGCTCTATTCACTCACAAAAAAAGAAAAATACAAGAAAGCGCTCGATAAGCTCTACGATCAGGTAATCAACCAGCCGCGTACAAAAGAGGGCAATTTCTGGCACAAAAAGATTTATCCTGACCAGATCTGGCTCGACGGTCTGTATATGGGACAGCCGTTCTACATGGAATACGAGGCGGTCTTCAATAACGGCAAGAACAAGGACGACATTTACAGCCAGTTCTTCAATGTCGAAAAAATCATGAAGGATTCTGCGACAGGCCTATACTACCACGGATACGACAGCTCGAAATCTTCTTTCTGGTGCGACAAGGGCACTGGATTGAGCAAAAATTTCTGGCTTCGCTCGCTCGGATGGTTCAGCATGGCAATGCTCGACACCCTGAACAAGGCTCCTGACAGGGGCAGCGAAAACTGGAATCACCTTAAGGCGATGTTCATCGACTTGCAGGACTCAATGCTCAAAATTCAGGACGAGAGCGGCATGTGGTATCAGGTTCCGAACTTCCCTGGCCGCGAAAAGAACTATCTTGAGACATCTGGTTCGGCAATTTTCGCCTATTCTTTGATGAAGGGCTTCAGAACCGGAATTCTTGAGGACAAAAAGTACCAGAACGCAGGAGAAAAGGCTTTCAACGGCATCTGCGAAAAATATCTGAACACCGATTCAGGAAAGCTCAGCCTTGGCGGAATCTGTCTGGTTGCAGGTCTTGGGCCTGAGACGAACCGCCGTCGCGACGGAAGCTACGAATACTACATGAGCGAGCCGGTCGTGCAGGATGATGCAAAAGGCGTCGGTCCGTTCATTCTTGCCTACAATGAATACAAATTGATAAAATAAAATCGAATTATGACTGTCAGCCGATTGTCAGATTTATGATATGACAAACGCAGCCTGGACAGTCATTTTTTTGCTCCTCTCCTCGTTGCTAAGCTGTCCAGGGAGAAATGCGGCCTGCCTGCGGAAACTTCCGAACACGTATCGGTTTTTATCTCCGGGATCGGTGGTACAGCACGTGCAGTCCGTGGCCACGACGATGTTCTGTTCTTCAATGCCTGATTTTCGGAGCACGGACAGATTTGCCTCCGTCAGCGAGAGTGAGTATGCGAGCGACGGATTTTCTTCCGTGCCTGTCTGATTTTTTTCTCTTTTCGTTATGCAGTTTTCCCCGAAATTCGTGATGAAATATCTTGCGCGCTCCTCATCGACAAAGTAGCAGCAGTTTCCGATGTGCGCTCCGATTGCCGCGCAGATGTTTTTCGGCTCAGTTCCGTATGTTTCGCAAAGCATCCTGACTCCCTCGCCTATGATGCCCGTGCCCTTCCAGCCTGAATGAAATGCTCCGGTCGCTCCTGTTTTCGTGTCGTACAGAAATAGGGGAACGCAGTCGGCGACAGTGACTGTCGGAACGAGGAGCCTGTTATTTGTGATTATGCCGTCTGCCTGCATGCCGAAGGTGTCTTTTGGCTGCTCGGCTCGGACTACGATTTTTGAGTGGATTAGCTCTATTGGAACGACCTGCCTTTTACAGTCGCACACGTGATCGCCTTGTGAGCATCGGCCTGAGCATGGTTGCTTTCCGCTGAAAATTTTCCTGAAAACCTCAGTTCTGTTCTGATTGTCTTCGTTCCAGCGGAAGCGCATCGTTCCTGCCGAAAGCAATGTCATGCCCCAGCGCGGTGCTGATTTTTCTTCTAGCGGCCTTGAGTTAAAATAAAACGGCTGCAGGGTGTAGAAATCTGATGTTACATTTTTTGAAATTGATATGGTGTTAATCATTTAGTATTTGTGTGAATCCAGATTTTCAAGTTCCTGAATCAGATAGAGTCCCATGTCTATATGATCCTTTGCTTCTTTCAGAGCTTCTGAGAACAATCGGCCCTCTTTTGTCTGCAAGCGGTTCAGGTTTGTGATCGAATCATATCTTGAATCCTTTTTCGTGCCGAGAATTCCAGAAAGGAGCATGCTCATCGAGCGGCATGCATCTCCGAACATGTGGATTGCGCTTGAGACATCTGATTCTATATCCCGCATCGTGTGTTCGACTTTAGTCTGTGCCTGAAGATTCCTCAAATGATCTTCCTGAAGCTTAGCGAACAGCATTCCGATTTCTCCGCCCGAAGCAAGTCTTCTTGTCAGATTCTGCAGGGAAATTGAGAGCTGGATAAAGTTATTGAAATCATCAGAAAAAGTCGTCTGATTCTCTTTTTTGATGAAAGTTCCTTCAACCATAGTGGATTTAAGGATGATTTCGTGACCCGGGAAACATTTTTGCATGAACCAGTACAAAAATCCTAATGTCAGCTCGTAGCGGAACGGAACTCCGCCCCAAATCGATTTCCACGGACGCTCAGGAAAGTAAGGAAATTCATCGAGGTTGAAAGTGGATTTGAGGGAAACTTTGAGAGCCTCTTTATGGCAGTCTTTTGTCCATGCTTCCCATTTTGCCTCGAAGATTCGTTTCCATGCGTTTTTATATTTTACGAACCAGTCTTCACCGCCTGTGAATGCGTCCGGAATCCAGTGCGCGTCACCATGGATGATTTTTCCGAGGGAATTCAGCGGAATTGTTGTCATGAACATTCTGACAAGCGTGATGTTGGAGTGAGCGCGCGACATATAATTTCCTGCGTCAACATCCGTCGATGAGGAAATATTTTTCCGAACTGAGAAAAGATACAGAGATTCAAGAAGCGCATCGGTAATTCTGAATCCGCTGCATAAAATCTTTGAGAACTGGTCGATTTCGTTGTCGAGCTGGCTGAGTGAGCAGGACTGCATGTTATCGCCCATATTTGAGAACAACGCGAGAAAGCGGTTGAACGGGAGCCTTACGAACTGCCTGAGCCATTCGATTGATTTTACGGAATCGTACATGTTCTGCCGGTCAGATGTCGGAAGATTTTCGAAAATGTCGTTCATTTTGTGAAGAAGCTGTATCCTCAGCTCCGGTTTTGCCTCTTTCGTGACAGGATTGATGTAAGGGTCAACATTTTCGTTCATTTCGTTGTTGAAATCCTGCATTACGAGAGAGCCCATGAAGACATAGAAATAGCCTTCATCCTCTTCGATTGCAGAAAGATAAGGCCTGAAAAAAGCCGCGCATCCTTTAAGCTCTTCGAGCCTCTGGTAGAAACCGGAAATCAGCTGGCCACGCTTTGCGTTTATAAGTCCCGGATAATTTCTCTCTACGTTGCGGGTAATCGATGCCAGTTTGTATTCGTTGTATAAAAGTTCCGGGCTTGTTGATGTTATTACTGATTTTATCCAAAGAACGACTCTGAGAAAGAGCGGTTCGTTTTTCATTTGTGCGCTGAATGGTTCTCTGTCACTTTCCTGTGTTATTTCTGCTGGTGTAAGAAGTTCGTCTTCCGGAGAAGAAATACTATTTTTTAATCGGTTCAATATATTTTGGCGTTCTTCCTGGGAAAGGCCCGAAGACATACGCTCGAAAGAATCATATTTTTCCATGCAGCCATTCTACTGTAGATAAAATAAATTATAAAGACTGAATTGGAAAAAAATAAATCACGAATTGGAAATATATGTAGTGAAATTTTGAGAACTTCGAAAACGCGTCTTCTGCGATTTTTCGAAGTTCTCATTTTTGAAGTTTTTATTTTGACTTATTTGTTGAGATATTCTACGACAAGTTCGCCCATCTTCTTTGTGCCGACGAGTTTACCAGCTGCCTTTACTTCTTCGAGGTGGCTTCCTGCGATGTCA
>CAMVSS010000110.1 GCA_947170195.1 uncultured Treponema sp. | reverse complement strand
ACATAGTTCAAGCCAATCTGATAGCAGATGTGGATTGAAGCCGGGTCACCGCCGTGCTCACCACAGATACCGAGGTGCAAGTTTGCGTTGACCGTGCGGCCCTTTTCCTCTGCGATTTCCATGAGCGCACCAGGACCTTCGTAGTCCAAAGTTGCGAACGGATCGTCTTCGAGGATTCGCTGCTGCAAGTATGATTCGATGAACTTACCGTAGTCATCGCGGCTGAAACCGAATGTCGTCTGGGTAAGATCGTTTGTACCGAATGAGAAGAAGTCAGCGTATTTAGCGATTTTTCCTGCGCTCAATGCGGCTCTCGGGAACTCGATCATTGAACCGATCTGGAACTTGAGGTTTACGCCCTTCTCTTTGTTTACTTTGTCGATTACAGCTTCTGCCTGCTTGCGGATCTGCTCAACTTCGTTGTAAGAAACGACGTTCGGAATCATGATGAGAACATCGTGCTTTTTGCTCTCTTTTTCGAGCTGAGCTGTAGCGCGAGCGATAGCCTCAACCTGCATTTCGTAAATTTCAGGATATGTGATTGCAAGACGGCATCCACGGTGACCGAGCATCGGGTTGTGCTCTGCAAGCTGCATGACTTTGCGAGAAAGCTTTTCTTTGTCTACGCCGAGTTTCTTTGCGAGAGCTGTGAGCTGCTCGTCTGTCTCAGCCTGAATGAACTCGTTGAGCGGCGGGTCGAGCAAGCGGATAGTAACCGGTCGGCCTTCCATTGTCTTGATGATTTCGTAGAAGTCTTTCTGCTGGTGCGGAAGGATTTTTGCGAGGTTCTCTTTGCGGCTTTCTGTGTCCTCAGAGATAATCATCTTCTGGAAGTCAGTGAGTTTTGGCTCGTCGAAGAACATGTGCTCTGTTCGGCAGAGACCGATACCCATTGCTCCGAAGCGGAATGCATCGATTGCGTTCTGCGGAGTATCGCCGTTTGCGTAGATGTCGAATCCCTTTACCTTGTTGCCAGACTCTGTTACGCGCTCTGACTTAGCTCGGATTTCGTCTGCCCAGCCGAGGAATGTCTCCAAGTCACCGGAAATTGTAGCAGGTTTAACGGCAACCTGACCTTCGTAAACGAGACCTGTTGCACCGTCGATTGTGAGGAAGTCGCCTTTTTTGTATGACTTGCCTTTGATTACTACAGTATCAGCGTCTTTGAATGAAACATCTGAACAACCACAAACACAAGGAGTTCCCATACCGCGGGCAACGACAGCTGCGTGAGAAGTGCGTCCACCTGTTGAAGTGAGGATACCCTGAGAAACAGCCATACCTGCAATGTCATCTGGAGAAGTCTCTTTTCGGACGAGGAGAACTTTTTTGCCGTTCTTTGCCCATTCTTCGGCTTCTTCTGCAGTGAATACAATCTGACCACAGCCAGCACCTGGAGAAGCGTTCAAGCCGGCAGCGATTTCTGTTGCCTTTTTGACAGCATCTTTGTCGAGCTGAGGAAGGAGAAGCTGATTCAACTGCTCAGGCTCAACGCGCATGATTGCAGTTTCTTTGTCGATGAGACCTTCTTTGACCATATCGACTGCCATTTTGACAGCAGCGGCACCGGTTCGTTTTCCGTTTCGGCACTGGAGCATGTAGAGTTTGCCCTCTTCGACGGTGAATTCCATGTCCTGCATGTCGTGATAGTGCTTTTCGAGGCGGTCACGAATCTGGCAGAGTTCGTCGTAGATTGCTTTATTTGTCTGTTCAAGCTGAGCGAGTTTCTGAGGTGTGCGGATACCTGCTACAACGTCTTCGCCCTGAGCGTTCATGAGATATTCACCCATGAATACGTTTTCGCCTGTTGAAGGATCGCGTGAGAAACATACACCAGTTCCTGAAGTCTCACCCTTGTTACCGAAGACCATCGCCATGACAGTTACGGCAGTTCCCTTGAGAGCGCCCTCTTTAATTCCATTAAGCTTGCGATACTTGATGGCGCGTGGGTTCATCCATGAGCCGAATACAGCACCGATTGCGCCCCACATCTGCTCTTTTGCATTCTGAGGAAAGTCAGAACCCTTCTCTTTTTTGTACATCGTCTTGTATTTTGTGACGATTTCCTTGAGCTCTTCCGTAGTCAGCTCTGTGTCCTGCTTGATTCCACGATGCGATTTTACTTCGTCAATGATTGCCTCAAATTTGTCGTGATCAACGCCCATAGCAACATCGCCATACATCTGAATGAAGCGGCGGTAAGCGTCCCAGGCAAATCGCTCATTGCCAGTCTTTTTGGCGAGACCTTCGACAGCCTTGTCGTTGAGACCGAGGTTGAGGATTGTGTCCATCATACCCGGCATTGAGATTGCGGCACCCGAACGCACCGAAACCAAAAGAGGGTCATTTTCGTCACCGAGTTTTTTGCCCATGACGGATTCCAGTTTGGCAAGGTACTCATCAACCTGACCTGCCAACTCATCAGGATACTTTCTTCCAAGCTCGTAATACTTCTGGCAGACATCTGTCGTAATAGTAAAACCTGCCGGAACCGGAAGACTTAAAGGGGCCTTTGCCATCTGAGCAAGGTTAGCACCCTTTCCACCCAACTCGGCGCGCATTAACTCATCTCCATCTGCGTCGCCATTTCCAAAAAAATAAACATACTTCATCATGCTTATAATTATAGCACAGAATAAAAATAATGGTCGTTTTTTTTAAAAATTTTTACGGTAAATATTCAAAATTAATATTTTTTAATGCACTAAACAGCATTTCTTTTGCACGTCGCTCGCCATGAGTCAGTGCTTCGAGCCTTGCGCGCGCATCCTTTCGACCTGAATTATCCTGATACATGCATGTACATGTCGTGCTGATGTAGCCCGAAGCAGCCGCATGTTCCTTTATTGTGTTTACGTCGGCATAGCAGAGCGGCCGAATACTGGAAAGAGGATATTTCTGATAATTGAGGCGGGGCGGCATGGTCGAAAGCTCGCCCTTATGCAGCATGTTCATCAGAAGAGTTTCGAGGATATCGTCGAGATGATGACCGAGCGCAATCTTGTTGTAGCCGTTTTTGACCGCAAAATGAACAAGCTCGTTCCTGCGCTGCTGGGAGCACCAATAGCAGCTCATCTTGAAGCCCTCTTTTACACGATTCTCGACATCAACGAAGTAATTCAGCGGCTCGACATTCCAGCCCTTCATCTGCTCGCGGAGACGGGGATTCATCGTGCACGCCTCAAAATCAGTTTCGATGTGAATCGCAGTAAAGCTGAAATCTGCGTCCTTTCGTTTTACACGGTTTGAAAGATATTCGATTAAAGCGGTGGAATCCTTTCCGCCGGAAGCTCCTACAAGGATTTTATCCCCCGGCTCAATCATTTTATAATCATAGACTGCTTTATCGATAATACTGAATAATTTTGGCTGACCCATAAAATCAGTCTACCAAATTCATAGGATTTTGGGGAGTGGATAAGGGACGGAACTTATTTCCAGCTCTCCCAGATTTTCTGGGCAAGACCGACAGTTGCGGCCTGCTTTCCATTCCTGCAGACCGGCTGCTTCATCAACTTAAGCTGATTCTCGAAAAGCTTGTCTGCCTTGTCGCCGTCGTCGAGATAGGAAATGGAAGCATAATCCTTGGATTTTTTGTCGGTAAGCTCCTCGATGGCATCCGCCCTGCTTCCGACCTGCCTTGCGATCGCGTCCACAACGCTGTCAAACTCGCCGCGGCTCATCTCCTTTTCCTTGAGATCCACGAACTGAAACGGGATCCGCCTTTCCTGAAACCATCTCTGGGCAGTCTTAACATCAAAGTTTTTTAATGTACCAAATATCTGAATCATTTTATTCTCACAAATCCTCGCTACACTATAGCAGATATAAATTTATTTTGCATAGAAGAAACTGATTTTTGAACGTCAGCTGCGCCCGCTAACCCTCTTCATATAGATTCCGCCGTTTTCCTTGAGCCATTTGTCGCAGCGCGGATAATCCGGGAACACTTTGCTGATTTCTTCGTAAAACTCCCTGGAGTGATTCATGTGCCTTCTGTGGCACAGCTCGTGCACAACCACGCTGTCCAAGATTTCCTGCGGAACGAGCATCAGAAGACAATTGAAATTCAGATTTCCGTTTGCGGCGCAACTGCCCCATCGCGTACTTTGAAGCCGTATGGTAATTTTTCCGTAGGTCACGCCGATTTTTTCTGCCCAGTACGCCACCCTCTCAGGAATAATTTTCTTCGCCTGTTTCCTGATTTTTTTGATGTCATCATCCGAAAGCAGACCAAGTTCCTGCGCCTTTTCGTTCTGCGAGTTCTGCTTGTGAATCTGCCTGATTATCCATGATTTTTTTGAGAGAAGAAATTCCTGGACGTTCCGCTCAGTCATACCGAAAGGAGCTTTGACCAGAACGCGGTTGTCAGGCAAAACGCTGACTGAAATTGAGCGACGCTTTGATTTTTGAATTATGTAAGTAATTTCCATCTGAAACCTTTTTGCCGCCTAGAACTCACGGAACAAAGCCGAATATTCCTCTTCGAGCCAGAGCGAGATTTTTTCCGCCACGGAGCGGATTTTCTCAGAGCGTCGCCGCCCGGTGATCGAGCATTCCCACACCACCCCGACCCTCCAGCCGTCCGAAAGCAATTTTTCGATGTCGCGCAAGTCCCGCTCGCGGTTCCGAATAAATTTTGCCTGCCAAAAATCGTAGTTCGTGGACGGCATGCGGAATTTGTCGCAGCGGAGCGAATACAAAACAGACTCGTCGAGCATGGGCAATTTTATAAGCGATTCTTCGCTCTTCCAGCCGTGCGCATGCCAAAAACAGCCGTTCACAAAAATCACCGCCTTGTAATGCGGAAAAACGATGTCGGGCGACCCTGAAAGCCGCTTGTCATTTTTGCGGAAACGAAAGCCAAATCTGAACAATTGCGAGCGAAGCGATGTCTCAAGGCTGCCGCCAGTGCTTCTGATGTGAGACATGTTGTTATGCCGCTGGCTCGGAGAAAGCACGTCGGTAAGCGAGTGACGCGCAATTTCTTCGTATGGATTGCACCGAGCAAGTGAAACTGCCTGTATTTTTGCGCAAGGGTATGGAGCACCGCAAAGAGTTCGCGCCTTCAGCTCGTCTGAAGGGGCGAATGGAGCGTCAGCGTAAGTGAAAAACACCCGACCGCCGCTTGCCGGCGGATGCGCCCAACTGATTCCCTTTTCAAACTGCTCAGGACTCAACTTTACTGCAAGCGCGACATGCGGGAAAAAGACTTCGGGAAGATAATTGCGATTCCCGCCCGCCTCAAAATACGGTAAAAACAAATCGTGAAGATGTGCGTTCAATTTTTTGAGCATTTCAAACGAAACGGAATCCTTGTTAATAGAAAGAAAAATCACTTTTTGCTTGAAACTGTCCGTGCCACAAAAATCAACCGTGCTCCCCTTCTCGACCGACGCACAAAACTCCTCAAAAAGCCGCTTCAGCTCAGGGATTTTCTCGTCCGAAACATGGAACATTCCGAGAGTCAGATGCACCGGCGCATTTTTTTCGAGCAAGGTCTTGTTTCCCGTGACGCGCGCAAACGACTGAACGAGAGATGAAAGCGATGATGAAAAAGACGCGTCGAACGAGAGTGAAACGGCGTAAGTGGAACAGTCGGATTTGGACATGAAAGTGCTACAGCCCCGCTTCGTCGAGATAAGGCAGAATATTCATACAGACATTTTAGCGCATAAATGCTGTGGGGGGAAAGCGGAATTGGACTCTGTAACTACAGAATCTCTTCAATCTTATCCAGAATCAGCTGGTCGGCAGGAAGCGGGCAAGTCTTTCGACTTGCCTACGAGTTTTTGCCTTGCAAAAGCATCGCAATCTTATCCAATATCAGATCGTCTGCTGGTAACCAGTTTACAGTTCTTAAGTTTTCTGCGGTGAGCCATTTTGCCGATTCGTGTTCAAGCAGTTGCAAATCGCCGGAGACAATCGTGCAGAGGATGCAGTGCATTGTAAGGTGAAAGGCAGGATAATCGTATTCCACCACACCGAGGACTTTTTCCGCCTTTACTTCGGTTGCAAGTTCTTCGCGGATTTCACGGACGATGCATTCTTCGGGAGTTTCGCCCTGCTCTATCTTTCCGCCGGGGATTTCCCACCAGTCCTTGTAGTCGCCGTAGCCGCGCTGGGTGGCGAAGATTTCTTTTTGGTGAGATGCGGGATTTGTACGGAGGATGATGGCTCCTGAGACAGTGACGGATTTCATGGATGCATTATAGCATTACGCATGAGAATATAAAATGTACCCTGCAGCCGGATATTTTTTATTGCGAAAGCAAATTTTCGGAATTATAATTAATGTATGAATACACAAGAAAAAGCAGATGACTACAACGAACGTGCAAAAAAACAAATTCGCACAAAAGCCTTCCAGAAAGGCGTAGAAGAAACCGAGGCGGCATACAAAGCCCAGATTAAAGAACTCAAAAAAGAAAACAAAGCCCTAAAAACCGAACTCGAAGCCACCAAGGCAGAACTCGCAAAACTCAAAAAGAAGTTCAAGGTCGAGTAAATATTTTCCTCTACATATCCCAGATAATCTTTACAAGCAGCAGAAGCAAAACAAGGATAATCAGAGGCGCAATAAAAACATCGGGACTGTAGCTCACCTGGCTAGAGCGTTTGAATCTTTGAAGCGAACCAAACTGACGAACAGTATTTGTAAAAATGTGTAAAAATGCTTAAATTTTTATGCGAAAATGTGTAAAAACGGCGATATTTTTCTTGTAAAAGTGTGTAAAATCGTTCAAATATTGCTATAAATATGTGTAAATCTGCAATTATTAGTCTTTATTTTTGTGTAAAAATACCATAAAATAGTGTTATGCAAAGAAAGGCATTGACTCAACTTTTAGAATGGAAAAACTCTTCTCGAAGGAAACCTTTAATTTTGAAAGGGGCAAGGCAGGTAGGAAAAACCTGGCTTATGAAAGAGTTTGGCCGTCTTAATTATGAAAAAACATTCTATTTTTCTTTTGAAAAAGAAGAAGAACTTTTTAATATTTTTGAAAAAAATAAAGATCCGTTCAGAATTATTAATCAGCTTGGAACAATTTGCAAT
>CAMVSS010000109.1 GCA_947170195.1 uncultured Treponema sp. | reverse complement strand
CAGCTGCATTTTCCAATTGAATTTCATCAGGAACCAGACGACGATTGTCGCCATGAAAATTACGGTGAAAGCGCGCTGCAAAAAGTCCTTTGCTTTTTCCCAAAGAAGCTGGATTGTGTTTCCCGCCTCAGGCAGGCGATAATTCGGAAGCTCCATGACGAATGGAACCGCCTCTCCTTTGAACAGTGTTTTTCGGTATAGGAATGCGGCTCCGATTCCGACTAAAATTCCCAGAATATAAAGCGCGGTCATGATAATTCCGCTGTGCTTTGGAAAGAATGCGCTTACGAAAAATGCGTAGATCGGGAGTTTCGCAGTGCAGCTCATGAACGGCGTCAGGAGAATCGTCATCCGTCTGTCGCGCTCGCTTGGGAGTGTTCTTGTTGACATTACGGCAGGAACCGAGCATCCGAATCCTATCAGAAGGGGAACGATGCTTCTTCCTGAGAGACCGATTTTTCTTAGAAGTTTGTCCATGAAGAATGCGACCCTGGCTATGTAGCCTGAATCCTCGAGTATGGAAAGAAAGAAGAACAATGTTACGATGATCGGAAGGAACGAGAGAACGCTTCCAACTCCGGCAAAAATTCCGTCGATTATGAGGGAGTGAAGCACTTCGTTTACGCCTATGTGTGCCAGTGCGGTGTCTGTCAGAACCGTAAGGCTTTCAATCCCGCTTTCCAGAAGCCCCTGAAGCCATGCGCCTATGACATTGAAGGTCAGATAAAAGACCGACGCCATTATGAGTATGAATGATGGAATTGCCGTCCATTTTCCGGTGAGAATTTTGTCGAGCTTTTGGCTTCGTTCCCGCTCTTTGCTCTCTTCTGGCCGCTTTACGGTTGCGTCGCACAGCCGGTAGATGAATGAGTACCGCATGTCTGCGATGGCCGCGCTTCTGTCGAGCTTTCTTTCGCTTTCCATCTGCAGGCTGATGTGCTCAAGGGTTTCCTTTTCGTTCACGTCGAGGTTGAGTTTGTAAAGAATCAGTTTGTCTCCCTCAAGAAGTTTGCTGGCCGCAAATCTGACAGGAATGTTGAGATTTTCTGCATGGTCTTCTATTAAGTGGAGAGTTCCGTGCAATGCCCTGTGAACGGCTCCTCCGTTAGTGCTTTTGTCGCAGAAATCCTGACGAAGCGGTGGTTCCTGATATTTTGCCACGTGGATTGCATGTGCTACCAGCTCCTCGATGCCCTGGTTCTTTTTTGCTGATATAGGAACGACAGGTACTCCGAGATATGCTTCCATGCTGTTTACGTCGATCGTGCCGCCGTTTGCCGTAAGCTCGTCCATCATGTTCAATGCGACTACCATCGGAATGTTCAGCTCCAGAAGCTGCATCGTAAGGTATAAATTCCTTTCGATGTTTGTTGCGTCCACGATATTGATGATTGCGTGAGGCTTTTCGTCAAGCACGAAATTTCTTGAGATCAGCTCCTCGCTTGAATACGGGGACATTGAGTATATTCCGGGAAGATCTGTTATGAGGGTGTCTGAATGCCCCTTGATGGTTCCTGATTTTCTGTCAACTGTGACGCCAGGAAAATTTCCGACGTGCTGGTTTGAGCCTGTGAGTTTGTTGAAGAGAGTTGTCTTTCCGCAGTTCTGATTTCCGACGAGGGCGAATGTAAGGATAGTGCCGTCCGGGAGTGGTTTTTCATCTCCCTTTGAGTGGAATTTTCCGCCTTCGCCTAATCCGGGATGGTTCGATGAGTTTTGCTGGGAAGAATTAGGAGCGAGAGTTTTTGAGATTTTTTCTTCTGATTCTGCTGATTTTTCGAGCGGAGATACTGTGATTTTTTGAGCGTCCGCGATGCGCAGCGTCAGCTCATAGCCGTGCAAGCGGAATTCCATGGGGTCTCCGAGGGGAGCGTATTTTACGAGCGTTATTTCTGCTCCAGGAATAATTCCCATGTCAAGAAAGTGCTGGCGAAGTTCTCCGTTTCCGCCGAGTTTTTCGATACGTACGGTATCGCCGATTTTTATTTCGTTAAGCGTATTCATTACGAATTAAAATTAGTACAGTCTAACTCGGTTGTCAATAAATACGTTTGGGTAACTTCGAAAACTTGCATTAAGCAAGTTTTCGAAGCGTCAGCTATTCTTTGTGACAGTTGCAGCAACCACCGCAGCTTCCGCCGCAAGAGCATGAAGATTTACCCTGAATCTTGTTCTTCACAAGGTTCACGATTACGGCGACAACAGCTGCCGCCAGTATTGTTCCTACTACAACAGTTCCCATTCTGATTTAGATCCTTGCCGTAAGTTTTGTGGCTTCATTGTACTTCTTGACGCAGAGCATGTAAATCATTCCGATGAGGATGATAACTGCGAGCGCAAGTCCGACGATATTGGCATTACCTGTGAAGAGTTTTCCGAACTGATTGATCATGAACGAAATCACATAGGCAAAACCGCACTGATATCCGATTGCAAACCATGTCCATTTTGCATTGTTCATCTCGCGCTTGATTGCTCCGATTGCCGCGAAACAAGGTGCGCAGAGAAGGTTGAATACGAGGAAGCTGAATCCCTCGACAGAAGTAAATGCCTGTGCGAGAGCCTGGTATGCAGTGAGTTCTCCGCTGCCGTACAAGATTCCCATCGTGCCGACGATGTTCTCTTTTGCAACGAGACCAGTGATTGAAGCAACTGCAGCCTGCCAGTTTCCCCAGCCGAGCGGTGTGAAAATCCATGCGATGCATGAACCGATTTTTGCAAGGATTGAAGAATCAAGCTGATCCTCAGAAAGCATTCCGAATCCGTCTTCCGTCCAGCCGAAGTATGAAGTGAACCAGACTACGATTGTCGAAAGGAGAATGATTGTTCCCGCTTTTTTGATGAATGACCAGCCACGCTCCCACATTGAGCGGAGGACGTTTGTGCAGGTCGGAAGGTGATAGCTAGGCAATTCCATTACGAACGGAGCCGGATTTCCAGAGAACATCTTTGTCTTTTTGAGCATGATTCCCGAGATTACGATTGCCGCCATTCCGATGAAGTAAGCGGAAGTTGCTACCCATGCAGAACCTGCGAAAATAGAACCCGCAATCATTGCGATGAAAGGAACTTTCGCACCGCAAGGAATGAATGTTGTAGTCATAATCGTCATGCGGCGGTCACGCTCGTTTTCGATTGTGCGGCTTGCCATGATTCCAGGAACGCCACAACCTGTTCCAACGAGCATAGGGATGAATGATTTTCCTGAAAGACCGAACTTTCGGAACACGCGGTCAAGAACGAATGCGATTCGAGCCATGTAACCGCACGCTTCAAGGAAAGCGAGCAAAAGGAAGAGAACGAGCATCTGCGGAACGAATCCGAGGACAGCACCGACACCGGCAACGATTCCGTCAAGAATAAGGCCTGAAAGCCATTCTGCAGTTCCTGCTTTTTCGAGCAATCCGCCGATAAGGCTTGGAACGCCAGGAACCCAAATGCCGTACTCAGCCGGATCAGGACCTTCCTCGCCGTATTTTTCTGCCATTGCCTTTGCTTCTTCGACAGCCTCAGACGTGATTTCAATCGGGTCAGAGGATTCGAGAGTCTCGTCATCGACGACTACATAAGTGTTCTCGCCGTTTTCAACCGCCTCAAGAATTGCGGCCGTGTCTCCGTATTCTTCGGCTGCTTCCTCATAAGCGGAAGTTCCGATTCCGAATAGGTGATATCCGTCTCCGAAAAGACCGTCGTTTGCCCAGTCCGTTGCCGCCGCGCCGATTCCGACCATTGAAATCCAGTAGACTGCGAACATGATTACGGCAAAAATCGGAAGACCGAGCCAGCGGTTTGTTACGATTCGGTCTATTTTATCTGATGTTGAAAGGCTTCCCACATTTCGCTTTTTGTAGCTTGATTTTAAAATCTCTGCGATGTAAATGTACCGTTCGTTCGTGATGATGCTTTCTGCATCGTCATCAAGTTCTTTTTCTGCCGCCTTTATGTCAGTCTCGATGTGTTCAAGCGTGTTTTTTTCAATTTTGAGTGAATCGAGAACTTTGTCATCCCGCTCGAAGACTTTGATTGCGTACCATCTCTGCTGCTCTTCAGGCAGCTCGTGGACGACTGCTTCTTCAATATGTGCAATCGCATGCTCGACGACACCCGAGAACGAATGTTTCGGAACAGTTTTTGTTCTGCCTGCCGCTTTGATTGCTTCTTCCGCCGCTTCCATGACGCCGGTTCCTTTGAGTGCGGAAATCTCGACTACCTTGCATCCGAGTTTGTTTGAAAGTTCCTCGACATCAATCTTGTCGCCTGCTTTTTTGACCAAATCCATCATGTTGAGCGCGATTACGACAGGAATTCCAAGCTCAGTGAGCTGAGTCGTGAGGTAAAGATTTCGCTCAAGGTTCATTGCATCGACGATGTTTAAGATTGCATCAGGTCGTTCGCCTACGAGATAATTTCGCGCAACGACTTCCTCAAGTGTGTAAGGGGAGAGCGAGTAAATGCCCGGAAGGTCGGTTACGATTACGCCTTCATGTTTTTTGAGTTTTCCTTCTTTTTTTTCGACCGTAACTCCAGGCCAGTTTCCGACAAATTGATTTGAGCCTGTGAGTGCATTAAAAAGCGTTGTTTTTCCCGCGTTTGGGTTTCCTGCCAGGGCAATACGAATCTGTTTTTCCATT
Source organism: uncultured Treponema sp. (assembly GCA_947170195.1). Taxonomy (GTDB): domain Bacteria; phylum Spirochaetota; class Spirochaetia; order Treponematales; family Treponemataceae; genus Treponema_D. The sequence goes on along the minus strand of CAMVSS010000109.1, from coordinate 2,558 downwards.
TTTTCTATCTAACCTCTATTCAACTTCTATCATTTCTGCATCTTGTTTTCTAAGTGAAAGTTCATAGCCCCTCACTGTGACTTCAATCGGGTCTCCGAGCGGTGCGACTTTCCGGACATAGATTTCAACGCCCTTTGTCACTCCCATGTCCATAATCCGTCGTTTTACAGCTCCTTCGCCAGTAATTTTGACGACTTTTACGGTTTCCCCGATTTTTACTTCACGCAATGTCTTCATTTATGTACCTCCTGCGGCACGGATGCCACAATATGTGCGGATAAAAATTGAAAGGATGCCATTTTTATCCGTTTCCTCCATTTTTTTACACCATGATTTTTCTTGCCATGTCCTCACCAACGGCAATTCTAGATTCCTTTACTTTGATAATGAGATTCCCGTTGAGTGAATTAATGACGGTCACAGTTCCGCCCACGGTAAAGCCCAAATTTGCCAGATGACGACGAATTTCTTCGTTGCCGCCGATTTTTTTGATGATTTGTTCTTTTTCTTTGTCTGCAACTGTTAGCGGTATCATTGTTATATTCTCTTTAAGTAAGCAATGTTACTTATATATAATATTATTAGCAAAGAGTAACTGTTGTGTCAACAAGCAAACTGATTTTCATAAGCCCTGAAAGTTTTGAATCCAATATTTTTTTTGACAATTTTCAGATTTTCTTTGTAAAATTAAAGTCTATGGAAAAAACAACTCAACAGACAGTAAACAGAGGTCGCGCGATTGTCAGAACCAGCATACTTGGAATCTTTGCGAACGTTCTTCTGGCTTTTTTTAAGGCCTTTGTAGGAATCATATCAAATTCCATTGCGATTACTCTTGATTCCGTCAACAATCTTAGCGATGCCGCCAGCTCGGTCATAACGATCATCGGAGCTAAGCTTGCTGCCAAGCCTGCCGACAAAAAGCATCCTTTCGGATATGGACGGCTCGAATATCTGAGCGCGATGGTAATAGCCATAATCATTCTCTATGCCGGTATCACATCGCTTGTTGAGTCTGTCAAAAAAATAATTTCACCGCAGACACCTGAATACAGCGCTGTTTCAATCATAATTTTGTCCGTGGCAGTCGTCGTAAAAATCGTCATGGGATTTTATGTTAAGTCGGTCGGCGAGAAAGTGAATTCAGATTCCCTTGTCGCGAGCGGAAAAGATGCGCTGATGGATTCTCTCGTTTCTTTTACGACTGTCATCGCAGCGATTTTCTATCTTTTTGCGGGTGTCGCGCTTGAGCCTTATGTCGGCGCGCTGATTTCATTCATGATTTTAAAAGCCGGTGTTGAGACTCTTGTCGGCACAATCAGCGAGATCCTTGGGGAACGCGCCGGTGCTGAGCTTGCCCGCAATGTCAAAAAGACTATTTCTGAAATTGACGGTGTTCTTGGCGTTTATGATTTGGTTCTAAACAACTACGGTCCTGACAGCTTCATCGCCTCGGTGCACATAGAGCTTGATGACAGCACGACAGTCGTTGACGTTGACAAGTTGCAGCGTAAAATTTCTAAGGCCGTTTTTGAGGAGCATGGAATTATAATCAGCGCCGTGGGGGTCTATCCTGCGAACACGGGTGCCAGTGCTGCCAGCGCGGTTAAAAATCAGATTTTGGATTATCTTAAGCTCTATCCGTCAGTTCTTGAGATGCACGGACTTTATGTTGACGAGGAAGAAAAAACGCTTCGCATGGACATAATTATCGATTTTGATGAGAAGGACAGGGGCGAGCAGCACAAAAAAATACAGCAAAATATAGAAGAAATGTTTCCTCAGTATAAGACTTCCGTTCAGCTTGATCTTGATGTCACATCTCTGTAAGCCTCTAAGCGGAGTTTTATAAAGCATTTTCAAGATTTCGGACGGGTTTTTTGAAACTTGCTCTAATTTATGATTTTCCGCTATACTGCCTCTGCATATTTTTTTGACGGTGGAATTCGTATGAAACTTTCTGATTTTTATTTTGATTTGCCGCAGGAATTGATTGCCCAGAAACCGTCCGGCGTCCGCGGGCAGGACAGGCTCATGCTTCTTGGACGGGAAGATGGAAAAGTCACACATCTCAGAATGGAAGACCTTCCAGACTTGATTTCTCCTGACACACTGATGATTTTCAATAACTCAAAGGTTCGCCGCTCACGCTGCTACGGCGTAAAGCTTTCTCCGGCCAAGGAAAATGACGAAGCCGGAACTTCCAAGGAGCGGGAATTCATGTTCCTCAACCAGATGACTTCTGACCTGAAGACCTGGCACACTATGGTTAAGGGGGCCAAGAAAGTTAAGGGCGGAAACCGATTCCGCTTCCCTGATGGCTCTGTCGGAACTGTCGTCGAGCATGAGGCTGACGTTAATTCTGAATTCAGAACTCTTCAGTTTGAAAATCCCCTTGATGACGCATGGTTTTCGCGCAACGGTCACATTCCGCTTCCTCCGTATATCCGGCGCGAGGACGATGACACTGACAGCGAGCGATACCAGACCATCTATGCTAAGGAGACCGGCTCTTCTGCATGCCCGACTGCGGGGCTTCACTTTACCGAGGACATGTT
>CAMVSS010000108.1 GCA_947170195.1 uncultured Treponema sp. | reverse complement strand
TGATTGCCATTTTTTTCTCCTATTCTGGCTCAGCCGATTTTCGGCGTCTTTTTTCAGTTTCCCAAGGAAACAAAAAAGGCGTCATAAATAAACTGCCACAATAATTCCAAATGGAAACACCTATAGCGGTTTATTTACGACGCCTTTGTCTTGCATAACTTTATTGGAAATAATAAATCATGTCTACTACTTTTTATAAAAAAACGTGCAAGATAACAAGATTGTGTTAGAATTAATAATAATAGAGAATTTAAAAAATAGATGAAGTTTCAAACGATGACAAATTCTTTGAAACTGACTCAACAGTTTGTTTTTTAGGTTTTTCTGAGGAGTGTTTATGAAGTCTGTGTACAAGCTTGCTGTGCTTCTACTGTTTTCTTCTATATTACTGACAGCTTTTGCAGAAGAAAATCATTCCATCGGCATCAACAAAGATATCGAAGGAATTATCAAACGTGGTGAACTCAGGGTTGCAATTACCGCGGTAGACCAGCCCCCCTTTTATTTTGTGGATAAAACCGGCAAATTAACAGGCTACGACATAGATCTTGCTTCCAAAATGGCAAATGAACTGGGGGTAAAACTTGTAGTAACCCGCGATGCCCCGGCATTCAACGATCTTGTCACTTTGGTCGCGAACGGAAAAGCTGACCTTGCAGTTTCAAAACTCAGCCGAACTCTTACCCGATCAAAAACCGTAAAATTTTCAACCCCGTACATGACATTCAAACAGGGGCTTTTGTTCAACCGGCTTGTGCTTGCAAAGGTTTCCGGAGAGGGCGAAGTAAACCGTTACATCAGAAACTATACGGGCACAATCGGTGTTATCGCAAATTCTTCATACGCAAACTACGCAAAAACAAATTTTCCTGCGGCAAAAATTCAGGAATACAAAACATGGGATGAAGCGGTCCAGGCATTAACCGACGGAAAAGTGCTTTCAGTCTATCGAGACGAATTGGAGATAAAACGAGTTCTGTCATCAATTCCGCAAAGCTCGCTCACGTTAAAGCCGGTCTATTTTACAGATCTCACCGATCCGATAGCAATTGCAGTCAAAAATGAAAATTCCCAGCTTCTCTATTGGGTAAACATCTTCCTTGAAAACCAGACGAAGATGACTGCTGATGAAATTCTTGCAACTTATTCAAACCAATAGGAGCTGACGTTTATGATTGGAAAAATATTAAAAAATCCTCTGACCATACTGATTTCCGTAGTACTGGGAATCATCTTTGGTTTTTATGAAAAAGATATAGCTTTATCTTGGGGCGTTATAGGCGACGCTTATTTGAATTTGTTCCAAATGACTGTCATTCCGATTTTGGTAACATCGATTGTCGCGAGTCTTGCCCAGCTCATGAAAGATAAAAATGCCCGCCAGCATATTTTAAAAATCATCTTCGTGTTCTTCATAGTGCTTGTCGCAACTTCTCTCGTCGGAACGCTGGCAGGAATTGTCGCACGACCAGGTGAAAATCTTGGGGAAACGACAACAGAAGTTTTGGACAGCATAATCAAGGACTCTGCCGACACTTCTCAAAACGAAATGGCACTTTATGATCCGAGCAAGGATGTGGATTCAAAAAAATCATCCCTCGTTGACTTCTTCATAAACATAATTCCGGCAAATATTTTCAAAGCGTTCAGCAATGGTTCGATTCTTCAGCTCGTATTTTTCAGCATAATATTCGGTATTGCAATCGGCTTCCTTAAAGAAGAATCTTCTTCGCGGCTGATAAACGGCGTCGTGTCGCTGAAAGATTCTTTCCAAAAGCTCATCAACTGGACAATGTATGGACTCCCGATAGGCCTTGTCTTCCTCATGGGAAAACAAATCGCGCAGGTCGGTGTTGAAATTCTGCTCGCGATGGTAAAATTTATCGTCGTCTTCTATGGGGCAGGTTTGATTGCGATAATCGGCTGTACCGTAATAATCTGGCTCAAGTCAGGTATAAAAAATCCTGTCACGGTGCTTAAAAAGGTAATGGATCCGATCATCATCTGTTTTGCGACTCGAAACAGTTTTGCAGCCCTTCCGTCTTCAATTTCCGCGCTGAAAAGCCTCAAATACAACGGAAACATGGTTGACCTTGTTTTCCCGCTCGGACTTACGGTTCTCCGCTTCGGAAACATAATGTACTTTGCTCTTGCATCGTGCTTTGTAGCTCAAATTTACAACACGTCGCTCGCCGTTCCAGCGCTGATTCTGGTCATAATCGGCTCCCTTTTGGCAGGAACGGCGACCGCCGGTGCTTCGGGTCTTCTGACGCTTCCGATGATTTCTCTGATTCTTGACCCGATTGGTCTCCCGGTCGAATCAATTCTTATCGTTTTCATGGCTATCGATTCGCTCATCGACCCTATGCGAACACTTCTCATCGTCTATATAAATATCGCGACAACAGCCCTTGTTTCTGCACCAACTCCTGATAATGAACAAAAAATCGAAACCAAAAATGAAGTGCATGTATTCGCGATCGAGGACGAAAAACAGGAAGATACCGCAATTCCAGAAAAGAAAGCCGCTGGCTTGGAAGAGTTGTCCGCACCTGCAGCAAAGACCGTATCAGCATCTCAGCCACTGAACAAGCATTCAGAAGGATTCAAAATCCGAATAAGGGATGCCCTTGTAATCATAAATACGCTCCTGCTTGTTGCAACCGCAACTATAATCATGAGGATCAATTCCCATGGCACTCAGGATTCGGTTTATTCGGTTTCCACCAAGCTTCTCACCGAAATCTTAAAATCGGTGGACACCAAGCTTGAGGCATATTACAAGCCTGCTGATCAGGAAATCCACAGCATTCTTTTCCACTATTGGAATGAAGACAAATTCCATTTCCAGAAAGACAATGAGGCGGCACTCGACTACTTTATGGAGCTTTTGAACACCCACAAAGAGTTCGCCATGGTCTATTTCGGCGACACGAAGGGAAACCTCATAATGGGACGACGAATGCCCGACGGTTCTCTAACCCGCCGATACATTTACCGCACGAACGATTCTGTCATCACAAAATACATTCATGAAAACAAGAGCTACAACGCGACTTTCCCGACCACAACCGAAAGCGCGGAAAACGGATATGACCCGCGCACCCGCGGCTGGTACAAAAAAGCCGTAGCTCAAAAGCAAACCGTATGGACGAATGTCTACATTTTTGCGACTGACAATATGCCGGGCTTCTCATGCGCTTCTCCGGTCTATGACGACGAAGGAAAGCTTATCGGTGTTGCCTGCATAGACATCGGAATCCGCGAGCTGTCGCTTTATCTCGGAAATATTTCGACGACGGAGCATTCAAAGCTGTTCATCTACGATCAGGACAATCAGATTATTGCAAAACCTATGAAACCAAATGATCCGATAGACACGCTGCTCAACGTATTCCCGTCTGCCGACGGAACGAATACTTTCAACATGAAGAAAGTAACCGATAAATCTGATCCGATAATCTCGGAGGCATTCGAGGCCGGACGCGGAAAGGAAAATACGGACGGAATCTATTCAATTTCAATCGAGGACAAGAATTATCTTTGCAAAATCGATTCCATGATTCTCGACGAGGAACTTTCGATGAATATCGGAATGGTTGTCCCTGACGAAGATATAATGGGCATCGTTTACAAAAACAACAGGACTGTTCTCATAATTTCTCTGTGCGTAATAATAATCGCGATCGTAATATCAATTCTCATATCTTCCCTCATTTCAACTCCGATGAAAACGCTTTCGAACGAGATGAACAACATCAGAAAGCTCTCAATTGATGATGAAAACGTCGAGATTGATTCCGGAATCCGCGAGATTGATACGATGGTCGATTCATTCCAAGGCATGAAGCAGGGACTTGTAAATTTCAAGAAATATGTTCCGGCGGACCTCGTTTCTCAGCTTATCAAAAACAATCAGGATGCGGAGATCGGCGGCAAAAAGCAGACTCTTACGCTCATGTTCTCCGACATCGAAAATTTCACTTCGATCGCAGAAAAGACGCGGCCGGAGGAGCTTGTAAACAGACTTTATGATTACTTCTCGGTATTTGCCCATTCAATCACGGAAAACAAGGGAACTATCGACAAATATATCGGAGATTCCGTAATGGCGTTCTGGGGCGCACCTATAGAAATGGATGTAAAAGCTCATGCAACGCTCGCATGCCGTTCAGCACTCGCCTGCCAGATGCAAGGCTTCAACCTTTCAAACGCATGGATTCGTGAAGGAAAGCCGAAATTCCGAACGCGCTTCGGAATCCATACGGGCGAAGTTGTCGTCGGAAACATGGGTTCTGATGAGCGCATAAACTATACTGTTCTCGGAGACAATGTAAATCTGGCAAGCAGACTTGAAGGTCTGAACAAATTCTACGGAACAGAAATCATCGTCAGCTCGGTAACGCACGAGCTTGTAAAAGACAGCTTTGAATTCAGAATTCTCGACAAGATTACGGTAAAAGGAAAATCTCAGGCATTGTTCATCTACGAACTTCTTGCAGAAAAAGACAAGCTGGATCAAAAACTTCTCAAAGTCTACAAGACTTACGAAAAAGGCTTGTGGTACTACATGAGCGGAGAATGGGACAAGAGCATAAGCTACATGGATGCAGTACTCAACAATATGGACGACAAAGCAGCTCACATAATCAAAGAGCGTTCTGAAAACTTCAGGCTCAATCCTCCAAAAGATTGGAATGGTGTCTATGTATTCAATGAAAAATAAACCTGTCATCGGCATAGTCGGAGGTCTTGGTCCCTATGCAGGAATGGACTTGGAAAGAAAAGTTTTTGACTCCGTGAACGCCACTTGCGACCAGGACTACCCGGAAGTGGTGATGATTTCCGCTTCCAATCTGATACCGGACAGAACCTACTACATCATGCATCCGGAAACAGAAAATCCGTGCACGGGAATTGAATATGTGATCCAAAAGCTCGCGCTTGCCGGGGCAACTCATATCGCAATTCCGTGCAATACCGCGCATTCGCCGATCATCATGAATCAGGTGAAGCAATTTCTGAGGATCAGCGGTCTTAACGTAAACTTGCTGAACATCGTTGAGGAAACCTACAAGTATGTGAAAGAAAAACTGTCTGGGAAAGAAATCGTCCTTTATGCGACCATGGGAACTTATTATTCCGGAGTCTATAAAAAGTTTTTCGAAAATGACAAATCCCTCAGGATCGTAGAGCCTTCCGAAGATGACAAAAAACTGATTTGGGATGCAATCTACAGCCGCGAGTTTGGAATAAAGGCTTACTCAAACCCGATAAAAGATCAGGCTGTCGAAAATTTCAGAATCGTCACTGAAAAAATGCTTGAAAAGGGTTACGACACATACATCATGGGCTGCACCGAAATTCCGCTTGCAATGGGGCGGCTTCGTCTTCCGATAACAAAGATCGACCCGACAAAAATTCTGGCACGTGCGCTCGTAAACGCTGTCTGTCCAGAAAAGCTAAAAGAAGAGCTGAAATAGTTTTTATGGGGCTGTCTGATAAATCAGGTCATTGCCGTGTTTGGTGCGCTCGTGCAAGCCACGCTCGCGTTAATCACGGCAATCTCCTGCATTACAGGAAAATTATGTTTTTAGATTTTCAGACGCCCCGATTAAATTCTTCCGCCAGTTAAAAGCGCAAATGCAGGGCGGCAGATTTTTTTGAGCCCGATTCCGATTCCCGTTCCGATGGCAGAAATAAGGAGAGCTGCTCCAAAATATTCAAACACGCACAAGAATACGTTTTTCATCGGGAAGAAGTGAACCCAAAGAATCATTACCACTGCGCTGAGTATCGGCAGATGTATTGCGTACAAGAAGAATGAAAAACCAGAGAGATATGAAAGAACCTTGCATGCTTTTTCATTCGCCACAATCAGTCCTGTAAGTTTTAACAGGAAAATACAACCGGCTATGACCATGAAATTATTCAAAAGCACACCTCCGGTCTTGCGAACCGCGATACAGGTTACAATGAGCAGGACTATACTCTCCAGCCAGTTTATTCGGTCTATTTTCTCAAAGAACGGGAAATCATACAGTCCAAAATACAATCCTAGCAAAAAGAAAACAGCCTGATTATCAACAATGCGGAACTCGAAAGGAAGCATGTATGCTATTACGCTCAGGACAAGCACAGCAGCCGGGAACTTCTTGATCAGCCAGACAAAAATCGGCGAAAGAAGGACGAGTATCATCAAATCACGGATAAACCAAAACTGAATGGAAGACATAGTATTATCAGCAAGCGGAATTACCGTAGGATTGAACCATTCTGCATGTCCCAGATATAAAGTTGCCCAATCTGCAATCTTAAGGTCAGAAACAGGGAAAGACAAACGGGATACGACAAAAATAGTAGCCATGGAAAGCCAGAGTACGTACGGGATCAACAATCCACGAGCTTTCTTCTTGAGAAGAACAGGATATGAATAATTCTTTTTTGCCTGAAGGTAAGCCGCAAACAGAAAGAACAGGGGAACGGCACAATTTGCAAGGCATGTAGTAAATATCAGCTGCAAATAGTCAACCAGAAGGCTGGTCTGAAATTCTACGCCAATTCTGACTGCATTTGCTCTTGAAAGTGTATTATGTCCCAGCACTATAAGGACTATCAGCGGAAATCGAAGCACTGAAATTCGTTTGGATACATTATCGGAAATTAAAGTTCTTGTGGCAATTCGCTCCGGCTGTACTGGCTGCACGCTCTGTACTGTCTGTTCCGGCTGCAGCTCCGGCTGCGTTGTCTGTTCTGTAGGTTCCATTTTTCTCTCTTTTTAGCCCAGATATGGGCGAAACTGAATAAAGGAAGTTCGAAAAAGTTAAGTTTTTATCTCCCTATAGATGAGCGAGTTTTCAAAAGTCTGTTGCTCTTGAAACTTTGCTTACAAAAACCTCATTTCATTGCGGTTTTTGAGGTGAATTTAGAAGCATTTGCGGTTGCATAGCAACTAGCAAAGTCCGTCTGGACTTTTGAAACTGCCTCAGATATAAAAATAATACATAGTTTATAGTCGCTTTGCAATACGACAAAAAAGCATCACAGGAGAAGTTTTTTTCCTCTTGAGTAATTGACAACTTTTCTTCAAAACACCTACAATAATGCAATTTTTAGGGGAGCTTGCATAAAGCAGGCTGAGAGTAGGCTGTTTGCCTTGACCCATAACCTGATTTGGATAATGCCAACG
>CAMVSS010000107.1 GCA_947170195.1 uncultured Treponema sp. | reverse complement strand
GCTGAAAACAACACACATACCAAGCAGAGTAAGGATAATACTCTGGTTAAGCATTGAAGCGATTGTCATAGCTCCTCCAAAATTTAAAAACAAATAAAAATGATTTCATGACAGTATAGAAAATTTCAGAACTTTACTCAACAAACCAACATTAAAGTAAAATAAAAATTCTCAATTTTTGCAGGCACAAAACCAAGTTAGCACATGATAATTCAATCACAATACCGAAGTTTCGCCAAAATCACCGATTGACTTTTGCCAAGACCGTGCTAAAATAGATTGTAAACATTTTAATTTTATCATATCTTTTTCCGGAGGTACAAAATTATGGAAAACATCAAGGGAACGCAGACCGAAAAAAACTTGCAGACAGCGTTTGCAGGCGAGTCACAGGCAAGAAACAAATACACATATTACGCCAGCAAAGCACGAAAAGACGGATTCGAGCAGATTGCGGATATTTTTGAGGAAACAGCCCGAAACGAAAAAGAACACGCAAAAATCTGGTTCAAGCTGCTCCATGACGGCGACGTTCCATCAACAGCGCAGAACCTCAAAGACGCTGCCGACGGCGAAAACTACGAATGGACAGACATGTACGCAGGATTCGCAAAAACTGCGGCAGAAGAAGGATTCCCTAGAATCGCAAAACTCTTCGAGATGGTCGGAGCCATCGAAAAAGAGCACGAGGAGCGGTACAGAAAGCTTTTGGACAACGTGACAGGCGAGAAAGTATTCTCAAAGGACGGCGATGTAATCTGGCAGTGCGCTAACTGCGGACATATCGTAGTCGGCAAAAAAGCTCCGGGAGCGTGCCCGGTTTGCGCACACCCGCAGAGCTTCTTCGAAGTAAAGAAAGAAAACTTCTAGCCTATTTTTCACGGCTTAAATGCAAAAAAGGCGTCCCGAAAGCATGTTCTTTCGGGACGCCTTTTTTTTATACTTTGAACTGATCTATTTGACTTCCTATTTTTTCTATAGAACCGTTCATCAACCTTGCTATATCCGACAGAGCAACTCCTGTCTCATTTATCCTTCTTGCACCAATCGACATCTCCAATATGCTCTCTTTTATGCTTATGGTTGCATTCTGAAGTTTCTCGACCTCACTAAGAATCTGCTTGTTCCCCTCGCTCATCTCTGCAGAAGCAGTTCGGACTTCGAGAGTACTGTCGTTCATTGAATGCAGTGAATCTCCAATCTGCCGGCTTCCAGTCTGCTGCTCCTGCATCGCACCTTTTATCTGCCTGACAAGTTCATCAGTATCACGAATTTTACCCGTAACAGAACTGAATGCATCACTGGATTCAACAGAGGCCGAGACAACAGCCTCGATAGAGCTACGAATTTTATCAAGCTGAATTCCGATTGTATGAGACTGCTCGCTTGAGTTTTCAGAAAGTTTTCTGATTTCGTCCGCAACGACAGAGAATCCTTTTCCAGCCTCGCCCGCATGAGCAGCCTCAATTGCCGCGTTCATTGCAAGAAGATTGGTTTGTTCCGCTATAGCAGAAATAACAGAGTTAGCATCATGCAGCATCTCCGACTGAGCCTTAATCTGCTCAATCTTGTTATTAACATCCTGCTGTTTCTCAAGTCCATTGTGTGCATCTTCAGCAAGAACCTCAAAAGACTCCGCCATTTTTTCAACAGACTGATTCACACTGGATATATTTCCAATCATCTGTTCAACCGCAGCCGATGCTTGAGAAACTTCCATCGATTGATTTTCTATCATGCGCTCAAGCGAATTAATGTTTGACGCAATTTCATTAATTGCACCAGCAGTCTCATCAACACTTCCGGACTGATTCAATATCTGAGCATTAACACTGTCGATGTTTGCAAGAATTTCAGTAATAGCAGCCGATGTGTCTTGCGTTACATCGCTCATCTGAGTTCCTGCATCATGCAGTTCCGCCTTCGAATCTTTTACCTGAGAAATGATTGAATGCAACTTTTCCGAAAATTCATTAAATCCCGAGACGACATCGCCGACCTCATCGCTTGAACTAACCGTGAGACGCTTAGTAAGGTCAGCATTGCCGGAAGATATGTTTTTAATCGCTTTCTTGAGATTTCTCAATGGGCGGATTGAAAGTCTGATTACAATTCCTACTATTAATAAAGAAACCAATGTCATCAGAATGAATGCCACAACTATAGAACGGGTTAATGATATAAGCCTCTCCTCAAAATCAGAGAATGGAACCGAGCAGGCCGCAATCCAGTTTGTATTCGGGATTCTTTCAAAAGCCGACATCCATTTTTTTCCGTTGTCAACATAGACATCACTTCCTGTTTCGCCGGAAAGCATCAGTGTAAGATGCTCTCCAAGACTTGTTCCCTGATTCTGCCGTTCAATCTCAGCAATATCCTCAACACCGACCTTCCAATGATCCTCATTCGCAAGTGTGATCTTTGTTGCAGCACTGATAACATAAGGCTTTCTATCTTTTGACATCGGATGTTCCATGCAAAGGTCACTGAGTTTAAATCCATCAACCACACAATAAACGACATTTATGACCCTGTTGGAAAAATCTCTGACAGGATAGGAATATACCATCGAAACAGTTTCTGTTTTTTTATCAACTCTAGGATCCGTTATGCAAAGGGAACCTGAAGCCGCCACAGTAAAATATTCATCGCCGGCTGCAGAAAACAAATCAAAACTACCTTTTTTATATCCACTTCCGTTCATATCAAGAACAGAGACATCGATATAGTCCTTGTCCGATGATATGACAGCGCGTGCGATCTCAGTCTTTTCTGAAAGCGCAACAGAAGGATCACGCATTCTTGAATCCTGCGCAAGAGTCTGAAGCATACGAACTTCACGCTCATTATTAAGGTTCATATCCTTAGCGACAGAACTTACAGAATGCTGCAAATCCTCATACATCATCTGCTGCAGAGCTTTTGAGGCCTCATAATTAACAAGAAGACCAATAACAAAATTTGAAACAACTGTACCTATAAAAACAGTCAGTATTATTTTCAAACTCAAACTTTTGCCAAGATTTTTCAAAAAAACACCTCCCCAAAAAGTACTGGACTTTAAAATCGGCTCTACACCTTAAACAGATCAACTTGAGATCCGATTTTTTCTATTGAGTTTTTCACCTTGCCGGAAATATCACCAAGCGTATTTCCAGTCTCAGACATTTTACGCGCGCCATTAGCCATTTCTTCCATACATTCTTTCATAGAAAGAGTCGAATTCTGCAGTTGCTGAATCGACGAAAGAATTATTTTGTTTCCCTGCTCCATTTCAGTTGATGCTGTACGGACTTCGACAGTACTGTCATTCATTGTATGAAGAACATCAATTATTTGCTTTGAACCTTCATTCTGCTCCTCCATTGCAGCCTTAATCTGCATGACAAGAGCATCTGTATCCTCAAGCTTACTGGACACAGTGGAGAATGAATCGCTTGCCTCACCAGAAGCCTTTACGACAGCATTTATAGAGTCCTTGATATTTTTTAACTGAGTTCCGATTGTCTTTGATTGGGAAGTTGACGTTTCGGAAAGTTTTCTGATTTCGTCAGCAACAACAGCGAATCCTTTTCCGGATTCCCCCGCATGAGCAGCCTCGATCGCGGCGTTCATTGCAAGAAGATTTGTCTGACTTGCAATAGCTGAAATTGCGGAGTTCGCTTCCTGAAGCATCTGAGACTGGCTTTCAATCTCTTTTACACACTCGTTAACAGCCTGTTGTTTTGAAAATCCGTCATGAGATTGAACACGAAGTTCATTGAATGAAGTCGCCATTTTATCAACAGAGTTATTTACAGAAGAAATATTTCCAATCATCTGTTCGACAGCCGCACTGGCCTGTGTAACACCAGCCGACTGAGTTTCTATCATCCGCTCAAGACTTTCAATGTTTGACGCAATCTCGTTTACAGCACCAGCGGTCTCAGTAACATTTTCATTCTGTTTAGTTATATTCTCATTTGTGCTGCGAATATTCTCAAGAATCTCATCTATAGAAGTTGCCATATCCTCGGACACATTTGCCATGTCCTCACCTGCAATCACAAGAGCGTTCTTCGTTCCCTTTACGTCACCAATAATTGACTGAAGTTTTCCACTGAAAGAATTGAACCCATTTACAACCTCTCCAATCTCATCATTAGACCTGGCATCAAGCCGTCTTGTAAGATCCGCCTCCCCGGAAGCAATTCCGTTTATAGCGAAACTGACAACCTTCAAAGGTTTTACAGCCATGTTCACGACAACAGTTCCTGCAACAGCAGCAATAACAAGCGCAACAATGGCGATGACAATCATATACCGCAAAAGCTCCCCTATTCCACTGAAAAAATCCTCATAAGGAGCAAGACACACAGCAGTCCAGTCAGAGTCTTTTATCGGAGTATAAGAAACTGCATATTTAGTTTTTGACAAGGCATCGTAAAAAACTCCTGTTCCAATTTCACCAGCCATAAGCGGCTCCATTATTGAACTAAATTCCTCTGAAAAATAGTCCTGAATTTTTACTCCGTCAGCTATTACTTGAATAGATTCATGCGCAACAAATTTTCCGCTTGTCCGGCTTACAACAAACGGATGACTGTTTTTGCCAACAGTAATATCCGCTACAGTTCGGCACAAATCTTCGGCATTTACAACAGCGGCAATCTCACCAATCTGCTTGCCCAAGTAAGTTTTTACAGGAATCGCATAAAACGAAATAAGCTTTCCAGTAAGTTTTCCATAATCAGGGTCTTCAATCGCATTGTTGCCTTTCATTGATTCAGAGACATAGTAACGGGTATGCAAATCAGTCCATGCGCCCGTAGTAGCATACCCAGAGCCTGCGGTATTAAAAAGTGCAATACCATTGTATCTTGAATCATCTCCAACAACATTACTTGCAAATTCCCATTTAGTGCGCAAATCAACACTTTCATCTTTCATGAGCGGCATATTTGCCACGGAAAGCAACATCTTGAATTCACGCTCATTGATCAGATTTATCTTTGCAGCAACAGTCTCAGCAAGACTTATATTTCCAACTTCAACGGAATTTTTCAATTCGTTGCTGGATTTTATATAACTAAAGCCAACAATAAGAAAAACAGTGACTAAAATCGACGACAAAAAAGAAACAGTTATTTTCGTTCGAATACCCATAAACCACTCTCTCAAGTTATTCATAGTTTTTATACAGGGCAACTAAAAGCCCGTCCGGAGTTTTGAAACTGCCTATACCTTGAATTTTCCGATTGCGTCAGAAACCTTCGTTATACAGAGCGTATTATCCTTACTCTTCTGATTTATTGCCTGCATGTTGGTATTGATGTCGTTTACACCGGCCGTCATCTCGTTCATGCCGAAGTTGATTTCAGTCGTAAGCTCCGCGAGCTTGGACATCTTCGCAATAATCTGCTGGCTTCCCTCGTTCATGCTGGAAGCTTCCTCTTTGACGCGGATGGTCATATCATTGATCTTGCTCATAGCATCAAGGATCTGCTGGCTTCCCGCACTCTGCTCGTCCATCGCATTCTTGATCACGGACTCCTGCCTGCTGACAGCCTCGGTGTTCATGAAGATTATGCCGAACTGCTGCTGGATTTTCTCCGCGCTGTCGGTAACAGTAGATATAAGGTTGCTCAGATTCGTAAGGACATCAGAAATATGCTTGCCCTGCGCGCTTGAGTCCTCGGCAAGCTTACGGATTTCGTCAGCAACGACAGCGAAACCTTTACCGGTCTCGCCCGCATGAGCAGCCTCGATCGCGGCGTTCATTGCCAGAAGGTTCGTCTGGTTCGCTATGTTCTGAATGATCACAGTGGCATCAAGAAGACCCTGAGAATCATCAGAAATTCTCTGAGTAAGCTCTACCGTTTTTGAGATCAGAACCCTACCCTCATCAGCAGAAGAAGTCAGATCCTCAACCGACTTTGCGTTTGTATCAAGGATTTCAGTTACAGAGCGAATATTGGCAACCAGCTCCTCGATTGCGCTAGAAGACTGCGCGACGCTGTTCGACTGATCATCGATATCCAAGTTCAACCTTGCGATACCATCGACGATATTCTTGACAGTGGCGGAAGTCTCCTCAACACCCGCCGACTGCTCGTTCATGCGGTTCTTCATGCTGTCGATGTTTGAAGAAATTTCGATCGTCGCGCCCGCGGTCTCGTTTACGTTTCCTGCCAAATCATGGCCGATCTGATCCATGACATCAGATTCCTTCTTTACCGCCGCCAGAGAATCTCCGATCTTCTGCATAACCTTGTTGAAGTGAACGGAAAGCTCACCGATTTCGTTTGAAGAAAGTTTCGGCAAACGCTGAGTCAGATCACCATCACCATCAGAAATATTCTTGAGAATAGAAGTGATTTTTACAAGAGGATGCGCGAGCATCCTTCCGAACAGATGCGAAACCAGGACAGAGGCAAAAGTCGCGGCAACGAGCAGCATTATGAGAACACGGATTATCGCCTGGTTACTGGCCTTAAGCTCGCTGTACGGAACTATCATGACGTAGTTGAGCGGAATGACACCATTGTTTGAGACGCGGGTTCGAATCTCACACTTGCTGCCCAAAATTGACTCGGTAAACGCAAGCTCAGCGCCATGAGAAAAAGACTCAAGTCCCTTGATGCCAAGCTCAGAGACATTCTTAAAAAGATTGTCCGGAGTTACAGTATCGACAAGGATCGAGCCGTTATGATCACACAATATAATAGAAGTTTTATTAAAATCGCTGCCCGAAATCGAGCGGAAGAGGTCGAGGAGATTCGACAAATCAGCATCAGCAGTCACGACACCCTTTATATTTCCATTCTGATACGAAACCGTTCTTGAAGCAACGATTACAGTTTCCCCGGCGGAAGTCGTATACGCATCCGAAAAATGAACCTGACCAGGCCCGCCGACAGCATCCTTGAACCAGGAACGGGTGCGGCTGTCATACCCGTTTGAGCGCGCCACGGCAGGGTACCGTGGGAAATGGATCCCGATGAGCTGGATTCGTTTTATTACGACTGCAAAGAGAAACTTACACCGAGAAGCTCAGGCTTGTCCTCCACAAAAGCCTTTGCCAGCTTGTAGATTTTCGCCTCATACTCAGAATTCTCCAACGGAGTCATCGGAATCTTTCCGCTAGGATCCTTCAAATTGACATAAGACTTTATGCTGTCGTTGTCTTCACGGACAAGATCGATATTGGAGAACAAATCAACCGACGTCGCGATACTGTTAAAGTGGTT
>CAMVSS010000106.1 GCA_947170195.1 uncultured Treponema sp. | reverse complement strand
CAACATATTTGTTTATACTACCGATTACCTAGTATGTCAATAGGTAATAATAAAAAAAACAGATACGTCATTTTCAAAAGTAACAGACTTTCGAAACTTGCGCAGATTCTAAAAAAATCTCTTGACATTTATTTTTCGAGACTATATAACTGATTTTGTGACCGACAAAGGCGTCGTAGAACATGAGTTCTGCGACGCCTTTTTTTATTTAAGCAAAGGCGCTGTAGTTTTTCCGGGGGACGCCCCGGGGAGATTGCAGCGTCTTTTGTTTTACAGGTTGCAATGCCGCTAATGCGGAGTTTATAAGGAGGCGTAATAAAAATTACTTCCGTGTAATTTTTATTACGGTCGAGTTTTTGCCGTTGGCAATAACTCGCTATTCGTTGCCTCCATGCAACGCCGCTAACGCGGAGTTTATAAGGAGTTTTAATATGGACGAAGTTACACCAATTTTTGGCGAGAACGTATTTAATGAAACCGTGATGAAAGCGCGGCTGCCTAAGGAAACTTACAAACAGCTCATGAAGACGATCGAGGGCGGCGAAAAGCTGGACGCCTCGGTTGCGACCGTTGTTGCGAATGCGATGAAGGACTGGGCGATTGAAAAAGGTGCGACACACTTCACGCACTGGTTCCAGCCGCTCACAGGAATTACAGCGGAAAAGCACGACAGCTTCATCACGCCAACAAACGACGGAAAAGTCATCATGGAATTCAGCGGAAAGGAGCTTGTTCAGGGTGAGCCTGACGCTTCGAGCTTCCCGAGCGGCGGTATCCGCGCGACATTCGAGGCTCGAGGATACACAGCATGGGACCCGACCAGCTACGCTTTCATTAAAGACGGAACTCTCTGCATCCCGACAGCATTCTGCTCTTACACCGGCGAGGCATTGGACAAAAAGACTCCGCTTCTCCGCTCAATGCAGGCTATCAGCAAACAGGCTGTACGCGTTTTGAAACTGTTTGAGGGCAACGAGAATGTAACTTCCGTAAAGACAACAGTCGGCCCTGAGCAGGAATATTTCCTCATCGATAAATCTGTTTATGACAAGCGTGAAGATTTGATTTTTACCGGACGAACTCTGTTCGGCGCAAAGGCTCCTAAAGGACAGGAACTTGAGGATCACTACTTCGGCATGATCAAGCCTCGCGTTCAGGCGTTCATGAAAGACTTGAACAAAGAACTCTGGAAGCTCGGAATCCTTGCAAAGACCGAGCACAACGAAGTCGCTCCTGCACAGCACGAGCTTGCTCCGATTTTCTCAACCACAAACATCGCCTGTGACCACAACCAGCTCACTATGGAAATGATGAAGAAAATCGCGGCAAAACACAACATGGTATGTTTGCTTCACGAAAAGCCTTTTGCGGGCGTAAACGGAAGCGGTAAACATAACAACTGGTCCATTTCCACCAACACTGGAAAGAACCTTCTTGATCCCGGTGCCACACCTCAAAGCAACGCGCAATTTCTCCTATTCTTGTGCGCTGTGATTAAGGCTGTGGACGAGTATCAGGATTTGCTCCGTATTTCCGTTGCTTCGGCTGGAAACGACCATCGTCTGGGAGCCAACGAGGCGCCGCCGGCAATCGTCTCAATGTTCTTGGGCGACGAGCTTTCTGAAATCTTGGAATGCCTTGAGGAAGGAAAACCGTACGGCAAGCACGAAAAAGAGAAGATGCAGATTGGCGTCACCGTTCTCCCAGACTTCAACAAGGACACAACCGACCGAAACCGAACTTCACCGTTCGCATTCACGGGAAACAAATTCGAATTCCGTATGCTCGGCTCAAGCGAGTCAATTTCTTGTGCGAACGTATTCCTTAACACTGCGGTCGCTGAGGAACTTTCAGAATTTGCAGATTCGCTCGAAAAATCATCTGACTTCAAGGGTGACTTGCAGAAACTGATTTTGAAGACAATCAAAGAGCACAAGCGCATCATCTTCAACGGAAACGGCTACGATGATTCATGGGTAAAGGAAGCTGAGAAACGCGGCCTCTTGAACCTGAAGAGCACACCGGAAGCATTGCAGCACACTCTCGACGAAAAGAACCTGAAGCTTTTCGAAAAACACGGAGTCTACAGCCGCGTTGAAATCACGAGCCGCAATGAGATTCACAACGAGAACTACTCAAAAATCATTCATATCGAAGCGCTCACAATGCTCGATATGGCGAAAAAGCTCTATCTGCCTTCGGCAAGTGCCTACGCAAAACAGCTGGCAGACACAATCGCCGTCAAAAAGGCAGTCGGCGGCGCGGATGACTCTTACGAAGCTGATCTTCTCAAAAAAGTCAGCGCGCTCACCGCAAGCATCTACAAGAAAGTTCAGAAGCTTGAAAAAGATGTAGACGGAGCCGCAAAAGTAAGCGACGCAAGCGAAAACGCGCTCTACTACCGCAACACAGTCTTCGCAGACATGGGAACGCTCCGAGAGGACGTCGATGAGCTTGAAGGCTATGTTCCTGCAAGCCAGTGGCCTGTTCCAAGCTACGGCGATCTGCTGTTCAGCGTAAAATAAGGGAGCTCCTGTCCTGACGAGTTTGGCAGGAAAATTATGCCACAGAACATTTCCTTTCCGGGAAGTGATTCTGTGGCTTTTATTTTTGTCACTGAGCTGATGGTTGACAGCCTGATGTCGACTAATCTTATAATGCCCAGACTGACAGTGACTATTTTCGAACTTCAACGGTTCCGGCTTTCCACTGGTCGAGAGAACCGGAGAAAACTTTTGAGTCTGTCTTGCTTGCGATGCCGATGTTATACCCAGTCTGAATGACGACAACAAGCGACTCATTATCCTTGAACTCAAAACCTGAGCTTATGACAGATTCCGCTATTTTTGCGGCGAGCGAAGCATCGTCATCATCCCTGCTGTTTTTGAATGTGCTGACACAAATGAAATTCGTGCGGGTAACGATTCCCCCGGATTTTGTTTCCTGTGAAGTTCGGTTCACCGACGTCGCATGAAGCGGCAAATCCCTCTGAACGACATCAACGATACCAAGCATGTCCTTCATGTACGTGTTCTTCAGAACAATGTTAAAACCGGAGATGGCGATAAGCATGAAAACAGGAATTATTGCGCTGCATCGGAGCACGGTCTTGCTGTTGGTGAATGAAATTTCCCCGGAGCTTCGGGTCGTAACCACATAGCTTCCGGCAATCAGGTCATGGAGCGACTGGCGCGTTTTTTTGTTTGCGATGAAAAAATAAATTTCCAGCAAAATTATTGAGAACAAAATCACGCCGCAAAGAATTACAAGCGGAATCGCCTTCGAGCTGGAAAAGGACACGCCGTTCAGGAGAATCCATACCGCAAGCCACGATGAGCGCGCGAGGCTTCTGAGCAAAGAGATGCTCGCTGATTTTTCGTTCACGACGCAAATCTTAGCAAGCTTTTTTCCGACAGACTGACCGAGCATTATTTTGCTGTCACAGATACCAAAATACAGCAGCACGACGAGCGCACCGATCAGCTTTCCTAATCCGCCAAGCGACACATAGAAATCTTCTAGCAGAAGGGCTGAAACTTTACCTACAATTCCGATTATGATCAAATCGATGATAAATGCCACGAAACGCCGCTTTCTTGTCGCCAGCAGCACGACTTTTTCAATTTCCATTTTTTATAAAGCCTCCATTTTGGTATAGTCTACCACGGAGACAAAGCGTTTGAAAGCGCGGACTACGACTTATGAAAAGAATCTCTAGAAAATCGCTTCAGCGAATTTCTAGAGATTCCCTGAATGTTTCTTTCCGTACTTTTCCAAGAATTCCTTTGCCGGAAGCGGACGTGAAAAATAGAATCCCTGAAGATTGTCGCATCCTATATCGCGCAAAGCATTCGCCATCTCCAGATTTTCAATACCCTCGGCGGTAACAGTAAATCCCATCTGCTTGATTGTCTGGACGAGCGTCGGAAGGATTTTGTCCTTGTACTTAAAATAATCCCAGACAAATTCCATATCGATTTTGACGTTGATGAACGGACATTTCTTCATGCGGGCGATATTTGAATACCCGCGTCCATAATCATCGAGCACGAACCTGAATCCGGATATTTTCATTATGTGCATCTGCGTCTGAAGCAAATCGAAATCAATCATCGATTCTTCCGTAATCTCAAGATGGATTTTTTCCGGAGAAACATCGTACTTATGAAGGATTGCCATAAAGTTTTTATTCAGATCGCGGCGCAAAAATTGAATCGGAGAAAGGTTGACGTTTATCCAGGAAAGCCCCAGCTCCTCGAAATTGCTCTCTTTTATGAACTGGCAGGTCTTTTCGAACATCTGCTCGCCGAGAGCGGTTATGCGTCCATTTTTTTCTGCAACCGGAATGAACTGAACCGGCGGAATATATTCTCCCTTCTCGTCCTTAATTCTTGCAAGGGATTCCGCGCCGATGAGCTTATGCGTATTCGCATCAAGAACCGGCTGGAGGAACAGCTCAACAGAATTCTGATCGATGGCATTCTCAACGGCGCGCTTAACCAGAATCTTTCTCTCGATGTTATTGATATCGTCAATGTTTATGATAACGCTCGCCTGCAGCTTTTCGTCGATTTCATTGAGCGACGAAATCAGCGCATAGCAGAGAAGGCTTTTGTTGTCAGGAATTATATCAGGATTTACCTGCGCAAAACTTATCTCAAGAAGCATGTCGATATCTTTATCAGTATTCCATGGCAAAGCGAAACGCTCCGTAATAGTTTTTCTGATATTGCCGGCTTCCGAGTCATTCTTGCCGATCAAAACGAAGTGACCGTCGTGAATGTAAAAAGGCATGAGATTCGGGAAAGTTTTTCTGAGATAATTTCCTATCAGCAAGAGACCTTTGTCGGTCTGTGAATAGCTGTATATCTCGCGAAGATTCTTGTAATTGCGGATAGAAAATCCCAAGACCAGCGGATAACGCTCAGCTCTCATTTCATTGAGAAGAAGGATCAGGGCTTTTTTATTGAACACGCCGCTTTTTTCCTCTTTGAAAAGTGCGGGATTCTCGAAGGAAAGATAGATTACTATGATTGAAATCAGCGTAAAGAAGTTCATTATCAGATGGCGCGGATAAGTGATGCGCATTATATATCCGATAAAAAGAATGACATTCATTATCAGAAGCGAAAAAAAATCTCCTCGGTTCAGCCTCTTGTAAGAAATGAGCACGCCGACGATGGACAAAACTACATAATAAAAGGCGCAGACATAAATCATGAAATACAAAGGGCCTTGCCGGTATTCTCCCGCGTCAGATATGCAAAAAATCACATCGGTAAAAAGATTTAAGACAACAAGAAACGTGATGATTATAAACGGCAAAAGATTAACAACTTTGTACAGAGCGGTATATCCAGCGTCTTTTTTTAGCACAATGTTTGTGAACATCGTAAAGCAAATGATTCTCTGCAAAAAAAGAATAAAAAAGATTACGTTCTGAACCCGAAGAGCAAAAGGCGGCAAGCTGCTCAGATATTCAAGGCACAATGAACTTATGACATCAGTCAAAATTGTAAGGGTATCAATAAAAAGTATAAAGAGGAAAGCGCGACTTATTCTTAAAGGAAGCCTGGACTGTGAAAAATAGTAGATAAAAAAAGTAGCAGATATTACAAGCTCTGGAAGAACCAAATTATAGTTCCACATGATAAATCTCCCTCAAATCTCTATATCATATAATTATGCTGGACTGTTCTAAATTTAGCAATAAAAAACTATTTCGAAAAAAATCTAAATAGTTATTGACAGACATTCATTTCGGGTTTAGTATCTATTTAGAAGCTTATCTAAATAGATAAGCTTCAAGGAAGCTCATGGGATTTCAAGAAACATTCAAGGCTTTATCAGATCCTGTTCGCAGGGACATTCTGGTAATGTTAAAAGAAGACAAAAAATCGGCTGGCGAAATAGGAGAGAAATTTGATATGACTGGCGCGACCATCTCATACCACCTTTCGATTCTGAAAAAAGCAGATTTAATCAGAGAAAGCAAATTCAAGAATTTTATCTACTACGAACTCAACGCTTCTGTCTTTGAGGAAGTCATGCTTTGGTTCAGCCAGTTCTCAACATTCAAAGGAGATGAAAATGAAAGAAAATGAAAACAAAATTATTGACATGACCTTTGTGATCGCTTCAATAATCTGTATTTGCCCCATGTTTTATGGAATTGCAAAATGGAACATGCTTCCAGAGCAAATGCCGATTCATTTCGATATGAACGGAAATCCTAATAACTGGGGTGGCCGCTGGATAAACGTTTTTCTTATGCCCGCAATAATGTTTGTCATGAACGCAACCCTTCACATATCATTCAATCTGAAAGCAAAAAAAATGGGGGCGCAAGGCAGGACAAAGTTTTTTATGATCTTCAAATGGTTCGTACCTGTCGTAGCGATAACAATAAGTTTTTTGACTTATTCTTATTCACTCGGCTTAAACGTGAACATTCCAAGAATCATAATGCTCATACTCTCCATTCTGTTTTTGCTAATCGGAAACTATTTTCCCAAGGCGGAAAAGTGGATGTTCAACATCGAAGTAAAAGAAGGAAAGCTGACCTCGCTGAAGCGAACTTTGGGCTGGAGTTTTGCAATCACAGGAGTTGCAGGATTATTCCTCGCGCTCGCAAACATCGCTCTATGGGCTTTTCTGGCACTAATAGCGGTGCTTTCGGTCATAATCATTTTATCAAGCCTGCGCGCGGCAAAATGATCTGCCAGACGGAGCATCCATACATGCAGGAAAGCGGGCAAGTAAAAGCCTGCTGATTCCGAAACAGGCTCAACTGTATTGACATTTTTTTTTGCAAATTGTATAAAAAGAACATCTGAGACAAAGAGGTCGTAGGAACAATCCTGCGACCTCTTTTTTTTGAGGCAATGGAGCCGCAGATCAGAGGTATTCAGAGAACTGAAGTTTCCGAACATCTCTAATCTGCGGCTTTTTTTTATCGGCGATGGGGCCGGGCATTTGTGCGCACAATGTCTGGTTTCGTCGCCGTTATTTTTTGCGCTCATGCAGACAACTGCTTTCGCAGTTGCAGCATAGCTCAACTATACAATGACGCTAAAGCGCATTGTAAATTAGCTTCAAAGCTGACAACCTGACGGTTGCAGTTTAACCCATAGACGGAGGTTTAAATATGTCTGAAGTTTGGAGCGTGTGGTTCTTGATTGGTGCTGCGCTGGTATTCTTTATGCAGTGCGGATTTGCGATGGTTGAGACTGGATTTACCCGGGCAAAGAATG
>CAMVSS010000105.1 GCA_947170195.1 uncultured Treponema sp. | reverse complement strand
ATAGTACCAACGTTCATGTGAGGTTTAGTTCGGACGAACTTCTCCTTAGCCATGTGTTTCTCCTTTGCCGGATTTTCTTCTTTTTGCCGGCGAAAAAATTATTTATGTGTTGCACTTTAAGCCAGAACACAACCGCATTCAACCGAACAGAGTTGCATTCGCAGACACACTATTTTAGCAAAACTGATTTTAATTAAAAGAAAGGAAGCTATGATTAGAAGGGAATCTTTCCACATTAGAATGTTCCATAATTTTCGAAACACCTTCTTCCAGAACCACCGTTCATCATCAAAACCAAGTTTGACAACAGGTTTGGTTACCAGAAATTCTCAAGGAACCTCTGACTAACCGATTCTTTTTTGACAGAGGTACGACAACCTGAAAACGATTTTCGTTAACTTTACGGCGCCGTCAGACTTAATTCCAAGAATTGAAGTCCGCCTAAATCTCAAAGAACCATACAAACCCCTCGGTTTGCAGTTTGAATGTTATACTATTTTTTTGAATTAATTGCAAGACCTTTAAAGACCGGATGACGAATAAAAACAAAAAATAATTGGGCGGTCATAACGCACCAGATGACAGGCTCGCAAAAGATTATTCCCGTGGTTCCAAAAACCGGAATCAGGAAGGCCGTGAAAAGGATTTTTCCAAAAAACTCGATTATGCTCGAAATAAGCGGCAACAATTTCTCACCCATTCCCTGAAGAGAATTTCTTGTGATGACCAAAATTCCGAGCACAAAAAAGAACGGAATCATAACCCTAAGATATTTCGACGCGTACTGAATCAGCTCGGGATTTTCGCTTCCGGAAATAAACACAAGGAGAGGCCTCAGAAAAAACGGAAGTGCTGCCAGAAGAATAAAAGCCCACGCAAAAGTTATTAATATAGAAGAAAACACGCCTTTTTTTATTCTTGCAATTTTTCCCGCGCCCAGATTCTGAGAAACAAAGGTCGAGCACGACAAGCCCAAAGTCGTATTCGGGATATTTATAAAGGTGAAGATTTTTCTGGCGCAAACATGTCCGGCGATAACGAACGAGCCAAAACCGTTGATCGCATACTGAAGAATCACAGTTCCTGTATGAACGATTCCGCCCATAAGAGCCATGGACAACCCCTGCGCGCATAATTCGCGATAGATGGCAGGATTTTTCTGAAAAGATTGCTTCGTCGGAACAAGGATTTTTGCGGATTTTAAAATGTAAATCAGGCAGAGCAAGGCAGAGACAAACTGGGCAAAAACCGTCGCCAAAGCCGCCCCGCGGATTCCAAGGGAGAACCGAGTGATGAGAATCACATCAAAAATGATGTTTAATATAGAAGAAATTATCAAAAAAATGAGCGGCGTAAAAGAATTCCCGATCGCGCGCAGCATTCCCGACAGAAGATTATAGGCAAAAAGCACCCCTGAAAACAGAGTTATGATGAAAATATAAGAGTATGCCTCGGAAATGATTTCCGCCGGAGTTGCCAGAAAGACAAGAATCGGCTCAAGAAAAAGAAGCGTTCCGACCATGATAACAATCGTGAGCGCAAAAGTGACGATCAGCGAGGACGCGATGATTTTTTTAAGTCTTTTTTCATCGCCAGCCCCAAACGCACGAGCCCACGCACCAGCATACTTAGCATCAATGGCCATGCCAGAACGGTTGAGCCGCTACAATGCTCAAGCCGTTGCCGAATCCAAGGCCGAATCCTATCAGCAAGTCGTAAAGAGCTGTGCTCGCACCAATAGCCGCGAGCGAATCCTCGCCAAGAAAATGTGCGATTATCACTATATCGACCGAATTGTATAGCTGCTGAAAAATATAAGAAATTACAAGGGGAAGTGTAAAGAAAACAATCGAACGAACCACGCTTCCATTTAACAAATCAGGATGAACAAGCTTTTGGAATGAATGCATACAATTTTTTAATCTCAAAAGAATGCCGTGTCAAGAGAGATGCTTTCCCCTGACACGGCATTTTTATCCGGTCATTCGAAAAAATGACCGGACGATGTTTTTCAACAGCCCTATTCAATCTTTCCATGGGTGATAAAGCGGCCGCTCTTTCTGTCAAAAAGCATTATACCGTCACCTGTAAAATTGAATTTTTTGCTGCTTCCGATCGGGAATGTGACTCCGCCGAATATGACGCTGGTCAGCAAGAATCCGCCGATTCCGATTT
Source organism: uncultured Treponema sp. (assembly GCA_947170195.1). Taxonomy (GTDB): domain Bacteria; phylum Spirochaetota; class Spirochaetia; order Treponematales; family Treponemataceae; genus Treponema_D. The sequence goes on along the minus strand of CAMVSS010000105.1, from coordinate 5,090 downwards.
TGATCGTTGACTCCATACCTGTAGGCATGGCACCGCAAATCTCGCCAAGGAATTCTCCGTTCTCCGCAAGCTGAATGAATTCCGGACGAACAGCAAGAACAAAATCACCATTCTGCGGAAGGGAATCCTTTTTGCCTGCGAATCCCTCTTCTTCGTTAAGGCGGGCGATATGATATTTGAACACCTCGTCTTTATTCTGTTTCTCAACATAGCCCTTCTTGAGAGAATCCTGTTTTTCCTGAGCTTTCGCATCCTCAATGCTTTTGTCGCGTTCGGTGTACCACTGCTCAAGATTGAATCCGTCTTTAACCGCAAATGAAACTTTCTTTCCGTCAAAGATTTCCAGAGAAAGTTTTCCATCCGGCCCCTGCGTACCCTTTGCCTCGATGAAATTTATAGAAGGATTTCCGACAAAGTCAGCTACGAACAGATTATTAGGCTTATTGTAAACCTCAAGAGGAGCATCATACTGCTGGAGCACGCCGTTGTTAATCAGACATATCTTCGTAGCAAGGGTCATAGCTTCCATCTGGTCGTGAGTAACGTACACAAATGTGCTTCCGGTCTCAATGTGTAGGCGCTGAAGCTCATAACGCATCTCAAGTCGGAGCTTGGCATCAAGGTTTGAAAGCGGCTCGTCCATAAAAAGTACGGTCGGCTCAGGAGCAAGGGTTCTCGCAATAGCAACGCGCTGCTGCTGACCACCGGAAAGCTCAGCCGGATAACGATCCATGAACATTCCGATTTTTACGACGCGGGAAACCCGGCGCACGGCAAGATCAATTTCTTCCGAAGTAAGTTTTCGGACTTTTTTCAAAATCTTGCCGCCTTCAACAACGGCAAAATCATCGTTCAGAGACTGATTTTTTGCCTTGTAAGAGCTGATTATTTCATTCGTCTTCGCCTCATACTCCTTGCTGAGCTGGGAAGCTCTTCCCAACGCATTCGAGTCAGATTGCAAGTTGAGAGCAAAAATCTTCTTTGCCGTATACATTGAGATAGTAAAAGTATCAATCAGCTTTAACAGCGCCTTTTCCGCATCGATTTTTCCATCCATGTCCTTGCACTCATTTATCAGCTCGATGAGTTCCGGCGCGCTTTTCAGGATTTCTGCGATTCTGGCAAACTGCTTGGCGGTAAAATCGTAAACAGGAAGTTCCTCCTTGATATTGCTGAGACCGAATGAAATATTCTTATATACGGTCATGTTTGGCCAGAGAGCATAGTTCTGGAACAAAAAGCCAACTTTTCGTCGGTTTGCAGGGATGTTTATCCCCTTTTCACTGTCATACACAACCATGTCACCAATTTCAATTCGTCCGCTTGTCGGAGTTTCAAGACCTGCGATCATTCGAAGTGTCGTAGTCTTTCCGCAGCCAGAAGGACCGAGCAAAGTGACAAAAGCGTTATTATCTATAGTAAGATTAAGGTTATCAACACCAAAAAACTTTCCCCATCTCTTTGTAACATTCGTAAGTTTTATCTGTGGCATATTAAAAATTCCTCCATATAGCTTATTTTCTCAAAAGCAGCCAGAAATATTTTTGATTTCCGACCGGCATCACGAACCGACACCCTTGTCTATGCTTGCGCCGGTAAGTTTGTTCACAAGCGCATTGAAAATCAAAATCGTAATGATAAGTATCAAGTTCATTCCGCTTGAGAATGCGTACAACCCCATCTCGTCGAAGTAATCCATTGCGGTCGTCATAATCTTGAACTGATCGCACAAAAGCATGAACAGCGTAAGCTCTCGCAGACAGGTCATGAACGGAAGCAAAAATCCAGAAATAATGGAAGTTTTCTGAATCGGAATTATGATTCCGAACATTCGCTTAACCCACGGAATATTCTGAATCAGGGCAGCTTCCTCAATCTCACCGGACAATTGGAGCATCGAGTTCAGAGAAGCGCGGCTTGCAAAAGGAATATATTTTACAGTTCCTGTAATAATCAGAATCAGGAACGAACCACCGATTGAGAGATGCTTTCCGAAAATAAGGAACGCAACGCCTACAGAAAGCGACGGCATTAAATATGGAAGGAATGCAACGGAATTGACATACGCCGCCCACTTGCTTCTGCGGGCTTTGCTGACTGCATAACCGACCAAGGTTCCGATAGTACCAGCGATCAACGAGCAGCACAGAGCTACAAACAGCTGACCGCCAAAAGCTTTTCGAATTTGGACGTTGTAAAGCATTCCGAGCTGACCAAAAAGACCGTATTCACCGAGCGTATCCGAAGTCGTCCACCATTTTGTGGTGAGCTGGCTCAAATCGCCGGCCTTCAAGAAGCTGTAAGCGCCAGGATTTGGCAGGAATGTCTCGATAGCGAATGAGATAATCGGGTAGATGCTCGTAAAAAGCGTGAACACGATAAAAAATCCAGCTATGATATATTTTCCGACCCCAAGATTTGCCTTGCTTATCTGTCCAGACTTTCCTGTTACAGTAGTATAGTTTTTTCGGCTTGATGTGCTTTCCTGATTCAGAAGAAGGATCGCGACACCAAAAATCATCATTATAACGGCGATAATGCTCGCTTCACCCGCACGAGAAGAACTCAAACCAACATACTTGGTTGAAAGAGTGACCAATCCCAAATAATGCGGAACAGGGTAGCTACCCATAGCACTTCCGAACACGAGCAGGATTGTTGAGAGCACGGCAGGTTTTACGAGCGGAATAGTTACATGTAAAAAACACTTCCATTTTGGAGTGTCCAAAATCGTTGCCGCTTCCTCAAGGTTGGCATCCATATTTCTGAAAATACCGCCAATCAAAATATATGCGAACGGCGCATAGTGCATTCCGAGCACGACAGCACACGGGAAGATTCCCTGACACCACCACAGCGGCATATTGATTCCGCAAAGGGAAGCAAGAAGACCGTCTGAACCATGAGTAACAGCGTTTGAGTTGAATGCGTTTCTCCATACCATCGCGAGCGTCCACTGCGGCATGATATAAGGAAATATAAAAATCGCGCTCAAATACTTCTTGAACTTCATGTTCGTGCGTGTAACAAGATACGCAAAAGTTCCGCCATAAAAAATAGAAATAAAACACGTCAAGACAGCCAGCACAACCGTATTAAAGAGCGGCCGCCAAAGATTTACTTTTGCCAGCTTTCCAGTGAACAAATCAACCCAGTTGTAAAGGGTCATCTGCCCTTCTTTTAAGCCGGTTTTTACAGAATCGATCGTACCGGCATGAACCGCAACCGTATCTTGAAAAAGATAGACAATCGGCGCGATAGTTGTTATTGAAAGCAGAATGCCGAACAGCAGGAGAATCACATTTTGTGGTTTATAAAAAAATGTCTTCGCCCTGTTGTACTTCATCTGATCGTAAAGTACAGTCTGAACCATTTTCACCTCAATGAAACATAAAAATCGGGCGTAATGAAACACCATATGCATTCGCCCGAGAAAAGAGAAAAAAGGCCCGTGCCGGAGCAAAGAAGAAGTCAGCCCGCGGCACAGGAATTAGAACAACAGCGTTCGTCAGCGCAAACGCTGATTTCGGTCATTAACGACCAGCACGGATAATGTCGATCCAGTCGCCGAGGTCGATAGAAACCTGAGCGCAGTATGCAGGGTCTTCGATTACAAGCTCACCACCGTTCTCGCCAGCCCACCAGTCAAATCCCTTGTCGTTTTTAGCAGGGAACTCAGTACCACCGGCTGTGCTGTGATGGAATTTTGCTTCGTTTTCAGCAGCAAGAATCGGGTTTGCAGAATAGCCGCCCATATCCTTACCCCAAGCAGAGAACCCGTCAACCTTTGTAACCATGAATGAAATAAATGCACAAGCTGTCCAAGGATATGGAGAAGAATCCATAACCTCGAGGTAGTGGCAGTAACCATAACCACCGATACCGGTATAACCAGGCTCATAAGCGGCAACAGAAACATTGTTTACAGAAGCTTCAGATGTTTCAGAAACAGAGCGGAGTTTTGAATATACGATGAGGGCAAATTCATTTGCAGCAGATTTTGTTACAAGCTCGTTACAGATTGGACCATCATCAGTCTGCTCGTTGTAGTTCTGAACCCAAAGTTTTGCAAATGCAAGACCATATTTTGCGTTTGGACTTTCAAGCCCGAAGTTTTCTGCCAAAGTAGCGCACTCATCAAGAGTCGGCTTAAAGAAAGCCTGTTTTTCAGCAGGGAGCTTATCGAAAGCATTTTTGAGCCATGTAGCATATTTATCAGCAGCGAGCATGTAAAGGAAGTTTTTTCCAACCAATTCTGAGTTTACGTCCATATAGAGACCAGAAGCTCCGTTATAAACGAAATCCCAGCAGTTTGTGAATTTTGCACCACCGACATTGTTGTACATAAATACCTTGTTCAATGTCTGAAGAGGAAGAAGATCCGGATAATTTGATTTTGAAAGTTTGTTAGCCTCAGCCCACTCTTTTGGAACGAAAGTGCGGAGGACACCGGTATCCATCATTTTTGACTCAATCTGATTTCCGTCCTGAATAAGAGTCATAAAATATTCCGGATTTGTTGATTTGTAGTCAACGTTGAGCGTCGTGAAGATTGAATTGTTCTTTGGCTGTGACCACTCAATTTTTCCCTGATAGCTAGGGTCGATTGATGCAAGATATTTTACAAAGGCAGCACCAGCAGTCTTTCCGCGGCTTGAGTTTCCAATACCCTTTATCGTGGCATTTTTTGATTCCTCTATCGCCTTTTTGCAAAGCTCATCAAAAGACATGTTTTCTGCCTGCTCGATAATTTCTTGGACAGCAGATTTTTTTACATCAGCTTTCTTATTACACGAAAAACTTACCAAAGCCATAGATGCAATGGCAACCATAAAAATAGATTTTTTCATAAACAACTCCTTTTTGTAAATGTATTTAGCAACAAGAACCGAAAGTTATTTTCAGTAATAAATCTATTATTAATCGTATTTTGGGTTTGTCAAATTTTTTCTGAAATTTTTCTTAATTTTTTGAGCAGAAAGTGAAAAATATAAAAAAAAGCTCCCTTTCGGGAGCTTTCTGAAAAAGCAAGGAACTACCAGCGGTAGTGAGCAAAAGCTTTGTTTGCCTCTGCCATTTTGTGTGTATCT
>CAMVSS010000104.1 GCA_947170195.1 uncultured Treponema sp. | reverse complement strand
CACGCATCATTGTGAATGCTTCGTGACCAGGAGTATCGAGGAAGGTGATAGTTCCCTTCTCGGTAGAAACCTGATAAGCACCGATTTTCTGAGTGATGCCGCCGGCCTCACCAGCCGCAACATTTGTCTTTCTGATTGCGTCCAAAGTCTTCGTCTTACCGTGGTCAACGTGACCCATGACGGTAACGATAGGAGATCGGACTTTATTGTTTTCTTCTGTTCCCTTATCGCTTTCGATGACAGTCTCGTCATAAAGAGAAACAAGATGAACTTCACAGCCATATTCGCTTGCAAGGAGGATAGCAGTATCGCTGTCCACCGACTGGTTGATGGTTACCATCATGCCCATAGACATGAGCTTTCCGATAATCTCGCTTGCCTTGAGGTTCATCTTTCTTGCAAGGTCAGATACGGAGATAGTCTCCATGATGTCGATTGACTTCGGAACAACGCTTGCAGGAGTTACCTGCTTTTTCTTGTTTCCGTAAAGCTCCTCTTCGTCAAAAAGCTCTTCCTTATCCTTTCGGTTGTATACCTGCTTCTTGCCCTTGAACTGCTTCTTTCCAGCCTGAGGCGCAGGAATAGCGGACGGCGCGCCGAATCCAGGTCTTCCGCCAAATCCGCCGCCAGCCGGACGATTTCCGAATCCAGGTCTGCCGCCGGCAGCTCCGTTTCGGTTGAAACTGCCGTTCTGACGGTTGAATCCGCCCTGACCGTTTCGGTTAAAGTTTCCGCCCTGACCATTATTGCGGTTAAAGCCACCGCCCTGACCGCCGCGATTGAATCCGCCCTGTCGGTTTCCGTCCCTCTCGCGGTTCTGATAACCTTCACGAGCCTGCGCACCGGTAAATCCACCTTCGCGGCGCTGGCCGTTGTAGTTTTTATTTCCGCCGTTATATCCGCCATCGCGGTTTCCGTATCCGTTTCCACGATATCCGCCCTGTCTTCCACCGGAAAGATTTCCGGCTTTTACGTTCGGGCGCGCAGAGTTTACTTCGAAAGTTCGCTGAGAATAAGAAGGCTTTTGCTGATTGCCATCGGAAGCACCTGCCGGTGCCGCAGGTTTCTGAGATTTTTTCTCCTCGACCGGATGCGCAGCACCATCAGACTTAGGATCTCCTGAAGGATTCTTCTTCTTTATGACGACGACACGCTTTTTGGCTGCCGACTGAGAGTCATCCTTTTTAAGCTCCTTATTTTCTTTTTGCTCGGAATTCTGTTCCGGCTTCTTTTTTCTCAATACGAATTCTGGTTTTTTTTCAGCTTCTTCCGCCATAGTTATCCTTTACTTCCCCTTATTCCTCATCCTCTTCGAATTCAAACTCGATTCCGCATTTAGGACAGTGCGTCATGTCGAGAGTAATTCTTGCTCCACATTCAGGACAGAAATACTCTTCTTCAGAAGCATCTCCACCCACAGAAGCAGCTTCACCTGCAGCAGCAGAAGCGCCCTCAGCCTGCTCGTCGTCAACGAACTCAACAGTCTCTTTTATGATTTTGCTTACTTTTTCAAGATCCTCAGCAGTTACGCCGGCAATCTCAGAAAGTTTTCCATCGTCATAATCATTAATGAACTTCTCGATGTCCTCATATCCTGCAGCAGAAAGAGCAGAAACGACATTCTCCTCGATTCCGTCAAGGTCAGAAATTGAAGCCGCAACTTCCTTAGTGTTGTTAGAGAACAGAGACTCAGCAGCCTTTCTTGAGCTGAACTCGCTGAGATCGATACCCGCAGCCTGCTCCTCAGTCTTTACATCGATGCTCCAATCGCACAATCGGTTTGCAAGACGAACGTTCTGTCCCTGTTTTCCGATCGCGAGAGAGAACTGAGACTCATCGACGATTGCGAGAGCCTGACGTTTTTCCTCGTCGGTGATGATTACCTTGAGAACCTCAGCCGGAGAAAGCGCATTCTTGATGAATACGCACGGATCATCATCATAACGAAGAACATCAATTTTTTCTCCGTCAAGCTCACGGATTACAGTCTGAATACGTGTACCCTTGAGACCAACACAAGCACCTACAGGATCTACATCTTCTTTGTTTGTCGCAACAGCAAGCTTAGTTCTGTAACCAGCGTCGCGGACGATTTTCTTGATTTCGATAGTCTTGTCCTGAATCTCTGGAACCTCGACTTCGATGAGGCCGCGAACAAAGTTCGGGTCGCTGCGACTCAAGATGAGCTGAACACCATTTGAATTTGACTTGATGTCCATTACGTAAGCCTTGATGCGATCATCCTTCTCGAATTTTTCGCGAGGACTCTGATATTTTACAGGAAGGACACCCTCAACACGGCCAAGGTCTACATAGATGCTTCCTTTGTACTCACGCTGGAAATATCCGACGATAATCTGACCGACTTTATCTTTATTTTCGTTGATGAGCTGAGCCTTTGCTGACTCGTTCAAGCCCTTGTGAGTTTCCTGCTTACCGACAGAAACAGCCGAGCGGTCGAAAGATTTTGGATCTACGATGATGTCGATTTCATCTCCAAGCTCACACTCAGAAGAAAGCTTGAGTGCATCCTCAAGTTCGATTTCAGTTAAAGGATCGTAAACACCGTCAACAATAGTTTTGCGTGAGGCAACAGTTACATCCGACATATCATCTGCAAAAGTGATGATACAGTTGTCTGCCGTACCGAATGTTCGCTTATACGCTGCCTTTAAAGTATTCTCAATAGTTTGTTTTACAGAATCCATTGAAAAGCCCTTTTCCTGGGTCAATTCACGGATTGCGTCTGCCATCTCTGACATATAAGTCTCCCTACAAATGAATAAATTTTGCTTTAGCTATATCTGAATAAGGAACAGTTTTTTCAGATGAAGAACCTTCCTTATCTAAAATCTCAAAAGTCACAGATTCTGTGTCGGCACGAAGCACTTTACCGCCAATCCAGTCCGTAACGCTTTTATCATAAACACGGATTTCCCGACCACAAAACAAAGCAAACTCTGCCGCATTCTTGATGTTTCTCTCCATTCCAGGAGAAGTCAGTTCCATATAAGTGTTGTCCGTTCCAAGCATCGCCTCAAGTTTTTCAAGAAGAACGCGATGAACTTTGGAGCAGTCATTTATACCGATATTCACAGATGCGTCTTTTCCCGTAATTACGGCAAGAATCTGCATCACCCCACCCTGTGGAGCAATTTTAAGTTCCACAAGATGATACCCCATCTCACTTACGATTTTCTCGCACTCAGTGTAATGAGGAATTGAATCCAAAGGAATATATTCCATTAAGTCCCCTATAAATAAAAATGGACCCGTGTTTGCGGATCCATTAAAATATTTCTATTAAAATGTTACTTAAATATAAATCTTTAAGAAGGATTTGTCAATAAGACAAAACTGCATTACAGTTCCAGAAAAAGCATTTGGGCGTTTCCGCCTGTCATTTCGCATCCAAGCTGCTCAAAGGCCAGGCGGTCGGGTGTTTCGCGGTTACGCTGCCGCTTCATTCCTCCGTTCCGGCAGTTTCGGCAAGCTCAACTTCCGTCACTTCGGAACGCTTCGCGCCTCTACACCCCCTAACGCGCCTACGGCTTTATACCATCTAAAAAAAACAGAATCTACTCTAACATCTTCTCCATAAGTTTTTAATACAAAATACCTATTGACTAAGTAGGTATTTTGTATTAAATATATCTCACATCCGCCGGCATAAATTTTACGATTAGGAGACAATCATGAAAAAAATATTAGCAACAATCTCTTTGTCACTGTTTTTTACCGCTGCAGTCTTTGCTGCAAGTAAAAAGAATTCCCAGCAGACTCCTGCATCAATAGACAAAAAAGCATTCGACACACTTGTCGAATCAGGTGCTGTCGCAACGGATGCAGAAATCGCAGCTAACAAATGGGCCTCTTCAGTAAAAGCTGCCGGTGTCCTTAAAGTAGGCGGAACCCGCACATCTTTCCTTTTCAGTCAGCTTGACGAAACAGACGGAGGAATCCGTGGATTCGATGCAGGATTGTATCAGCTGCTCGCCCGCTACATTCTTGGAGACTCAAAAAAATACGAAGTCACACAGGTCACTTCAAGCACCCGCGAAGCCGTTCTTCAGAGCGGACAGGTTGATGCCGTATTCGCCACATATTCAATTACCGAAAGCCGCAAAAAACTTATTTCTTTTGCAGGTCCTTACTACACATCAAAACAGGCTGTCCTCGTAAAGAGTGGCAACAAGAAAATCAAAGGCATAAATGACCTGGCAGGAAAAACAGTTGCAACACAGTCAGGTTCCACAGGCCCTGCCATCCTTTCAGAATATGCTCCAAAAGCTGTTGTACAGGAATTCAAGGACGACACAGAAGCACGCTCAGCCGTACAGCTTAAGCGCGCAGATGCATATGTCACAGACTATACACTTATCCTTAACGCAATCGTAAGAAACCCTGGTTTATATGAAATCGCTGGGGAAACTTTCGGTCCGGAAGACAATTATGGAATCGGCCTTCCACTCGGAAGCGACGGTGTTGAGTTTGTAAACAACTTCCTCAAAAAGATTATTGCTGACGGCACTTGGGAAAAACTCTGGCTTGTCAGTCTTGGAAGCCGCACCGGTATAAAAACCGCACCTGCCTCACCTTCCATTGAGTAATTAACTCCATGACTATACTGCAACTGCTTGATCAATACGGAAAAGACTATCTTCTGGCATTGCTGACGACATGGCGCCTTACCGCCGTGTCATTCACAGTTGCATTCATTGCAGGAATTTTAGTCACTGTGTTGCGCATTAGTCCCGTAAAACTTCTTCGCAACACAGCAAACATTTACATACAGATTTTCAGGAACATTCCAGGAGTGGCGTTGCTCATCGTGCTTGTGTATGCGCTTCCCTACCTGGACATTGTTTTTTCCTACATGACATGTGTATTGATTGCCACGTCATTGATTCCGTCAGCGTTTTGTTCAGAATACCTCATGACAGGAATCAACACCATAAAAGCCGGACAAATAGAAGCGGCACGTGCGCTGGGATTCACGTTTTTCAAGATTATCCGCCATATCATTCTGCCGCAGACGCTCAGAGCCTCAGTTCTGCCTCTGACAAACCTTCTAATCGCAACAATGCTCACAACGGCAATCGCCTCTCAAGTTCCCTTAAATCCTCAGGATCTGACAGGCATTGTTGACCACATAAACACTCATGACACCGGTGGCATAGCCGCATTCATTATATCCGCCCTTCTTTACTGCGCTAGTGCGCTCATCATCGGGAAGCTCGGTAATTTTATTGATAAAAAAGTACGTATCATACGATAAGGAGATGCGAAATGACAGATATTCCGCTGTTCTCATACCTGTATGAAGAACCAGGGCCTCGCACAAAAAAAATTACAAATATAGCGACTGCAGCATCTGTTATAGCGATTGTAGCGCTGCTTGGAGCTATTTTATATCGCTTTTATATAACAGGACAGCTCGACAGCCATTACTGGTTTTTCTTCACGCGACTGACGACCTGGTCATTTTTAGGAAAAGGTCTTCTTGGGACTATTGAATCTGCCGCACTTTCTGGAGCCATAGCTTTTGGACTTGGCTTTATACTGATGCTTGCCAGAATAAGCCGATACAAGCTCATACATCTTGTCGGAAGCGCAATAATCGAATTTACCCGCGGCGTTCCAACACTGCTGTTCATATATTTTTTCTTTCTGGAAATTCCAGCCCTAGGAATACAAATGAACGCACTTTTTAAACTCTCTCTTCCTGTTGCAATATCTGCGTGCGGAGTCGTTGCAGAACAACTGAGATCCGGAGTATACGCCGTTCCAAAAGGTCAGAAAGAAGCAGCTCTCTCGCTCGGACTTTCCAACTGCAAAACATTCACAAAAATCATTTTTCCTCAGGCTCTGCGTTATGTCACACCGGCACTTATAGCCGAATTGGTAATCGTCGTAAAAGACACGACATTTGCATACATACTCAGTTTCCCGGATTTGATGCAGAATGCGAAAGTCCTTATCTCAAATTATGATGCGATGCTTTCCGTTTATCTTCTGATAGCGTTACTATACATAATAATAAATTATATATTGAATAAAATTTCCGCATACATTTCCCAGAAGGGATTTGCAGGACAACGCCGAATGACATCAGGCACGTCCAGATAAAAACAGGTGCTCTTTTATGGAAGAAAACAAAACAATGCCGGTGATAGAACTCAGGCACATACAAAAACATTTCGGAACTCAGCATGTGCTGAAAGATATAAATCTTTCAGTTCGTAAAGGTGAAGTCGTCGCAATTATCGGACCTTCTGGCTCTGGAAAATCAACGCTCTGCCGCACGATAAACAGACTGGAAACAATCGATTCCGGTGAGATTTATATAGAAGGAAAACCACTTCCACAAGAAGGAAAAGCGCTCGCCGCACTCAGGGCACGGGTCGGCATGGTGTTTCAGTCGTTCAATTTGTTCGAGCACAAAAAAGTCATCGACAACGTGACGCTTGCGCCTGTTGAAATCCTCCATCAAAAACGCTCAGAAGCCAAAAAAAATGCGCTGGAACTTTTAAAGCGGGTTGGAGTCGATTCTCAGGCTTACAAACTGCCATCCCAGCTTTCCGGCGGACAGCAGCAGCGAGTCGCCATTGCCCGCACTCTTGCCATGAATCCAGCCGCAATTCTCATGGATGAACCAACAAGCGCCCTTGATCCAGAGATGATAAACGAAGTTCTGGAAGTCATCACTGAACTTGCAAAAGACGGAATGACAATGGTTATCGTGACTCACGAGATGAACTTTGCGCGTAACGTTGCCGACAGGATTATTTTTATGGATAATGGAACGATTCTTGAAGAAGCCGATCCCCAATCTTTCTTTACAGCCCCAAAAACTGAGCGTGCGAAACAATTTCTGAATTCACTTACAAAAAAAGATCTACTTGCTTAAAAGGAATGGACGAAACAAAAAATTATGAAACGAATCATGGTAATCGGCGACCGTGAAACCGGCAGAAACTACAACTACTACAATGCATTGGAAGCTGTTGATGCACTTCCGTTTCCCTGCCCGACCGGGACAGAAAAAGAGATTGAAGATGCTGTAAAAACAGCTGACGGTATCGTAATTCCAGGGGGCTGTGACTTAAACCCCGCACTGTACAATGAACCGAACACCGATTCGCGCGATATAAACGACGAGCTTGACAACCTGGAAGAGAGCGTTCTTCGGTTTGCAGTTCAGTACAAAAAACCCGTGCTTGGCATATGCCGTGGACTTCAGATTATCAACGTATTTTTTGGAGGCAGCCTCATTCAGAATGTCAACGATTGTGAAGTACACGAGCCCACAGGACTTAATGACAAAGTACACGAAACACAAGTACAGGATTCATCATTCCTGCATGAAATATACGGAAAAAATACTATAAGAGTGAACAGCGCACACCATCAAGCCATAAAAACACTTGGCAAAGGTCTTAAACCAGTGCAGTTCTGCAAGGACGGCCTTATAGAAGCCATAGTCCACGAAACTCTTCCGGTCATCGCCTTGCAGTGGCATCCAGAACGCATGTGCCTTAAAAACACCCGTACCGATACAGTGAACGGTCTGTGCAT
>CAMVSS010000103.1 GCA_947170195.1 uncultured Treponema sp. | reverse complement strand
TAAGGACTGTCGCAGCTCCCTGGTTTGAATCAGCTTTCTTGCTAGAAAAATATCGGTCGCCGCTGTCAAATGCCTCGATTCTGAGGGAATCCTTGAGGAGCTTGAGGCGAATAGTCGTATTCCAAATGTCCACGCATGAAGTCAAAGACCTCTCACGGAGCATTGCGGAAACAGCCTGACACATCTGATTGATTCTTGCAGAAGAGAATCCAATCTTCTGGGCAAAAGTTCTTACCATCTGAACCGCAGAATCTTCCATGAACAAAATATTAGGAACGATGACAGAACCTACATAAAGTCCGTCCTTCTCTATGGTCTTGTTCAACGAAGCACTCATCGTCTTTCGCAATACGCTTTCCTTGAGGGTGCGCTGGTCGAGTTTTCCGTTCGCATTCACAGGGAATGATTTGTACTCAAAGATGTGCTCCGGAATCTTGAATGTTGAGATTTTGCCTTTGAGTCCGCGCTTGATTTCCGCTTCGTCAAAAACATATCCCGTATTCATTACTACACATGCCTGAATAGCCTCGCCGGTGACATAATCAGGTGTGCCGAAAACTTTTACTTCGCGGATGGCGTCGTTCTTGCAGATTTCCTGCTCGATTTCCGCAGGAAGGATGTTCTCGCCGCTCTTGATGATTATATCCTTGATTCGTCCGGTAAGGTGCAGGTATCCGTCCTCATCGATGAATCCGAGGTCTCCAGTATGAAGCCATCCGTCTTTGTCTATTGACTGTTTTTCTTTCGGAAGGTCGAAGTAGCCGTTCATCAGGTAATAACCCCGGGCAACTACCTCACCGATTTTTTCACCCTCGAGGAAGCCTTCTTCCTTGCTCCAAATCTTAAGCTCAGCTCCGTCGAGTGGGCGGCCTACAGTGTTCGCTCGCTTTTCGATTTTGTCGTTCGGGCTGATAAGAGAAAGAGCCGGAGACGATTCAGTCTGTCCGTATCCGTTCAGGAAGATTCCGTGAGAAAATGCCGACTCAAGCCTCATCATCTGCGCAGGTGTAGAAAAACCTCCGCCGATGAGACAGGTCTTTATGTTCGGAACCATGTTGATATCAAAATCACTTTCCTCGACAAGTCCGAGATATACGGAACCTACGCTGACCATATCCGTGATTCTGTTCTCGCCGACAAGCTGCGAGATAACAGCCGGTTTTATGATCTCGTGAAGATAAACCGTCGCGCCATCAAGGAAATATACGTTGTTTACAAGAAGACCGAAACTGTGGAAAAGCGGAATTGATACGCAGCACTTTGAGCCGTGTCGCTCTTTGTAGCGGTCTCCATATCCGATAGCGTCATTCAAAAGACTGAACTGAGAAAGCATTACGGCCTTAGGCAATGCTGTCGTTCCTGTCGTGAAGATTATTACCGCAGTTCTGTGCGGATCGTCCGAAGCATCAAGTTCCTCGAGAGTCTTCTTTGTTGCGGCAGAAAAATCTTTTTTAGGAAGCTCATAAAAATCAATGTTTCGCAGATCGATCAGATTTTTCTCGGAAATGCCTACTTTCGAAGCCAAAGCCTTAGCGGCGTTCGGATTGATTTTTGTCTCCCTGTTGTTTCCGTATACGACAAAAGAAACTTTTGTAAAAGTCAGAAGCTGCTCTAGCTCGTTTGATGGCAGGCTGTAGTTCAGGAGGACAGCGACTCCCCCCGCCTTTATGATTGCTTGCATTGCAATCACCCATGACGTGCTGTTGAATGCCCAGAGAGCGACATGGTCGCCTTTCTTTACGCCGCTTTCAATGAGCTGGCAGGCGAAAGCATCGACAGCGTTTTTGAGCTGTGCATAGGTAAATGATTTTCCCTCGCTTACCAGTGCGACATTCTGTGGAACATTCTCACAATGCTCCTTTATAACAGAAGAAAAAGTAATTTCACGAATTTGCATAATACCTCCTGGTCAAAATACCAACATCATTTCATTAAGAACTGTACTTGCAGCCCATAAAACTGTAAATCTGACCTTTGCATTTCTGATCTATAACTAAAATTATCCACATGTCTGGGGATATTTTTGCCTTAACCTAGAACTGGAAATAAACGAATTCCGTTTTTCCGGTTACAGAAAGGAATATTATTGCGAAAGTAATCGCATAATAACACGTCCAGCGCACAATCCAGTGCTGACGTGCGATTATCTGTACTCCGCGCTCCCGCCTTGTCAAAAAGTCGATGAAAAGCAGGAAAAGCACAAGCATCAGCGCGGCGGCGGCATGTTTTACGCCGTATCCGCTGACAGTCTCGTTCAGGACGAAAAGGTTTCGAGCGGAAGAAACAAGTCCTGAGCTTCCTATTGATGACAGGAACGTCATAATCTCGGACGGCAGTCCCGCAATCTTTTTGTAGATCCTTCCGCAGTCAATCATATTGTTTGCCCGGAACGGAACGGCCGCAATCAGGAACAGGACGAACGTATTGAAAATCTGAACAAACTGCCATCCTCTTTTTACAAACACGCCCGACTTCAAGCTTGAGTCGTAGTGCCCCAGATGGCATGCGACGAGGATTTTTGTTCTGAACGGGCGCAAGGCAATTCCGACGATCTGATAGAAAGCGTGCAAAGCTCCCCATGCGACATAATGCCAGGCGGCGCCATGCCAGATTCCGCTTATGATGAAAGTAACAGCAAGATTGAAATATCTTCTGAAAGCATTGCATCTGCTTCCGCCCATAGGAATGTAAAGATAGTCCTTAAACCATGTGGAAAGGCTTATGTGCCATCGTGTCCAAAGTTCCGGAATTGACTTTGAGAAGAACGGGCGGCGGAAATTCCTCATGAGCTTGAAGCCCAGCACCTGCGCCACACCGATCGCTATATCAGAATATCCTGAGAAATCGCAGAGAACCTGAAAGCTGAAGAAAAAAGTCGCGAGCACAAGGGATGCGCCAGTCGAAGTATCAAGATTGTTGTAGATTCCGTTGACATAAACAGCAAGCCGGTCGGCAATCACGACCTTCTCAAAATAGCCCCATGCGGCAAGCTTAAGGCCGTTTGTAATGCGCTCGTAGTCAAACTCGTGGTTGACCTTGAACTGAGGAAGCAGGTTCCCCGTGCGCTCGATAGGTCCCGCGACGAGCTGAGGGAAGAAAGTTACGAAAAGAGCGTACGTGATGAAATTCTTTTCAGCCTGAATCTTTTCTTTATAAACATCGATTGAGTATCCGAGTGCCTGAAAAGTATAGAATGAAATTCCGACAGGAAGCAGCACGTTCAGATATGGCATCGAGAAATTGATTTTAAAGAGAGATGCCGTCCACGAGACCGAATCCGCGAAAAAATTGTAATATTTGAAGAAGAAGAGAATCGCAAGGTTCGACACGAGGGAAGCCGTAAGGATCAGAGCCTTTTTTGTGCGGTACTTCTCCATCCCCAGGCCTGAAAGGTAGGTGATTATGATCGAGATTATTATGAGACACAAGTACGCAGGTTTCCAGCACGCATAGAAAAAAAGGCTGAACAAAAGCAGAACGAGCTGCGTCACGGAATTCCGCTTCACGAGATGAACGCAGATAAAATAGGCGAAGAAAACAGCCGCAAAGAAAAATATGAACTGTACAGAATTGAACAACATGATTCAGCTACTCCTGTTTTATGATTCCGAGACGGGCGATTTCGTCCATTACAAGCTTGGTAAAAAATCTGGCACCTTTGCCTGACAAATGGGAGCCGTCGTTAAAATATTCATAGTTGTCGGCAAAAATTTCAGAATGGGAATAATCAAGCCAAACGGTGTCTATTCCCTGTTTTTTTGCAAGACTCAAAGTGTCCTCGCGATATTGCTTGAACACGTCAAAAAAATCCGGGGCGATCTCATCGAAGCGGTCGTTCGTAATTTTCGGGAGCGGCGTCGTGATTATGACCGGATGAATATTACGCTCCTTGCACATTGAGAGCATCTTCATAAGGTAATTACGGTTGTAATCGATGCCCTCCTGACCTTGCCTCGGGAAAGCGCTGGTAAAAGTTTTTTCTATAATAGGGCGTGTAACCTCACTCTCGAACTGCTCCCTTGAAATTATCCTGTCGGCTTTGTTTTTTCCGTGGAGCATTTTCGGAAGCTCAGTTCTGATTCTTCTGAACGGATGGCTGTCAAAAGCCGCGGCAAAAAAACGGAAGCGGATGAATTTCCAGAATGAATAGCCCTCTATATTCTTGCCGTCAAGGAACTGATAGTATCGCTTTTCGATTTTCTCGTACTGACTCTCCGGCTGGATCCCGTCAACCTGTCCGTATGACACGAGTATAAAGAGCACGCTGTCAGGAAGAAAACGATCGGCATACTGATTGAAGATGTGGTAATCGTAGTTAATAGACTGATTCGGAAGAAAAAAATTAAACGATGTCAGATCCGGATAATTGCTGTAGTCAAAAGCGCAGCCATGAGAAGACCCTGTGTTGGCGACCTGAATATTGTGCGGAACGTCCTTGAATTTGCTGACGTCATTGTCGCTGAAACCAAACTCAGCGCATGTATATAATTCATTTATCAGCAAGAAAGGGAGAAAAAGAAAAAACGCACTGAGAAACAATTTTCGCATAGATGAGAGAGTATAATTCTTTTTATTCACAGTTTCAATCATGTTGTTTGCGCGCATTTTTGCGCACTCTCCAAGCACGTACCAACCATACTGGAAAATACGGAATCGTTTTCATATTGACCTAAAAAAAAACAATCTTTAAGATTAAAGGACACTTATAAAAACTCGTCTGGCGTTTTTTTTTGTGATGCCGACAAGTTTCAAAATCTATTGTCGAAAAAAACGGCAATAAGCATTCTCTGCTTTTATATAAACAACTGACTCAGCCGGAGATTACAAAAAAAATGGCAGATTTATCATATCAGGACACAGCGGTTCCAACTCCGCAAGAAACAGAATTCATAATCTCAGACGAAAATTCACGCCGAATAACATCGCTGCGCTTTTTCCTCATTCTCTTCGTTGTCTTGCTCCACAATTACGACGCAATCCTTGATTTCCTTCAGCCGGATGCTCCCGGAGGACTTTTGAATCCGACTTTTTTTGACGTGCTCAAAAAAGCTCCCCTGCTCTTTTTGTCAGTTTCCCTCGGATCATGCGCAGTCCCGCTTTTCTTCACGTTCACATCGTATTTTCAGAACGCGAAGCACTACTCATACTGCACTCTGCTCAAGAAAAAGTTTTATTCTCTGGTAGTTCCATACACGCTTTGGTTTGTTCTGGTAATGCTCGTTCAGATTCTTCCGAGGCTTTTCTTAAACATTTTCTTTCCGTCGCACACCAGCGATCCGTCATACATACCGTTCATTTCCAAGTGGGATTTCTTCGACTGGATAAAAGCTTTCACAGGCTACAACTTTAGAAGCGGAGAGCCTTTCTTGGACAGCCCGTACATAGTTCCGTTCTGGTTCATGAGGGATTTGATCATCCTTACATTGCTCGCTCCGGTACTCCGCTTTTTGACAGAGAAATTTCCGTTCCTCTTTTTGGGCGTTCTTTGCGCGAACCTGGTTTTCTTCCAGCGCAATTACTACATTCTTCTCGACAGCTCGCTTTTTTTCTACACAGTGGGACTCTATCTCGCGCGCTACCGAAACAAAATCGACATTTTCGCCGCCGTGGACAAGATAAAATGGATTGAGATCATGCCGATTGTAATAGTCTCATGGTATGTCTATCTGGTAGCACAGCGTCCGCCTGCAGCCCGGGCACTTTCGGCTCTTTCTGCGGGAGTTGTATTCCTCAAAGCCTCAAAATATCTCATTTCAAAAGAAAAAATCTATAAGTTCTTGGAATTCACATCAAAATACACTTTCTTCGTCTATGCGATCCACAAGCCGATTTTGATGCGTTTGGTGAACAAAGCTTTTCATATCGTAATAAGATCAAAATGTCTTCCGGCTCTGTACCTGCAGTATATCGTAGTCGGATTCGGAACTTTTGCATCAGGACTTCTGATTGCAATCGCAGTCAAAAAAATCTGTCCTAAACTCTTTGGACTGCTCAACGGAGGGCGTTAAAGGAAAATCATCATGGCAGAAAACAACGATATAGTGACAAATCAGAACATAGCCACGGTGCAACAGCAGCCGATCATTTCGGAAGAGAATTCAAAGCGAATCACCGCATTGAGATTTTTCTTCATGTTTTTGGTTGTAATTACCCACAACAACGAAACTCTCATCACGTATATGGATTTGATCCATACGCTTCCGCCGGAGAAATCTTTCATTCTTATTTTGCAGAAAGCGCCGCTTCTTTTCCTTTCTACTGGAATTTCTTGTGGCGTAATACAGATTTTCTTTACGGTCACCTCTTATTTTCAGAACGTAAAGGATTATTCGTACAAAGTAATCCTGAAGAAAAAATTCACATCCCTCGCCGTTCCATATTTTGCATGGCTTCTGATTATGATGCTCATCCATATTCTTCCGAAACTTACGATGAACATCATAATGCCGTCTCGCGTAAGCGATCCGTCATACATCCCGATCATCTCAACGTGGACATTGTCTGACTGGATCATCGGATTTTTCGGATATTCCATTGATCCGAGCAAGGGACCTTTTCTCTTCGTTCCGTACATAATGTCGTTCTGGTTCATCCGGGATCTGCTCATCCTTACGCTTATTTCTCCGTTCTTAAAATTTCTGGTGCGCAAATCACCGTTCTTTGTGTTCTGCGTAATTTCCGTCAATTATTTTTTCACAAACTGGAATTATGGAATCATTTTCAATACTTCGCTTTATTACTACATGATTGGAATTTATCTTGCGCAGTACAGAAATATAAACGTATTCGCGATCGCCGACAGGATCAAATGGTATGAGGTTCTTCCGGCTTTTATGGTCGTATGGTACTTTGAGATGACAAACTCAACCAATGCGATTCATGTGCTCACGACGCTCACATCAATCGTCATATTCCTAAAATTCTCAAAGCATCTGATCGTAAACGAAAAGTTCTATTCTTTCCTTGCATGGATCTCAAGATATCTTTTCTTCGTCTATGCCCTGCACGATCCGTTCCTCATAAAGCATCTCAGCAAGGTGTATCATGTTATTGTCAGATACGACTGTCTTGCGACTCAATATCTTCAGTATTTCTCAGTTTCAACGGCAACTTTTACGATTGCAATCTTAATTGCAGTTTTAATAAGGAAAATAAACCTAAAAGCATTTGAAATTTTGAATGGCGGAAGATAGAATAGTTAGCCAGATTCAAAAGTCTGTTACTGTTTGAAACTTCTTCTATGGAGCAAAGTTTAAGAAGCATCCCGCTTTAAAACTTTGCTCACAAAAGGATTGCATTACGGTGAAATTTCAAAAATCAAAACTGTTCATAAAATTACTTCTCGTTGTCCTGCCTCTCATTATGGTAAATTTTCTCTACATGCTCACGGATTACCGTTCGGACACGCTAAAGTTCAAGGATGTCCCGTACGGAATCCAGCTTGCGAACACGGGGTCTTCACACGAGGAGCTGGGAATCGATTACAGCCTGCTGAAAAACGCCCTGGTGACTTTTAATTTCGCGCTCGGCGCGCAGACATTTTTGTACGACAACCATATTCTGGATGAATACATATCGCACTTCGCGGAAAATTCCACGCTGCT
>CAMVSS010000102.1 GCA_947170195.1 uncultured Treponema sp. | reverse complement strand
TTCTGGGCGCGCACGAGAATGTCCTGAACCGCCTTTGAGACGGTGTGCGGAGTGATTCCGTGCTCCTCGTTGTATTTCTGCTGGATGGCGCGGCGACGCTTGGTCTCCTCGACGGTCTCCTTCATTGCCGGGGTGATTCCGTCCGCGTACATTACGACCATGCCGTTTTCGTTTCGGGCCGCGCGGCCGACTATCTGGATGAGACTTGTTGTCGAGCGCAAAAAGCCGATTTTATCCGCATCGAGGATTGCGATGAAGCTGACTTCCGGAAGGTCGATTCCTTCCCTGAGCAGGTTGATCCCGATCAGCACGTCGATTTCGCCGGTGCGGAGCGATTTGAGGATTTCTACACGCTCGAAAGTGTCGATTTCGGAGTGGATGTATTTTACCTTCATCTTTAGTCCGAGCAGGTAGTCGGTGAGATCCTCCGCCATTTTTTTCGTGAGTGTCAGAATCAGGCTGCGCTCGCCTTTTTCGATTCGCGCCTTTACTTCTTTATAGATGTCTTCCATCTGTCCCTCGGTAGGACGCACGTCTATGATCGGGTCGAGAAGTCCCGTCGGGCGGATGATTTGCTCTACGACCTGAGTTGACTGCGCGATTTCTTCCTTTCGCGGGGTCGCCGTTACGTAAATCACCTGATTCAGCTTCTTTTCGAATTCTTCGAACTTGAGCGGCCGGTTGTCTAGGGCGGACGGCAGTCGGAATCCGAAATCTATGAGGTTCTGTTTGCGGCTTCGGTCTCCCTCGTACATCGCGCCTATCTGCGGAACTGAGACGTGAGCCTCGTCTATCATGCAGAGAAAATCGTCTGGGAAGTAGTGCAGGAGAGTTGCCGGAGGTTCGCCTCTCTTTCGGCCTGAAATCGGCCCGGAGTAGTTTTCGATGCCGGAACAGTAGCCCATCTCCTTCATCATTTCTATGTCGTAGGTCGTGCGCGTCTTGAGCCGCTCTGCCTCAAGGAGTTTTCCAGCGGATGTGAGCGTTTCGACCCGCTCTTCCATTTCTTTCTGGATTCTGTCCGTCGCGTTGAGGAGGGCGTCATGCGGAACGACGAAGTGTTTCGCCGGGTAAAACTGCATTTCGTCCAGAACTTCTTCTGTCTCGCGGGTAATCACGTTGAAACGTTTTATTGATGAAATCTCGTCAAAATCAAGCTCGATTCTGTAAGCGGTGTCTGTTTCCATGTAAGGCGGATAGACTTCGATGACTTCGCCCCTGACCCTGAAATTTCCTCGTTCCAGAACCATGTCGTTGCGCTGATATTGTATCGAAGCCAGTCCCTGCTCGAATTTTCTGATGTCCAGGCTCTCTCCCTTCTCTATGTGGACGCGCATTCCCTTGTAGAGGTCCGGCATACCGAGGCCGTAGATGCAGCTGACTGTTGCCACGACGATTACATCGCGGCGCTCCATAAGAGAGTAGGTTGCCTTGAGCCGGAGCGCGTCGATTTCTTTGTTGACGTCGGCATCCTTCTCGATGTATAGGTCTCGCGCCGGGACATAGGCCTCAGGCTGGTAGTAATCGTAGTATGAGACAAAGTATTCTACGGCGTTGTTCGGGAAGAATGATTTGAATTCGCGGTAGAGCTGAGCGGAGAGCGTCTTGTTGTGGCTGATGATGAGCGTCGGGCGCTGCACTTTCTCGATGATTTTTGCCATCGTGAAAGTCTTTCCTGAGCCTGTGATGCCCTTGAGTGTTTGATATCGGTCTCCGCGGAGGAATCCTTCTGAAAGTTTGTCGATTGCCTGTCCCTGATCTCCGGACGGCTGATATGGACTGACGACTTCAAATTTACGCATGAAGAAAAGTGTAGCGCATTTTTCAGATGAAAAAAAGGGATTGTCTGCAAATCAATATGGAGCGTGATGTATGAAGTGCGGGCAATCCCTGGAGGATCGGATATTATTTTTCGAGTTCAGAAAGACTTTCGTCAAGCGCGGTGCATGCCCAGTCTATGTCCTCCGCCTTGAACACGAGCGGCGGGCGTATCTTGAGCACGTTTCCGTATGTACCGCAGTTTGAGCTGAGTACCTTCCGGTCGTAAAGCTTGTCGATGAGCGCAAGCGTTGATTCCTTGTCAGGAGTCTTTTTTTCCGGGTCGCTCACCAGTTCGAATCCTATGAAGAGACCTGAACCGCGTACGTCGCCGACTTTGTCAGGATGCCTTGCCTGTACGTCTTTGAGAGCTGCGAGCAGCTTGGAGCCGACTTCGTTCGTGTGTGTGAGAATAGCATTGTCCTTGATGAACTTGAGGACTGCCCGTGCGGCTGCCATTGAAACCGGGTTTCCTGCAAATGTGTTGAAGTAAGGAAATTTCGAGCTGAATGCGGCAAGAATATCACTTTTTCCAGCTAAAGCTGAGCACGGAATTCCGTTCGCCATTGGTTTTCCCATCGTCACGAGATCCGGGACGATTCCATGTCTTGCAAAACCCCAGAACGTTTCTCCCGTGCGGCAAAATCCCGGCTGAACTTCGTCCGCGATGAAAAGACCTCCGTTTTTTCTAACGACGTCGATTGCGGCCTTGAGAAAGCCTTTCGGGTTTGGATGAACTCCGTCTGAAGAGAAGATTGAGTCCGCGATAAAGCAGGCGAGTTTTATTCCGTGAGCATTCATATCGTCAATTGCCTTCTGGATTTCTGCGCAGTACCACGCCGTAAATTCTTCCTCTGTCTTTCCGCTGCGGTAGAAATCTGGAGTTGGAACAAGGCGTACGCCTTCAAGGAGTTCCTGTGCGCCACCAAGCGACGGGCTGATTGCACTGACAAGCGAGGTGTTTCCGTGATACGCTTCCCGCGAGATAAGGATTCCCGTGCCGCCTGTGTAATTCATGCACATGCGCAGGGCAAGGTCGTTTGCCTCTGAACCTGAGCACATGTACATTATGCGGTCGATTTCACGCGGCATAAGCTCAAGCAGCTCCTCGCTGTATGCGATGATGTTTTCGTGAAGGTAGCGCGTATGTGTGTTGATTTTTTTCATCTGAGCATATACCGCCTCTGCTACGACGCTGTTTGAGTGGCCAATACTCGGGATATTGTTGTACATGTCGAGATATTTATTCCCGAACGCATCCCACAGGTATTCTCCTTCTCCGCGGACGAGATTCACCGGTTTACGGTAGAAAAGGCGGTATGATGCGCCAAGAACCTGTTCCCGTCGTTCAACGAGTTTTCGCGTGAGCGGGTCGAGCGAATTGATGTCGCCGCTCTTGAAACTGTTCGCATCCATGATGCTGGAATCTGTTGCCATAGTGGTAGCCTCCAAAACTAATGTATGCGCAGGTTGACCTTTCAGTCATGCGCTTTTTGCCTCGAGCATTTTCTGATAGAAGGCGGGTGTAAATCCCGTCGTTTTCTTGAAGTTGCGCGAGAAATATTCCTGATTCATATATCCGAGCGTAAGCGCGACTTCCCCGATCCTGATGCTGGAATCCTTCAGAAGCACTTTTGCCCTGTCCATTTTTACTTCAGTCAGAAAGGAGACGAAAGATATGCCTGTCGTTTTTTTGAAGATGTGACTGATGTAACTTGCGTTAAGAAAAAGTTCGTGTGCAACGTCGTCAAGTGAAAGACGCTCGTCAACGTGCTCCATCACGAAATCTTCTATTCTTTGAATGCGTCTGTCATCAAACATGCGGTATTTTTCAATCATGGCACAGGTCTCGGAGAAATTTGCAGTCCATGTCTCCACGATCCTGTCGAGCGTCTGTTTCGACAATGAATATTCGTTTCTGAAGAGAAATTTCGGAATCCACTTTTTGTGCTGCGCCAGAGCCTCGAAAATTGCATTCTCCGTTTTTTGCACAGCCTGACGGCACTGTGACGGTTCATTTTTCAGCAGTGAAAGAATGTGCTCCAATAGTGACCGGATTATGATTCCATGTTCTCCGTTTCCCAGAATAACGCTTTCGACGAGCGCATCAATCTTCGGCCTGACTTCCTGAATAATCCAGTTTTCCCTGAGAGTTTCCATAAGGCGCACAAGAGATTTTTCAAGTTCTTTTTCTTCAGTCGGGAGAAGAAGATAGTCATGGATTCCGAGGTTGAAAAAATGGCGGACACTTTCATACGATGCGTCACTTGAAATTATGATGATAGCAAGCTTTTGGCTGAGAACTGAGAGTTCTTCTATTTTTTCTGAGATTATTTCATCCACTTTTTCTGCGACGACGATCAGAACCCGCGCTTTTTGAATGGCGGAATCAAGAAGCTCTGGCTTTTTGATGATTTCTGCATTCAACTCGATGTCATGCTGATTTTTCCAGAATGAAAAACGTGAGATTCTCGCACCTTCGCGACCTTTCCTGTCAAAAATAAGAACGTTCTGCATCCTGCTCCTCCTTTTTCCAAAAATCCTCGCCCTAAAAAATCTGCTTGGACAATAAAAAAAGCACGGAGAGATTCCGTGCTTCATTGCTTTTTTGTCTAAAGGCATTTAAACACATAATCTAAAAAAAATAAATGAGAAATCTTTAGGACAGACGGTATTTTTTTTAGGTTTTCGTGCTCCTAAAGTTCCATTGACCAAGTTTCGCCCGGTGTTATTTTAAAATCCATGTGAAAACTAATTCCAAGAAAACTGAGAGGTGATTTGAATGGCAAAGAACTATGTGATTACGATTGCCCGCGGATTCGGTTCCGGCGGAAAAGAGATTGCGCTTAATGTTGCCCAAAAACTCGGCATTCCATGTTACGAAAGGCAGATTCTTCAGATGGCGAGCGAGTACAGCGGGCTGAGCGAGTCAGTCTTTGCGGAAGTTGACGAAAAATTGCGTGGCGGACTGATCCTTAAAGCCCTTGAGAAATTCAGTTTTCCGAAGGAGATCATTGCGCAGAATAGAAAATTTGAGGGTGATGTCCGTTTGTTTTCGATTCAGTCTGAGATAATACGGGAGCTTGCGAAGAAGACCAGCTGCGTCATCGTTGGAAAGTGCGCTGATTTCATCCTGCGGGATTTTGATAACGTTGGAAGTTTCTATATCGAAGCTCCGCGCGCTGCCTGCCTTGAGTCAATCATGAGCAAGACCGGAGTGTCTGAGAAAGAGGCCGCAAAGCTCATCGAGTCGACGGACAAGTATCGCGCCGACTATTATAAATTCTATTCGGGCGGAAATTACTGGACGAATCCGATCAACTATGATCTGACGATAAATTCTGCTCGCGTTGGCCGAAAAAATTGTGCGGACGTCATCATCAGCGCGCTGAGAGTTAAGTTCGGGGATGAGTTTGAACGTGCGTTTCCGTCAAAAATCTGAAAAAAATCAGGAAAACATAAAAAAAGTTCTGGTTCTAAAGTTCAATTGATACAAATTTTGATTTGAAATAGGATTTCGCCATCCGGTGTCAATGGGGCGCGGAGAACATTCGTTCTTCGCGCCTTTTTTTATTCGCATAAAAAATTGGCTGCCGGGGGAGTGAACATGGCTTTTGAAAATATCTCGGTTTTTCATACTGTTGCGCGGGATGCCCTCAAGAATTATGGGCTTGATGAAACCGACGAAACGAAACTGATCGTTTTGTCGGAGAATGCGACCTATCTCGTGCGCAATAAAAATAGCGGTGTGGCTGACGGTGTGCTTCGCGTGAGCAGACCCGGCTATCACGATCTGGAGGAATTGCAATCAGAGATGAAGTGGCTCAAACAGATTAACGAATATACGCCGCTCATCGTCGCAAATCCGATTCCTGCCCTTGACGGAACGACCGTGCAGCAGGTGAAAGGCACGGACGGAAACATTTATTTCTGCGTCATCTGCGAATTTTTGACGGGAGCAAATCCCGTTCTGGACAACGAGGAGCAGCTCGTCACGACATTTAAATTCCTGGGCGAGACGACGGCTTACCTTCACCGGCAGACGGAAATCTGGAACGGCACGAAGACGCTCAAAAGAATCAACTGGGACTTTGACACGATAATCGGCAAGAACGCCGCATGGGGTGACTGGCGCGCATATCCCGAAATTACGCCGGAAGCCGAAGTCCTTTTGAACGAAGTTGAAAAAATCATCGAAAAGCGGCTTTCACGCTACGGAAAGACAAGCACGAACTGGGGATTGATTCACGCGGATCTGCGCCACACGAACCTTTTGATTGACGGCGACCAGATTAAGGTCATCGATTTTGACGACTGCGGATTCGGCTGGCATCTGCACGATCTTGCGGCGGCGCTCAGCCTGATCGAGGACAAGCCTTTCGCACCAAAGCTCGTGAACGCATGGCTGGATGGCTACAAGAAAGTTCTCCCGTTCACAGATACGGATTTTGAGGAGATTGATACGTTCATCATGATGCGCCGTCTGCAGTTTACGGCGTGGCTTGCAAGTCACGCAGATTCTGACCCGGCAAAGGAAGTGACCAACTGGATGGAAGGCACGATTCAGCTCGCGGAACGCTACAAGCGTCTGTTCGGCTAAGGAGATTGAAATGAAAGAACTTGAAATCATCATAAAACCTGAGCGGTTGGAAAACGTAAAGCGCATCCTTGACTCATCTGGAGCGCGGGGCGTAATGATTGCCCAGATTTTCGGCTACGGTCATCAGCGTGGACAGGGGCAGGTATATACGCGTGAGGAAAATCCAGGAATAAACCTGCTCCCGAAACTAAGCGTGCGGACGGTCGTAAAAGACGAAATTGCTGAGAAAATCATCGAAAAAGCTCTTGTGGAACTCAACACGGGCAGCTTCGGCGATGGAAAAATCTTCGTGCGCGCTGTGGAGGATGCGGTGAAGATCCGCACTTACGAGCGCGGTGAAGATGCTTTGTAAAAAAATGCAGATTGCACGGAGATACTTCATGTAATGCGGGCGTCGTTCGATGGCAAGAACGCTCTCTGTGACTCCCAAACCTCTGTGAGAAATTAAAAATACAAGGAGTTAATTTTATGGAAGAAAAGAACAGGCTTGTGCGCGCACTCGGACTGCGCGAATCTATCGGCATGACAATCGGAACTGTTGTCGGCGTCGGACTTTTTACCTGTGGTTCAGCCCAGGTCGGCCTTGTCGGTCCGTGGATCATCGTGCTGACGGCGATTTCGCTTCTGATTTCAATCTGGCCATGCCTCATCTATGGCGAGATGTCTGCGGCGCTACCTTGTGCGGGCGGCACATACAACTACGCTAAACGAGGACTCAACCGAATCTGGGCGAACATCGCCGGATGGAACTATATCATTTCGGTCATCGGCATCGGTGCGGGAGAAACGCTCGCATTCGCAAACTACTTTACGATTCTGTTCGAGCAGTTCGGCATCAATCTTTCGATTATTGACCCGCGCATTATTGCAATGACGCTCGTCACCATCTTCCTGGTCTTGAACCTTCTCGGAATTGAATTTTCAGGCAAGGCTCAGACAGGATTCATCTTTTTCTTCTGGGGCTGTGCGGTCGCATGGTTCTTGTACATGATTCCGAACGTACACCTTGAGTATTTCGGCGGATTTACGATGGACAAGCTTCCTCCGTTCCGCGAGCTGATGTACATTCTCGGTCTGGTCTGGTGGTGCTACACAGGCTTTGAGACATGCTGCTCTATGGGTGCAGAGACAAAATTCCCTCAGTACACATTGCCGCGCGCTCTCAAACTGTCAGTCTTCCTCGTATTCGTTGCGAACGCGCTCTTC
>CAMVSS010000101.1 GCA_947170195.1 uncultured Treponema sp. | reverse complement strand
TGGAGTTCAGACGTGTGCTCTTCCGATCTGAACTCAGCGACATTCATTCCGACCTGATCTTTCATGAAGTCGTCAAGCGTAAGCCCTGTGCTCTGCTTTACGATATCAGCAAATTCAGCTTCTGTTACCTGGCGACCAACCTGCTGGCTCAAGTTCTGAAGGAAATACTGGTTTACCTGAGTGTCTGTAATTGTCAGGCCAGCTTTCTGGGCAGCCTGAATCACCAGTTTTTCATCGATCATAGCCTCAAGGATTTCTTTTTTCTGCTCAACAGTAAAAGAAGCAATTCCCTGCTGTTTTTTGTAAGTCTCAACACGCGATTTAAGCTGTTTCAAAGTAATGGTTTCCGATTTGTTGAGTTTTACAATAGCAAGAGGCTGAAGGTCAGCCTGTGCAAAAGCTCCGGAAATCATCATAAACATTGCAGCGGCAAGGGCAAATCGTTTCATTATTTTCATCCTTTTTCCGCAGAAATAAAACTGCGGTCGTTTTTTACTATAGGGCGACTCGAAAAAATCTAATCTTTTCGAAGTTCACTATATTAGAACAAGCGATATAACAACTTGTTACAAGGACGGTTCAAAAATCTGATTCTAAACCGCCCGTTTTTTACTGAGGATCCAACGGAAGTCCGCCAGAAATTACGGCTCGAATTCGTCTTACTCCGGCAGAGCTTGACTGCTCTTTCTGGATTTTGAATTCGCCAATCTGAGCTGTGTGCTGAACATGAGGTCCGCCGCAAACTTCCTTGCTGAACCAGTCGTTCTTTGCATCACGTCCGATTGTGTAAACTTTTACGCTTTCTCCGTATTTATTTGTGAACAAAGCTCGGGCACCTTCAGCCTTTGCTTCATCCAAAGTCTTGATTTCCATAGTGACAGGAAGATCTTCCTTGATTTTTTCGTTGACGATATCCTCAACTTTCTGGATTTCTTCTTTTGTCATAGGACGCTCGAATGTGAAATCGAATCGCATTCGCTCGTTATTGATATTAGAACCTTTCTGCGCAACCTTATCGCCAAGGACATCGACAAGAGCCTGCTGGAGCAAGTGAGTTGCCGTATGGTATTTTGTTGTAACTTCGCTCTGCTCTGCAAGACCACCCTTTGCTTTTCCTGCATCAAGTGATTTTGAAGCTTCCTGATGTTTTCGCTCAGCCTCTTTAAAGCCCTCGACGTCAACGGTAAAGCCGTTTTCAGCACCAAGCTCCTGAGTAAGCTCAAGAGGATATCCATAAGTTTCGTAGAGATTGTAAGCAACTTTTCCGCTGATGATTTTTTTAGGATTCTTCATCAGGTTAGGAAGGAGTTTCTGGAATTCAGCCTCGCCCTTCTTGAGTGTCTGGCGGAATTTCTCTTCCTCTGCGGTAAGCTCAGATTTGATTTTTGCGGCATTTGACTCAAGTTCAGGATAAGCAATCTTGAAATTCTCGATTACGGCAACAGCTACGTCAGCAAGGAACTGCTTTTCGATTCCGAGCTTCATTCCGTGGCGGACAGCACGGCGGATAAGGCGGCGGAGGACATAACCAGCTCCGACATTTGAAGGAGAAACACCCTTCTGGTCGCCAAGAATAAATACGGAAGCACGGCTGTGATCCGCAATAATTCTGATAGATCTGTCTTTTTCCTCGTTATCGCCATACTTGCAACCAGCAAGTGCTTCGATTTTTTCGATAATTGGCTGGAAAACCTCTGTAAGATAAACAGAAGTCTTTCCCTGCAAAATACAGTTTGTTCGCTCAAGACCCATTCCGGTGTCTACGTTCTTTTTTGGCAGCGGAACGAGAGTTTTTTCATCCACGCGGTTGAACTGCATGAAAACGTTGTTCCAGATTTCCATCCAGTTTGCGCTGTCAGTGCCCTTGTTTGAGCCTTTTGGAGGAAGACCTTCGCCGACCCAATAGAAGATTTCTGTGTCAGGACCACAAGGACCTGTCGGACCGGCTGCCCACCAGTTGTCGCTGGCAGGAAGATAAGCGATTTTATCCTCTGGCATTCCGACTTCTTTCCAGTAATTGGCAGCATCCTCATCGCGAGGAGCATTTGCATCGCCCTCAAAAACAGTTACGGAAATCTTTTTTGGATCAAGGGCGAGCCACTGAGGACTGGTCAGGAATTCGTAAGAGAAAGAAATAGCTTCTTTTTTGAAATAGTCGCCGAAAGACCAGTTTCCGAGCATTTCAAAACAGGTAAGATGGCTTGGATCGCCAACCTCATCGATATCGCCGGTGCGGACACATTTCTGATAGTCAGTAAGACGAGTTCCCGCAGGATGTTTTTCTCCCAAAAGGTAAGGAACGAGCGGATGCATACCGGCAGTCGTAAAAAGAACAGAAGGATCGTTTTCAGGGATTAAAGACTGGCCTGAAATTTCAGCATGATTTTTTGATTTAAAGAACTCAATGTATTTTGAGCGTAGTTCATTTGCAGTCATAATTGAACATAGTACCATAACGAAAGTCTTTGTTCAATAAATTATCGGGGCACGTTCTTTTCGAGAATAAATTCAACACGACGATTTTTCCATTTGTCCTCGATTTTTGCAGATCTGGTGACAGGATTTTTGCTTCCGTTTCCGACCGCTTTCAACCGTTTTGCGTCTATGCCGTCCTTGATCAGCCAATCCATGACGTATTTTGCCCTCGCTGCAGAAAGCTCTTTTATCTCAGCCTCTTCCTGATCGGTTCCGCTCAGATTATTTGCATTTCCCTCAACAGTAATTGTATAGCCCTGGAATTTCTTGAGGATTTCAGAAATTCGATTCAAGACCCGCATGTTGTTCTCAAGGGTCGTTGCATCAAGACCTTTGTCGCGGCCGTTCCAATTCGGATCAGACCTTACGTCCGCGTCGCTCTTAAAGTCAGCTGCCTCCGCACGGAATACAATAGAAGGAACTTGCAGTTTGAGCTTGTTTCCCTCTTTGATTACAAGGACATCGACCTGGACAAAGCCTTTCGCAGAGCTGGAAGCACCGTTCGAATCAGTAACCGTGAACACATACGGATAATCTGTTGCCGACTGAACAAGCTCCCCGCGAGCGCTCTTTCCATCCCAGAC
Source organism: uncultured Treponema sp. (assembly GCA_947170195.1). Lineage (GTDB taxonomy): Bacteria > Spirochaetota > Spirochaetia > Treponematales > Treponemataceae > Treponema_D. Next base: position 4,667 of record CAMVSS010000101.1, on the reverse strand, counting down.
GATTTTCTCAGGAGGAATACCTTTTCCAGACACAGACCAGAAAGAAGCACCGCTCTCAGAGTCATAAACGACAAACGACCAGCTGGCAATAGGAACGCCGCTTTCTATTTTTGGGATAATATTGAGCACATCATATTCGCCATCTCCATCCGGGCTGAAATATCGCGGAGAGATTCCTACAGAAAGTTTTGGCGCGGCAGGTGTTTTTTGCTCGGACTGAGAATAAGACTGAACTTCCGGCTGCTTCTCAACCTCATCTTCTTTAGGCGGCGTATACTTTTTGAGCACGAGAGGCGAACTCTGCTCGCGATAGAACCCCTCCGGATTAATGGAAACGCGATGGAAAACAAGGGCGTTCTTTCCGCCGTTCTTGGCGTCAGGGAAGGACAGTTCGTAATATCCGTTCAAGATTCCGTCGTCCGAGCTAGACCTGAACTGCAAGAGCTGATTTCCCGCCACCTCAGTCACCACGAATCTTCCAGTCTGAACATTTTGTCCGATCTGGGCTACATAAGACGAGCCGACAAAAAGGAAAACCGCCTCATCGTTGCTGGAAATCCAGTTTTTCTGCTCAAGAAGGAGCTTGAGGCTCTCATTTTCTATAACGCCCTTTTCTTTTGAGACATCCGCGGAAATAAATTTCTTGTAATTTCCGTCCCAGGAAGTGCTCTCGCTGATAAGCATTCGCACATCGTCCTGGAGTTTGATTCTGATTTCATCAATATTTACAAGCGAGATGTCAAATCTGCGCTGAAGATTTTCGATAGATTTGTTGACTGCCGAAAAATAAATTCCATTTCGGCGGAGGTTGCTGTTGAGCCAGGAATAAACTTCCTCGCTGTCCTCAAATTCAAAAATAATCTCAGAATTTGTGTAATCGAAGAAAATGTAGCGTATGCTTTTGCCAGAGTTTTCAGTCTTATACCAGAGTCCGTCAAGGAATTTTCCGAACGTCGCAACCGTTCCGTCCTGAATTTTTGCAAGCTCCTTGGCTGCAACGCGGTTTCCCGCCACACGAACAGTTTTTACAGGCTGATAAAACTGCTCCTGCTCGTTCCATTCATACATAGTCTGAATCTGGTCGAGCAATGCCGACTCGGAGCTGCCCTCTGAATTTTCCGAGGTATACACCCACACAGGGAAACTTGCGCCCTTTGTCTTTGAAAGCTCGTAAGATTCCGGTCTCTGGTCCTGCTGTATAAAAATCGTTCCGTCAGCCTCAAACTCACCTATCAGAGCGAGTGAAAATTTTCCGTTCTTATCAGTTTTTCCGTTAAAAATCTTGAGTATGATTCTGCCTTTGTCATCCACACCCTGATAAACGAGGGAATTCTTGTGATTTCCGATTACGTCCATGCCAGTGCAGGCAAAAGTGCGGACCTGGGAAACAGGAGTCCCGAGGAAACAGTCACGGGTATAAGTTCCGCGCTCAGGGGAATAAAGTCCGACTATCAGCTGGATGTAGCGGTTTGCGGAAGTCTTTACGATATTTATCTGATCGTCAAAGCCGTCCCCGTTGATATCAAATTCTGTTGTTCCTATAAGAGTCTCGTCGTTCGCAAGCTGAATGAACGACTTTTGAGCTGTATCATCGTCTTCGGAAAAACTTCGATCCTTTTTTTCCTGGGCGTTGTTCACAAGAGGAATGATTACTTTCGCACGTGAAAATGTATTTTCTTTTACAAAAAGGTTGCGGCAGAAAAAAACAAGCACAAGAAGAGCCGCAACTAAAGCAAACGCACATGGAATCAATTTTTTCATAAAGTTAATTGTATCAAATCGGCGCACAATTCACAAACACCGATATTTTGAAAATTCTGTTATTTCTTAGAAAACATTGACTTTTGCTACCATTTATTTATAATTTTTTTTATGATTAAGAATATTGACGTTTTTGAGAATTATCCGATTCCGAAGGCCGTGTTCAAAATGGCTTTCCCGACCATCGCAGGAATGATCGTCGCGGTGTTTTACAACATGGTCGATATGTTTTTCGTCGGACAAACAGGAGATCCGAATCAGGTTGCCGCAGTAAACGTAGCTACGCCGGTATTTTTGTTTTTAATGGCAATAGGAAACATATTCGGCGTCGGAGGTACATCATTTTTAAGCCGCGCCCTCGGTGAAAAGAACTACAAGAAAGTATCAAACATCACCACTTTCTGTTTCTATATCGGGCTTCTCGCGGGAGTGCTGGGCGGAGCATTGCTCATTATTTTCATGGATCCTATTCTCCACTCAGTCGGTACAAGCGACAACACTTTTCAGCTCGCAAAAAATTATCTGTTCTGGCTTGCGCTCGGCGGACCTTTTGTAGTCCTTTTCTGCGTATACTCAAATCTTATCCGCGGAGAAGGATCTGCGAACGCCTCCATGTTCGGCTCAATGGCAGGAACAATCACAAACATCATTCTGGATCCGATTTTTATCCTCGACAGCTTCTGCGGGATCAAATGCCTTGGGCTGGGTGTCTCAGGAGCTGCGATGGCAACAATCATCGGAAACATCGTTTCGGTGATTTTCTACCTTTGCCATGTCATTTTTAAAAGCTCGATTATCACAATCAATCCGAAATATCTGAAGCTCTCACGATGGATTCTCACTGGAATAATCACGATCGGACTTCCGGCTTCGCTCACAAACATCCTGATGAGCTTGAGCAACATAGCTGTAAACAAATTCCTTGTACAGTACGGGGACATTTCTGTTGCCGGCATGGGAATCGCAATGAAAGCGAACATGCTCGTAATATTCATGCAGCTTGGAACCGGTATCGGAATATCACCGCTCGTCGGATATTGTTTCGGAGCAAAAAATTTCAATAGGCTCCGCGGAATCATAAAATTCTCGGTGCTGTATAATGTCATGGTCGGTGTAATTCTTACGACAATCTACTTTTTGTTCACAGAGCAGATCGTAAGCACATTCATCTCGGGAGACGGAGAACTTGTTCAGGAGACAATCAAAAGCGGAATCACCTGCCTCAAGGCTCTTATGCTGTCAAGCCCGTTCATCGGAATACTTTTCATCCTGAATTTTTCTTTTCAGGGTATGGGAAAGGCAATTCCGTCGCTCATGCTTGCTATCAGCCGACAGGGATTTATCTTCCTGCCTCTCATAATCATATTGAATTCACTCATCGGATTCAGGGGCGTAATTCTTGCCCAGCCGATCGCGGATTTGTGCTCGGTCACGATAGCCGCAACAATGTTTTTCTTCGTAAACAAAAATTTCAATAAAATCGAAGCAAAAAATTCATAATTCAGCGCGGTAAAGCTTCCGGCCCAGCCAGAAGTTTTACCGTCAGCCCCGCCCGCCGTTCAGAACCACAAACAGGGGATTGCAAATTTTCCTGAGAAGGATTCCGACTCCAGTTCCAACAAACGCAACAATAAACCAAACAACAAAATATTCGGCGAGACACCAGAAAGTGTTTTTCATAGGGAAAAAATTAATCCAGAAAACCTGAGCGTTTAGAAACAGGAAAAGATAGTGGGCACAATACAAAAAGAACGAAATTCCGGCAAAATATTCAGTCACCTTGTAAAATTTTTCGTTCTGCACAAAAAGTTTTGATAGTTTGATAAGAACAAAAACAGCCGCGAACCCCATGACCTGCTCGGACACCGAATATTTAACTCCAAAAGTCCAGCGGTAAACCCATATCAGCGCAAAGAGAGGAAAAAGGAATCTCCACAGAGCTTTGTCAGCAATTTCGAAGAAGTCGATTTTATATTCCGCACAGAAAAATCCTAGAGAATAGAAAAAAACAGCCAGATTTGACATATAATCAGTCTGAATATCGCAGAAATACAAAAAACTGATGAAAATCAGATACTCAATCGGAAATCTTTTTACAAAGAACTTTATGATTGGCGAAAACACGACGAGGACAAACAAGTCACGAACAAACCAAAGCTGTATCAGAAGAGGAAATCCGCCTTTATTCCCGTACCCCAGGATGCTTTTTATCCATTCTTTTGCTCCCCAGGACAAAAAAGCCCTCTCATGGACAAAAACCTCAATGGCAGGAACAACGTTATTAACAGCCATCTTGAGCAAAATAAGCGCGATGTTTATAAACGGCCAAATCACGAACGGAATCAGCAGCGACCTTGCCTTTTTCTTAAGCAGTCGCGGATACGGATCATCTTTTTTGTACTGAAGATAGGACGAAAACATGAAAAAAAGCGGAACGACGCCTCTGGAAATACTCTCACCAAAAAAAAGCTTTATCCAATAACCAAAGGCATTTTCATTGAACAAGATTGAAGTTTCTGCAATGCGATCACCGACAAAACGATTGTGGGCAAAAATAACAAGAAGTATCAAAAAATAACGCAAAGATGTGATTCGCTTTGAATTTTCAAGCGAAATGAAAGGTGTTTTTACAGGAAAATCAGACATTAATATATAAATCCTTTCTATAACTTGATTCATTTTACTTTATGTGCATATCTCTGTAAACCAGAAACGTTCCTTGAAAATTGGTGTTGCGTTATTCTCATCATTACCTTTCTAACATTTCACTTTACGCATAGGGAGACGTTCGCCGCAGGCGAAAAAACTCGTGAGACGAGTTTTTAGGCGAGTCTCGTTTCAAGCTGTGCTTGAAACGTTCCTTGAAAATTGGTGTTGCGTTATTCTCATCATTACCTTTCTAACAT
>CAMVSS010000100.1 GCA_947170195.1 uncultured Treponema sp. | reverse complement strand
TACAGACACCGACTTTTCCAGTTGTTCTGGCATATCCGTCCGCAGCATGAGCGGCAGCCTGTTCGTGCGCAGTCAGAATATGATTAATTCTGTCAGAATTTTTGTAAAGCGCATCATAAATGTTGAGGATGTTGCCTCCCGGATATCCGAAAACGGTGTCTACGCCCTGTTCCACAAGGCACTCTATAACAATCTGTGATCCATTGATTTTCATGCCTATATTTTATCGAAAATCCGGATTATGAGCAATGGAGAGCAAAAATCAGGCAATTTTAGAAAAAAACGATAAAAAACACAGTTTTTCAGGAGAAGAGCGATTTCAGGGCATCCCGAAAAAAAAGGACGCTTTTTCGAAGCTCCCTTTGCTATAAAAAATCTTCGAGAGTCTTTTTCTGGAAATGGAGCTGCATTCCTATGGCTTTAGCGGCAGTAAGGAGCAAATCCATATCGGAGTTCTGCCAGATTCTGAACGTAGAAGTTGCATCCGCGCGGAGATAACCATAAACAGTGTCGCCATAAGAAATTTCAGCGAAGAGGGATGAAACTATTTTCTGGCTTGCGAAAATGCCGAGCAGCACGTTCTGATGGCTCGCTGAAAGATTGTTCACGTCGTTGAGGCAGAATACAGCCGTTGATTTGTTAAGATTCAGAGAAACGAGGGCATTGTCGATGAACGAAAATTCTTTTACCGCGGAAAGAGAATAAATTTCTGAAAACACTATGGATTTTTTGCCCTGGATGCACACATGGTCGATCATCAGTGTCGTCGTGAAAAACTGGAGCAGGTACGGTATAGATTCGCGGAAATCGTCGGATTTTGAGAGCAGATTGAACACAGTGTTGTGCTGGTGCATTGAATTTGATCCCGGAGCGTCTTTCGAATAGATTTTTATGTTTTTATGCTTGGAATCAAGATAAATTATGAAGCAGCTCCTACCCTTTTGCTTTCCGCGGTACAACGCCTTGTCGGATTTCTCAAAAAGCTCATCGTAGGTTTTGCCGTCGTTCGGGAATCGTGAGAGGCCAGTCGTAATCGTTATGAAAATCGCCGGGTAATCAGGAACTGAAAAATTCTCGAAAAAGCGGTGGGTCTTCCTGCAGAATGACCACACATCGTCGTACTCAACTATGTCTGGGAGGAGAACCATGAATTCATCGCCACCGAATCGACCGACAAAACCATCTTCTCCGACACTTTCCATGATGCGTTTTGCTATGATCTGGATGACAATATCACCCACCTTGTGTCCATAACCATCATTGACATTCTTAAAATTATCACCGTCGATAAGTATCAGCGAAAAAGGATGGTTTTCGTTTATGAGCCGGCGGGCAAAATTCTCAATGGCAAAACGCTCATAAGCACCGGTCAGAGAATCAAATTTCTTTTCAATTTTATCGGAAAACCCTCTATCCATTTAAGATTATTTTATACCACAAAACCGGATTTTGCATCTTTTTTTTGACCAGAACAGTGATTTTCTTTATTATTTTTGAAAAGATATGAATATAGTTTTCTACAGCACAAATTCAAATATATACGACGAAGCCGTTAAGATTGAGATGATTCCCCGATACAAAGAGCAATGGCGGCTTCTCTCGGAAAAAAATCAGGAAAAAACATTTTGCGTAGCGACACAGAAACCGGGCATGTTTTTGATCGATGAAGACGAAGATTTCGAAAGTCAGAGTCAGGAACAAAAAAAGCGCGTCTATGAATTAAAAAGCGACAGCGAAGAAGAAAATGCGGATTTTATAGCGTCCCTCAAACCAGACCTTGCGATCGCGGCATCTTTTTACGTTACACCTTTCGACTGGCTTTCCATAAAGGACAGCATGACCGCGGATTTTCTTCGCGAAAGGGGGATCCCGACTATTTGCCACCCGGTGGACACAGCCGTCACCTGCTTCGACAAATGGCGGACACATCAGATCCTCCAAAAGTCAGGGCTTAACACTGCAAAAGCGGTCTACGTTCACCACGAGCTTTACATAAACGCAGGAAACAGGCGGGAAATAAAAAGCAACGTATACAAAACATCAGTTCTGCACGAAATAAAAAAGCTGCGTTTTCCGGTGGTCGTAAAAGACACGGTGGGACTCAGCTCATACGGAATGGACGTCCTCGGCAATTTTTCACAGGTTCAGGACTGGCTGAAATCAAAGAAATTCACGTCTGACAGGATCGTCGAAGAATTTATAAAGGGAAAACAATTCGGACTGGAAATTTTCGCAAAGAAAACTGAGTCGGGAAGAAAAATCACAGTGCTTCCGCCGTTCATTTTCAGCGTCAACAAATACGGAATCACATCTCCGAAGCAGTCCGTAAAGGCGGGGCCTGCGACAAGTGCTTTTTACGACCTTGAAGGCCTGAACAAAATGATGATTGAGCTTTGCGAGCTTATCGACCTGAACGGATTCGCGCAAGTGGACCTGGTTTTCGACGGAAAAAACTGGTTCGTAATAGAAATAAATCCGCGCCTTTCAGGAATGACCTCGACATATGCCGCCTCGCTAAAAATGAGCATCCCGGAGTTTATGTTTTGCCAGGCTGTGGAGAACGACAAAATTGAATCTCAGATAAAAAAAATCAGTCCGTCGCTGAACATAAAATTTCCGCTCATGGACAGAAAAAAGCGCGAAAAAGCAGCGGCATTGCCTTTTGTTGCGTTCGTAAATCAAATCGAAAACACTCATGCAAAGCAGGAGCGCGAAAAAGGCTACTGCGAGATAATACTTACAGGAAGCAGCACGGAAAATCTTAAAGAAAATTTAACGGAGCTCGCCTCGATTTTTTCCGAAGAATGCGAGAAAAGTTTTCTTGAGGCGGCACAAAAACTTCTCAACGAATTATGACGGGAACCTCCAAAAATGCGGTTCTTGGAGATGCCCTGATTTTTTACTTTGAGAAAGATTCTTTTTTTTGCTGCTCATCCCATTCGGCTTTCGGCATGTAATCGATGTTGATTTTTCCGTCAGCTTCGTTCACGCTGACAATTGCAAAATCATTGTAATTCTGAATGAGCCATGTATCGTAATCAGTCCAGTTTTCAAATTGCTGCGTCATGAAAGAAAGTATATCAGAAAAACTCGCCGCCGTCAGCAACCAGACTAATCATTTGCCCTGCGGAAAAATCTTCCGATTATTTCCTTTGATTGCAGGACGTTGATGAAAGCGTTCGGATCCACGGAACGGATTTCTTTCTCAAGTTTTCCGCTTTCTGAAGACGAGACAACAGTATAAAGCATCTCGTGAATCTTTCCGCTGTACTCCCCCCTGCCCTCAAAAACAGTCGCGGTGTGATTCGTGATGCGTTTTATGACCTCATAAATTGCCTCGGCATTGTCGGTGATGATGAGAAGCGTCGTCTTCGCATATTTTTTGTAGCAGAAGTTTATAGCCTGAGTCGACGTAAACTGAAAAATTATCGAGTAGAGGGCCTTATCCCAACCGAAGAGGATTCCAGCCACAAGAAGGACAATGCAGTTGAAGAGAAAGATTGCATTCCACGCGGATTTTCCGGTGCGCTCTGACACGAATATGGCGATGAAGTCGGTGCCGCCCGAACTAGAGTCTGCGAGGAGGCAGAGGGTTACGGCGAGCGCATTGAGTATGCCGCCAAACACAGAGCAGAGAAGCATGTCGTCAGTGAGGTTATAATCCGGGAGCAAATCAGTCATGAAACCGGAAACGACAATCATCACGACGGAAAAAACTGTGAATTTGTGTCCGATGCAGCGGAATCCGATTATGACAGGAACAAGATTAAAAGCGTACACAAGAACGGAATATGGAACGTGTACGTGAAGATAGGTCGCAAAAACTTCCTGCAAAAGGAGCGCGACGCCCGCAAATCCGCCGGGAAAAAGGTTTGCAGAATGAACGAATGTGCTGATGTTCACGGCAAGCAAAAGCCCGCCCATAAGAACGAGCACGAACCGCTTTATATCACGAAAATAACTGTCTTTCATCACGTAAAAGATACAATGTTTTGCGGAAAACGGCAATTTAAATATGAGCACCTCTAAAACCTTCAGTTTTAGAGGTGCCATAAAAGACAAAAGAAGTCTGTGGTTTGTTTTATTGCAAAATCGCGCCTTTGTCAGCAGATGAGACGAGTTTTGCGTAGCGTGCGAGGTAGCCGGTCTTTACTTTTGGCTCAGGGGCTTTCCATGCGGCACGTCGTTTTGCAAGTTCTTCATCGCTTACATCGAGGTGAATCTTGTAGTTGTTGATGTCGAGGGTGATTTTGTCTCCTTCTTCAACGAGCGCAATCGGGCCTCCGACAGCAGCTTCCGGTGAACAGTGTCCCAAAGAAGCGCCTCGGGTAGCTCCACTGAATCGTCCATCAGTAATCAAAGCGACCTGTTTGTCCAAGCCCTGACCTGCCAAAGCTGCTGTTACTGCGAGCATTTCGCGCATACCAGGTCCGCCTTTCGGTCCTTCGTAGCGGATTACTACGACGTCGCCTGCTTTAATCTGTGCTTTCTGAACTGCTTCCATTGCTTCGCTTTCATCGTTGAAGACTCGTGCAGGTCCTGTGTGGAGCATGAGCTCTTTTGCACATGCAGAACGTTTTACGACAGTTCCGTTCGGGGCAAGGTTTCCGAACAAAACTGCGATTCCGCCGTTGTCGCTGAACGGATTTTCAATCGGGCGAAGAATTTCAGGGTTTCTGTTGCGTACTCCCTTGATGTTCTCTGCGATTGTCTTTCCTGTTGCAGTTATGAGGTTTGTATTGATGAGGTTCTTTTTTGCAAGTTCTGCAAGGACAGCCTGAACGCCGCCTGCATCGTCAAGTTCGCACATGAATGTGTGTCCTGCAGGAGCAAGGTGGCAGAGGTTCGGCGTGCGGTTTGAGATTTCGTTTACTTCGTGCAGATCGAGGTCAAGTCCTGCTTCGTGCATGATTGCCGGAACATGGAGCATTGTGTTTGAAGAGCATCCGAGCGCCATATCTGCGGCGAGGGCATTCTTGAAGTTTTCGGCAGTCATCATCTGTCGTGCAGTGATTCCGCGCTTGTACATTTCCATTACCTGCATTCCGGCATGTTTTGCAAGCTGGATTCGCCTTCCTGTTACAGCAGGGATTGTGCCGTTGCCAGGAAGACCCAAGCCCAAAACTTCTGTAAGACAGTTCATTGAGTTTGCAGTGAACATTCCTGAACATGCGCCGCAGCCAGGGCAAGCGTAATTTTCCATTTCGCAAAGCTGTTCTTCGGTTACTTTTCCGACAGCCAATCCTCCGACAGCCTCGAACATATCTGTAAGAGAAAGGTTTTTGCCTGAGTAAGGATTTGAAGCGTCGTGGCCAGGCAAGTGACCAGGCATCATAGGTCCGCCACTTACGAATACTGTCGGAAGATCGAGTCGTGCTGCTGCCATGAGCATACCCGGAACGATTTTGTCGCAGTTAGGAATCATGACGAGTGCGTCGAACTGGTGTGCTTTGGCAACACATTCAACTGAATCGGCAATCAATTCTCGTGTGACGAGTGAATACTTCATGCCTTCGTGCCCCATTGCGATACCGTCACAAACGCCGATTGCAGGGAATTCAACAGGAGTACCGCCAGCTAAGCGGACGCCAGCTTTGACAGCCTCAGCGATTCGGTCAAGCTCGATGTGACCTGGAATAAGTTCGTTTTTAGCACAGATGATTCCGACCATCGGCTGAGCAAGTTCTTCGTCAGTGTAGCCCGAAGCATAGAAAAGAGAGCGGTGCGGTGCGCGAGCCGTTCCCACAATTGCGTTATCAGATTTTTTTGCCATAGTGTACCTCATATGTCATTGCCGGACGGGATCCGACAATCTATTTGTCATTCCACGGCTTGACCGGGAAATCTTTTCAAGAGAATTATATCTGTTAGGCGATATTGTGAGAAGTGAAATATAAGAAAAGAATTGTTGCATGAAACGCAACAGTATGAACGTCAGTAATTGTCCCAGCGGAAATCGTCAAAGTCCTTTATCTGGATCTCAAGGCCGTTTCTGAAATACTTTTCCATGCTCCGTATCGTGAGCGGCTTTAGGTTAGCATAATTCGGATTCAGATAAAAATACGCCGAGTACAAAGAATACTGATTTTTCGAAGTCGGGCTGTTGTCATCAATAAAAATGATCCCCGCAATATTTTTTGAAACTTCTAGCACCGAAATGGAGTCCGTAGTCACCGAAGTCGTATATTTTCGCGCCGAATTCTTCATCCGTGAAAGCTCTATGAACGTACGCCGCGCGAGGGACCGATAAAAAATATTGTTGAAATCGCCGAAATCTACAGTCTCCTGATTGAACCACGGATTTTTTACCATGGTGATCACCGAATATTCATCATCCACCAGCTTGTTTGCATAATCGAGGAACTTGTACTTATATGCCTCAGCCATGGCGAACGGAGAATATTCTTTTACCGTGCTGATTGTGTCTGAATATTCGATCCTGAATTTGAAAATCAGTCCGTGGGAAGAGACATACTCAAGGATTCTGTCGTTTCTTGCGACGGCAGATGTCAGTTCCCTGAAAATTCTGCGCTTCTCATATCCAAGATGAGCCTTCACTTCCCGATAATCGATGCTCGAAAGGTTGTCCACGCCTATCATTACGGATTTTGAGAGCGACAAAAGGGAATATTCCTCCACGGCCTCAAAAATTTCATCAAAGATGTTGAGATGTATGCTGTTGAAGGATTTCACGTCTGTATAGATTTTTTTATCCGGAAGATTCAGACACAGGTCAATGTCTATCACTTCTTTCTGGCCGTTGCGAGCCGGAATTGAATTCTGATGGCTGACTATGTCGAGTATGTTGATGTAGGAAACTGAAAAATGCTCCGCATACTGGGCGTAAAAGTCGAGGGCGACAAGCTCGGAATACGGCCCCGCCCACTGGGAATTCTTCGCCTCGCCTATGTTCTTGATGCGCTCGCAGATATTGTTGATGGCTTTCTCGTCACCCCTGAAGCTCTTGTTCAGACGGCTGAGCCGCCGCAAGAAATTTTTTGCGAAAGGGTTCAGCGGTCTCTTGTTGAGCGGGGCAATGCAACGGTTTGTATTGTTCTTCGCCTTGATGATTTTTTCGACACCGAACACATTTTTTATAATGTTCTGAAGATTCTCTACGTCCGTCATGAGCAGAAAGGTCCCTGCCACCCGCCCCGCTTCCAATGCAGGACGGAACAGCTGCTAAAGAATATACCTCGAAAGATCCTGATTCTGGATGATTCCGGCGACTTTCTCATCGATGTATTTGGCGTCGACCTCAATTTTTTCTCCGGCATGCTCATCCGCGTCAAAGCTGATTTCCTCAAGGACTTTCTCCATTATAGTGTGGAGCCGGCGTGCACCGATGTTCTCGCTGCGCGCGTTCAGGTCCTCGGCAATCTCGCTCATGCGGTTTATTGCGTCATCCGTGAATTTTATCTCGACACCCTCTGTTGCAAGAAGGGCCGTGTACTGCTTTGTGAGCGCATTTTTCGGCTCAAGGAGGATCCGTTTGAATTCATCCTTCGTAAGAGCCTCAAGCTCAACTCGCAGCGGAAAGCGTCCCTGAAGCTCAGGAATCAAATCGCTCGGAGATGCCAAGCTGAAAGCTCCTGCCGCGATGAAAAGTATGTGTGTAGTGTCGACTACGCCCCATTTCGTGTTCACGCGGGAACCTTCGACGATCGGAAGGATGTCCCTCTGAACACCCTCGCGGCTGACATTGCCTGAGGAATTTGTATTTTTGCTGGCAATCTTATCGATTTCGTCGATGAATATGATTCCGCTCTGCTCGACCCTGTCTT
>CAMVSS010000099.1 GCA_947170195.1 uncultured Treponema sp. | reverse complement strand
CAGGCGCGATAGAAGGCATGTGAATCTTCATAAAATCTTTGATGTTCGAGAAAATGGTCGGAATGCGGAGCAGGGAAATGTTCGCCTGGTTTGACATGACGCGAAGATTCACTGAGTAGAGCATTGTCATCATCAGGATGCCGGCGAGAAGGTCCGGGATGCGGAGCTTTGTGTAGATTATTGTGGTACAAAGACCTGCAATCAGGCCTGCCGCAAAAGCAATGCAAAGGGCTGCGGCTGGTGGAATTCCATGCATAAGACAAGCCGCCAGGACGCAAGCGCCGAGCGGAAAAGAGCCGTCCACGGTCATGTCGCAGAAGTTCAAAACCCTGAAAGTCATGAACACGCCCAAAACCATGATTCCAAAAATTAAACCTTCAATAAAAATGCCTTGAATCATGGAAATATAATATAGATAAAACTTGTTATGAGCAATTGGAAGCGCAAGCGCATTATAAAAATACACCAGGACTTTGCGGGCAAGAGAGACGGGCTAAAAAAAAGGAAAAACGCGCTGTCCTTTAATGTAAAAAACAGGTTTGAAAAAAGAAAACTTATTGACAATATGTTTCTATTTATAGTAACATAACCATGAAAGAAATATTTTTAATACTGAAAGATTCGCTGTCGGATTTATTCGGTGTTTCCTTAGTTTGAGGTGTTTTATGAAACTTGTAAAATTTTTTGCGGCTGCTACTGCGGCAAGTTTGATGCTCGCATCTTTTTCGGGATGCAACAAATCTTCATCTGAAAAAAAGGTAAAAATCGGTATCGCAAAGATCGTTCAGCACGTTGCGCTCGATTCTGTTGAGAAGGGAATCATTGATTTCTTGACTGAAAACGGTGTCGATGCTGTGTACGATCTTCAGAATGCTAACGGTGATGCAAACACCGCTTCCCAGATCGCGATGAAATATCGTGATGAGCGCGTTGACGTTGCTGTTGGTATAGCAACTCCTGTAGCTCTTGCACTCGCTAACACGATCAAGGATATTCCGGTTGTGTTTGGAACTGTTACGGATCCTCTCTCGGCAGGACTTGTTACAACTTTGGATCACGGCGATGGAAACGTAACCGGCATGAGCGATGAGATTCCGACTGAGCAGCATATCACGCTCTTTAAGGAAATCGCCGGAATAAAGACTTTGGGCTATATTTATTCAAGCAATGAGGCGAATTCTGTTTCTTCTCTGAACCTTGTAAAAAAGGCTTGTGAGGCGAATGGAATCGCTTTGGTGACTCAGGCAATCACCAGCTCTTCTGAGGTAAAACAGGCTGCGGATTCAATCGTAAGCCGTGTCGATGGAATTTATCTTACAACGGACAACACTGTATTCAGCGCGCTTCCGTCTTTGGTCAGCGTCTTTGGAGCTGCAAAAAAGCCTGTTTTCTCCGGCGATGTTACCGGCGCCATGGCAGGCGGATGCACTATTGCGAGCGGTTTCAACTATTATAAGGCAGGACGGGCAACAGGTGAGCTGGTCCTCAAGATTTTGAACGGAGAAAAACCGGATACTATCCCAGTTCGTTTTATGACTGAGCCAAGCGATTCAGACCTCCTTTTCGATTTGGACAGCGCGAAGAACTGCGGAATTACAATCCCTGAGAGCTATCTCTCTCAGGCAAATATGATTTTTGAGAATGGAAAATTGAATCAGAAATAGCTTTATTTGATAAAAAAGTGTAAAACTTTCGAGCTATTTTCGTAAATTTTTCAATCAAAAACCGACTGGCGGATTCTTTTGCGGATGCAATTCAAGTTTTTAGTTTTGCTCCGCGGATGAATCCGCCTTTTTTTATGTCAAAAAATTCTCCAAAAACTCGACAAAAATCTCAAAAATGTCTAAATGACTGATTTTTACATCATTTTTTAGCATCTTTCTTTTTAAAAATAAATTGACAACATGATTAGAAAATGAAAGCATAGGAAAACTTTCAAAAACCACACGTTTGAAAGTTCCTCTGGAAAAGGCTTTTTGAAAACTAACCTGCAACTTTTCGGAAAGCTGTTTTCTATACCTCTTTTTTTTATTTTAGAAAGTTTTTTTTGCTTAAAATTCTCCAAACATGGTTTATACTGTAATAATGGAAATGAATTTTAAGTAACTCACACAAAATTCATAAACAAAGGAGATTCTTTTTATGAGTAGAACAATTGTACGGAATCGAATCAAGATTCTTGCAGCTTCTCTTTGTATCATGGTTATGGGTGACTTTGCTTTTTCTGCGAAGAAAAATCCTGAGATGGTAAAAGAAGAAGAAGGTTTTTATTATGGCTACGGAAAGGCTTCAAACAAGGAAGAGGCAGAATTTTCTGCAAAAAAAGACCTTATCGAAACTGCTTTGACTGCAAATGTCAGAGCTAAAAATCCAAAGGCTTCACGTGTAAATGTATCTGATGATGCTGTAAAAAGCCGCCTCTCAAACATAAAACCTTTTGCACAGGACAAACCTGGCTTGAACGTTACTTACCGCATCAAAGTCGCTGACTGGGAAAAAGATGAAAAATCATTCTCTCAGAAACTTCGCGATTCACTTTCTGCTCGCTATGCAAAACTTACTTCAAATGCAAGCGCGGCTGAAAAAATCAACGAAGCTGTTGAGATTCTTAACGTGCTCGCTGCAAACGGAGAGACTGAGCTTCTCACAATCCAGGAAGGAAGCACGGAGCTTTATTCAAAGAAAGTTGAGGCTGCTTGTTCTTCAATCGTAAAGAGCCTGAACCTTTCAATTTCTGTTCCTGACGGTTTCATTGGCGAAAACACTAAGTTTGCCGTAAAAGCAACTGACGCTTCTGGCAAAGCTATTTCTGGTCTTAACCTCAAGGCTTCATGGGAGCTTTCTACAGTTCTTCCAAGCACAGTTTCAGACGAGAACCCGGAGGTTATCGCAATCCTCAAGACTGACAGCCTCGGAAATGCAACGATCGATTATCCTGTTGCTGACGCATTCAAAAACAAGGCTGTAACACTTACAGTTTCTACAGCGTTCGCTACATCAGCTCATGCTTCTGCTGCAATGAAAAAACTTGATGCAACTTCTGCTGTTGATGGCTGCTATGTACACTTCGAGAATTTTGCAGAGTCTCATAAATCAGCTCCTGTTCCTGCTGGTGAGTTCAGCGCCGGAGCTGTTGCACAGGACACTCGTGCAGGAAAAAAAGAGGCTGCTCACGTTGTTGAGACTGGTGCTTACGAAATCGACATCGCTCCGGTTACAAATGCTGAATATGCCGCATTCCTCCATGCAACTCGCTCAACTTCAATCCCTGAATATTTCGACAATTCTGACTACAATCAGCCAACTCAGCCTGTAGTAGGTGTAAGTGCCGCTGATGCAGAAGCTTATGCAGAATGGCTTTCTTCACAGACTGGAAGCACATACCGCCTCCCGACAGAGGAAGAGTGGGAAAAAGCTGCTCGCGCCGGAACAGAAAGCATTTATCCTTGGGGCGATGATGCACCAAACAAGGGTAAGAAAGCAAACTATAAGGGTAACGGAAAATTCAAGGCTCCATCTCCTGTAGGCTCATTCGAGAGCGGAAACAATGGATGGGGACTTGTTGATATGGCAGGAAACGTTAGTGAATGGACTTCTTCTGCTCACAACGCTGATGCCGAGTCTGGAATGCGCACGGTAAAAGGTGGTTCTTGGATGGACGGACCGACAGACCTTCGCATCTCAAATTATCGTAATATTGACAGTCAGAGCGGATATCCAGAAGTTGGTTTCCGTCTTGTAAAGGAGGTTTCTGAATGAAAAAATGTTGGATTGTCTTGTCAGCAGTAGTCGCTGTTCTGCTTGCTTCTTGTACATCGACTGGAGTTGATGCAGATGATCAGGCTGTAAGTCGTGGTGTACACGCATGGAACTCTAGAGAGCCTGCTGCCGCTAAAGCTTACTGGACTGAAATCAAAGATGCTGGTAAACAAAAGAAATATCTTAACTTTATAACTTTGTATGATGCTGGTGTCGAGGCTCTCGACAGCACAGATTCTATAAAAGCAACAAATGAGCCAAAACTCCTTGCGGCTTGTAACAATGCACTCAACAAGTTCAACGCAATTGAGGATTCACAGCTCAAATTGCCTGCAAACGTATGCGAGAAAGGTGCTAATCTTTCTGCTGAGCGAATCGACAAACTTCTTGTTGCCGGAAAGCTCAACGACGCAAAGAAAATGCATGCAACTTCTGTAAAGGTTTATGGCGAGAACCCGGCTCTTACAACAGCCGGAAAGCAGATCGACGTAGTAAACGTTATTGCTACCAAGAAAGCCAACCTTTCTGCACAGGCTGACAAAGCTGCTGCAATCGACAACTTTGACCAGAAAGTAGCTGCTTATGATGCCGCTATCAGTGCCGGAGCTGCTGCAGAAAACGAAATCAACTCTGCTGTAAGCAAATCAGGAACTGGTTCTACAGCCGGTGTTTCTGCAAATGTAAAGGCTTTCAAAAACCTTCGTCAGAACATTGCTATCCAGCGCGCTGGTGTAATCCGTGATAAGGCTTATGAATATAAAGATCAGATTGGTGAGGAATTCGCTCGCCAGCCTGCAGAAGGTTCTGGAACTGGTAAAAACGGAGCTTTCACTTCTTACGATATTCTTGCTCACTATCAGTCTGTTCAGAAAAACATCGACAAAATCTATAACGACTTGGTTGCTTTCGCAGAGAAATATCCTAAAGAAGTAAGCCAGGACGTTCTTGATGATGTTAAAGCTCAGCGCGACGATCTCTATGCTAAGATCGCTCAGATTAAGAAAGAAATCGCTGTAGCTGAAGAAATCGCAAGCCGTGGTAAGACTGTAATGCCATTGATGATCGGTTTGTTCAACCCGGATCCAAAATCAAGCGCAGAGAGCAAAAAATCACGACCAGCAAAATTCAGCGGAGCTAATCCTAAGAAAGCTGATTACTGGTGGGGTATGGTTTCTATTCCTAAGGGTCAGATGAACGACCTCGTAATTACAGTAAAAGACAACCGAACTGTACGCGTATTCAACGAGAACACTAAGAGCGGAAAGAACATCGCAAAAGATGAGAACTCTAAGGGCTTGCAGGATCTCGTAAACCGCGCAAACAAAGTCGGAAACTCTTGGCCTGTAATGAACGTTGGAAGCAAGCTTAAGGGAAGCAACTACTTCTTTGAGGTTTCTAATTCAGCATCTGGAAAAGATTATTCTGGAGAAGTCGTAGTATATAGTTCATTCATCACAAGGAGCCGCTAATCTATGAAAGCGAACAAGAAATTTATTGCAATCGGTATCATCGCCGCAGCAATTATTGCAGCAGTCGTATCTGTTGTAATCGTAAAATCACAGCCAAAAGGTATGGTAATCGCCGTATCGGAGCTTCCGGATTCATTGAACCCGGTTCTTGAGCAGAACACTATGGGCTTGAATGCCGTAGAGCTTGTTTTTGATGGTTTGTGCAACTTTGAAGTTGAGCCGACTTCTGGTCAGCTCATCACTGAATTTGCTCTTGCAGAAAACATCGAGCAGAATCAGAAAGACCGCAAAACATACACTGTAACACTTATTGATGTTCCGTGGCATGATTCAACTGACGAGAATCCGCACTATCTTACGGCAGATGACGTTGAATACTCTTTCAACGCATATGTTTTGCCGGAGAATGAATCTCCTAACAGAGATTACCTCAATTCTTTCATCGAGCGCGTTACTGCAATCGACGAAAAAACTGTAGAGATTGAATTCCGCAACCCAATTCCTGAGTTCCGCGCATATCCAATCCTTACATTCAAGATTATTCCTGCTTCTATCAACGGTCAGAAACTTAACTTGAACTTGCGCAACGGCGACAATGAGCGAAAAGTTGCTACTGCTCCAGTTGGAACAGGTCCGTTCAAATTCGAAAGCTGGGAAATCGGTAAATGGATTACCTTCTCTGGAAACGGAATGTATTTCAAGGGTAAGCCACAGGCTGATTCTCTCGTAATCAAGAGAACAATCGACCCTATCGTTCGTATGAACGAACTTCAGAAGGGCAAAGTAAACGTAATTCTTGAGACAAACCCAATGGATCGTGCTTCTGTAGAGAAGATTGACAATGTTGACGTAAACTCATACATGCCATACGCATTCTATGAAGTTGCAATCAACACTTCTCACTTCCCGAACGCAGAAGGACGCCAGGCAATGGCTCGTGCAATCAACAAGAAGGATTTGATTCCTGGAATCACTGATGAGGATGAGGGCGTTGTTCTTAACAATGGTCCGTTCCCGGCAAATACTTTTGCCCTCGCTGCTCCGGAATACACAAAGGGCGCTATGCCTAACATCCTTTCTTACGATGTAAAGTCTGCAAAGAAACTTGCTGAGACAGGCGGAATCGCTGGTCAGAACGCTATCCTTATTTATCCTGACTCAATGGGTGAATTCGGAAAACAGCTTGCTGATTCAGTTGCTAAGCAGCTCAAAGAAATCGGTCTTAATGTAGAGTCACGACGAACTGGTGATCAGGTTTTCAACCGAATGGTTTACAAAGAGAAGTCTTATGACCTCGCTCTTATGTACTGCGAAGGTTTCGACAACCTCTACTCAAGCCTCGGATCTCTCTACCGAACAAAAGGCTCAGAGAACGTTACTGGTGTATCAGACAAGAAACTTGATGGTTTGTTCGACAAGATTGAAGCAGAGAACAAAATGGAAAACTGGATCGGCTATGTCCTTGATATTGACAAGCGTGTTTCAGAGCTTTCTCCTGCTATCTATCTGTGTACACTCCAGAAAGATGTATATTCACGCGGTTTGAAGAACGTTCTTATCGCTACTGACAACCCGTTCCTTTCTGTTGAGGAATGGAGATTCAAGAACTAAAGTGAACTTCGAAAAACTGAAGTTTTTCGAGGTGCCCTAAATAATTGGACTTTGACGGCTTGGCTTTCAAAGTCCTGAAAACAACGTACAAATTTATGGGGACACCGAATAAATCCGACCGTGGATTTTTCGGTGTTTTAATGAACGTTGCTGATTGCCGGAAAAGCAGATTTTTGTTTTTCCGGCAATTTTTGACTGTTTTTGCTTTTTCCTGGCGAAAAGCCAGTTTTGATTTTTTTACAGGAGTTCCAATGCGTTTTTTACGCTTTTTAGTTAAAGAACTTCTTCTCCACGGATTTTTATTTGCTGTGGTCGGAACTATAGTTCTTTCTGCTCTGTATCTGCTTTCAACCGGAGCTGATGCAGTAAGATATCTTGAGGCAGGAAAGTCGTTCCTGCTTTTTATTTCGGGTCAGGCAAACTCTGATACCGTAGGTTTTACTTCAGGTGATATTATTTTTGCTGGTGCAAAAGTTTCTTTGCCACTCGCTCTTATTTCGCTCGTTTTCCTTATTCTTATTTCTTTGGTTTGCTCTTCTTTTGCCGTAACGAGCAGATATATGTCGGTTCATTTTCAGAAAAAAACAGGTGAGAGGCTTGAAGCTGTTCTCAGTCTTGTTACATCTATCCTTGCCGCTGTTCCTCTGTTCGTCGGATTCTGGTTCTCTTATGCCGTTCTCGCGAATGAAGGTTCTTTCTTTGCTGTTGCTTTCATGACTGTAGTTCTCGGCGGTCTTTCTTGGGATGCCACAAACTTCCTTAAGACAGACATGCTCTCTCAGGTAAACCAGACTCACGCTATCGTTTTCTCAACTTTGGGACGTAAACTTGGAAAAGCTTTCCCGCTTCCTGGAACATACTCTGGCTATCTTTTCCAGTCGAGCCTTCCGCGCTATATTCCGTATCTTGCCGGAAAAGTTCCTGCAATCATCGGTTCAATTACAATTGCTGAAATCGCGTTCAATTTCCCTGGTCTCGGCAAAAACCTGATTGATGCGCTCGTTGAGACGGACACTGATCTTTT
>CAMVSS010000098.1 GCA_947170195.1 uncultured Treponema sp. | reverse complement strand
TGTGTTCTCATCATAAATATTGTTGCGAAGGCTGAACGCGATACCACTTGAAAGATTGAGAATTGCAAAATCCGGGAGCCAGCGTCGTCCAACAGAAAATCCCGTTGTCCATTTCCACTGCTCGTAATCCATGTAGAAATCCTCGGTATTTACGATACCGGTATATTCGATTTTATTTCTGAGAGCGTTGAGGTTCGAGTGAGAGAATTCAGTGCTGATGGAATAGCTGATCGGAAGATCTCGGAACCAGTTCGAGCCATAGCTGAGACCGATGGACTGAGTATCCGTAGAGAGCGAAACGCTGGTGCTCAGAGTTTTTCCGGATCCCTTGATATTGCTGTCCTGCCATTTGAAGAAAACAGCGAACGGAAGGTCATCAGGATCAGAAACACCCGAGAAAGTTACACCGAATTCGATAGTCGTAGTTGACTGCTCTTCAACAGAAATAATCAAATCTACGAGATTTTCCTCCGAGCCAGGAACGATGTCAGGAACTACCGCGCTGAAATATTGCAGGTTGTAAAGGTTTCGGAGACCGGTGGTAACTTTTGTCTTAGAGAAAATATCACCGGACTGAATCGGCATCTCCCTGGTTATGACCTTTTCTTTTGTCTTTGTGTTTCCTTTTACGATAATGTTTTCGACATGGCTTCTGACGTTCTCGACAATCATAAACTGATAGGAGATAGTCTTGTTCTCAACGTCTTTCTGAGGATTCTGCTGGAAACGGTTAGAAGTGTAACCGTTCTCGTAATACAAATCCGCGACGGCCATAGTGCCTTCATTGAATTTGGTCTGATTGAACACAGCGCCTGGCTTAAGGCGGATGCACGCAGAGAGCCGTTCATCGGAGAAGATTCTGTTTCCAATGAATGTTATGCCGCCGTATGTGTATTGAGATCCTTCCTGAATAACAAAAGTAATCGTAAGCTCATCGCGAGCTTTTTTTTCGTTTACGTTGACAGTCTTTGTGACATCGATTATTTCCGCATCGATGTATCCCTCGTTGCCATAGTATGCGAGAATTGCCTGACGGTCAGCCTCAAGCATAGACTCCTGGAAAGCACCCTTGCTCAAGATGCCGCCAAAACTCAGTTCTTTAAGCTGGATTTTTTTCTTGAGGGTTCGAGAGGAAATGACTTTATTTCCGACAAAATTGATTGAAGTAACAACAGTAGAGCGTCCCTCATCAACTATGAAAGTGACTTCGATTCCTTTAGGAGTCTCTTTTGTCTGAGAAGAAACTTTTACATTGGTGAAGCCCTTTGAAAGATAGAAATTTCTTACAGCGCGCTCATCAATAGAAATCTTCGAAGGAATAAATACATCCTTCTCCTTTGTGGAAACCACATCCTTGATTTCTGTGGAACGGATCTCCCTGTTTCCATTGACGTAAATTCTGGCTACGACAGGCTTTTCTTTGACAGTGAAAGTAATTGCGACAGTATTGCGCTTAGGATCGCCCGGGAGAGCCTCAGGCTCTATGTCATCAAAAAAATCAAGCGCATAGATTCTGTCCAGCATCTCCGAAAAAAGTTCGTCGGTGAATTTTTTTCCTAAAAATGCGTTCGTAACTCCGTCGACATCCTTGCTGGCGACGCTCTTAAGCCCCTTGAAATTTATTGAGCGGATAATCTTGTCATAATACCAATATTCGTCAATTTCTTCGGAAGATGCGTTTTTTGAGCTTTCTGAATCATCAGTCTGCTCATCTGCGGAACTTTCTGATTCGTAATCCGCCGCGATCTCAGTATTTTCAGATTCGCCATTGTTTTCTGACGATTCCTGAGCGAAAACAAAAGACGGAGCGAATGCCAAAGATGCGATGGCAATCAGGAAGCAAGTTTTTTGACGGATATACATAAAATCCCCTTATTAGAAAGAATATTTCCAGGACAGAGTCATAAAAGTTGAAGGAACAATTGTTCTTTGAAAACCATTCTGAATTGATTCTATATTCGGAGCGATACCGAGACGGATGTTCACATAAGGAGAAGTCATCTCAAGACCAAATTCAGGCTGGAAAACGATTCCCTTTACCGAATCTCCGTGGTCATCCTTGGTATCGTCGTAAGACCAATGAAGAAGAGTATCAACATACAATGAACTGCCGAAGTACTTACCAAAATAAACACTTGAGTTGTCGATAAAGTTACCGAGAGCCGCGTGTTTGCCGCTTGTATTTCGGTTCATCCGTAGTTTTACAGAATTCTGCAGGACATTTGTTCGAATCGAAAATATATCAAAATTCGTAAGTTCACGCAATGTATTCTCAATTTTGCGCATGACGGTGGTCTGCACGAGGTAGTCGCCGCCGGCAAGGGCTACTGTCGCGAGGCTGTCAGAATCAGAAGTTACGATTTGTCCAAGGAGCTGGAGAATCTCCTTTTCTGACTTCATCGGTGTTGCCGTAAAGACCGGGTTGAACATGCTGAAAAACTGATTGCGAGCCGTCAGGCTGATCGTTACGATGTTGCCGTCATCATCGCGTTCCCTGGTCTCCGCTATGACCGTAAGACGAGGATCGAATTCTTTGTCGTCAGATTCGTTCAGGAACACCTTACCGTCCTTCATGTAAAAATTCCGGTTGAGCCAGGCGATTTCTCCGCCCCGCAAAGAAATGTCACCGCGCAACTCGTAATCGCCAGTGACAGAGTCTATATAGAAGAATACAGGAGTTCCAGGGCTGACAACACCGCGAATCAGCGGGTTAAACATACACTGAACTTTCTGTCCGAGCAGCAGGTTAATCTCGGCTACGACATCGACAGGAGATTCTTTTTTGACAGTTTCCTTTGCGAAAAATGAGAATGTGTTTGCGGAGAACTGCTTCTGGAGAGAGGCGAGGACAATCTCGACCTCTGAATTATTCGCCTCGAAATCACCCTTGACATTCAGGTCGCGCGGAAAATTCATCTGGAAATTCAGGTCGACGATGCCCTCACCCTTGGCATGAATGATCGGGAAAGTCATGTCGAACGGAAGTCCCCTCTTTCCGACCGATTTTACATCAGCGTCAAGAGAAGTGAATCGCAGCCTGGACATGTCCATTTTTACATTTGCGTATGCAGCGCCCTTTCCCAAATAAAGGAGGGTCTTCGGAACGACAAGCTCATTCTGCACAATCGCCGCATTCAGGCGGTCAGTGTGGATATTCGAGCGAGAGAGAGCCGGAATATTGCACGAAGGAGAATCCAATCTCAGAGAGCCGTTTACTTCCGGATCCGAGGTCATGCCGGAAAAAGAAAGATTTCCGGTCAAAATTCCCGAGCTGAACGTGATTATCGGAAAATCGATTCTGGAAGAAATAGTTTTCAAATCAGAACGGATTTCAGAAACGCTTACATCGACTTTTTTATCTTTCAGAGTTCCCTCGGCCGTGAACGAAGCGAACATTCCGCTTCCTGCATGAATGAACAGCTCCCCAGAATCAGTGTACGAGGCGCGAAGAAGATTCTCATCCTCCGTAAAAAAATCAAAACGCCCAGGAGTATGAACGACGGACATGCTGTACGGAATGTTGTTCTTAATGAATTCCCCTGAAAATCCAGGTGTTGAGATCTCCGCGTTGTAATACTCAGGAACTGAAAACTTTTTTCCGTCTCCCTCGCCGTTAAGCCTGACAACGAGAGGAACGACCACGCTTTTTCCAAAAACACTCCCCTTTACAACCGCGGTCGCATCACCAGAGAAAGTCGCAGGCTCGAACGCGACCTGACCTTCGGACAAATGAAGCCCGCGCCATGAACAGTCCACTCCGCTGAAATTAATTACCTCGTCGTCCAGAACGAATTCTCCGTGAGCCATCAGCGGATATCCGGCGATGGACACGATTCCCTGATGCAGGATTACCGAGACGAACGGATTTTTTACGGTGCCGCTCGCCATAAAATCAGCTGATATAATGTTATCCTTGCTCTGCGCCGCGATAAAACGCGAGACAGGAAAAGCGACGAAAGAAGCCGACGCATCAAGATAGAATTCATTAAGCAGAGCGTCGGAAGAAAAAGGCAGCTGGTTAGGATTTTTGATTTCCAGGGCAACCTGAAGTTTCTCGGAGGAGACAGGACTGCTTCCCTGCAATTTCAGATGCGCCGAGTCAAAAATTCCGTCATTAATATTCCAAAGAACGGAGCCGTCACCGGAAACGCTCGACGAGTCATCGGTGTAGGCGAAATCAGAAATCATAAATCCATAGTTGCTCACGCTTCCTGACAGAGAAAGCCTCGGAGGAACAGAGAAAATCGTGGAAGGTCGCTCAATCTCAAATTTGTACACCTGGGCGGAAATGCCGTCAGCCTTGTTCCATGCAAAGGAACAGTTCGCAGAAGACGAAAAAACAGCTTTTCCGATCGCGAACGGAAGAGACGAATACTGAAGGTTTCCGTTCAGCTCATCGCCGATCGAAACGACCGCATCAAATCCATAGTCCCCGGAAAGCGAAATCCACTCGGGAGTAAAATTTCCGGAAATGCGGTAAGGAACTGAATTGACGGTCATATTGCTCACGAGGGAAAACTCTTTGAATCCGTTCGCAAAATCTATCGATGCCTCGGCGTGGGCAACCTGATTTCCAAACTGAAGCTCAAGCTGGCTGAGCTGGAAAGTCTGGTTCGAGCCGTCCAACGAGAAAATAACAAGCTCGCGGTCCTTTTCCGTGTTTGCGAAAAGACCGTATGGAGCGTTGCACGAAATACTGTTGAAATCAGTAGAAAAATAAAATTCCGTCGTAAAAATATATGGAGAAAAAGTGCGGGAAATATTCGCAAGGGTTCCGGTCGAAGAACCTGTAGCGAAGAAAGCCGCCGTCTGAATCACGCTGTCCGCAAAAATATTTGAAATCTGAACCTGGGCCTGAAGGAATTTTTCGCGTCCGGTAAGGAAACTTCCCTCAGCCGACACACGTCCGCTCTGCTCAAAATCCGCGTGTGCGTAATCATAAAGCTCAAAGGAAAAATCCCAGGAAGTCGCCGCCGGAAGAACTGTGAGCTGGATAGCGGTGAAACTTTTTTCATTCATGAAAAACTGCGGGGCAAAACACATGAATCCCTTTTTCAGAGGATCTATGTAAACTTCCGTGGAGATTATGCCGCCGTTCTTGAGAGCGAAATAGTTCACGGAAAGAGTGCCGGACGGACGGATGTTCGGGATGTTGTAGCTGCCGGAAAAATCCGCGTTCACAAACGAGCTGTCCGCGCTTATCTTTTCAATGCGGATGTTTTCCATGTCACCGGAAAACTTCACCTTTGAAGAAATCCTATCTCCGGCAAGTTTTTCCGATATCGAGAAAGCAAGGTCAGCCTCATAACCGGCAGATTCCCCTGAGAACTGACCTGACACGGCGCCGGACACAGTGCTACCCGCAATTTTCTTCATCATGTCAGTTTTATTTCTGACAGAAATCAGTGTGAAAGGATCGAACCTCTCGAAGTTTCCAGAAACATTGAAAACCTGATTTTTCAAATCCGCCTGAGCAAAAAACGAGAACGGCAGGACAGTGCGCATGGTCCTCAGCTCGATGTTTTCATTCGCGTAGTTTACAAGAACGTCAAGATGGGAAACAGAATAGTCCGCGCCGGAAACACCTGAAAAGCTGATCAGGGCGGAGCTTCCCTCAAAATCATTGTAGAGAGTGCCGGAAACAGAAAAATTGCTCGCAATCCGGGCGCGATTCTTTCCGGACATTATTTTTGCAGTCTGCCAGTTAAACCTTCCCGAAGTCCTTACGGAAAGTCCCTCGCTCATAAAATAATCTTTCACTTCCAGCTTTTTGAGCATCAAAGTGAAATCATTGCTGAAATCTGCGTAGTGAACCGAAAGATTTTTTATCACGACGTCAAACGGAAGATCGAGAGACTTTCCCTCAAGAGAGAACAAAAAATCTTTGTCCGACGCTTCCCTGTTTTTCCGAGCCGATTCAGATTTTTTTTCGTCGGAATGCAGCAACCTCATCAGGCGTGAGATATTGTCAGCGACATCGGAATTCTTCGACACATCGTACTCGAATTCCATTCCGTTCAGCGAAAGCTTGTCGAAAGCCTCAAGCGGAGTTTTTGAGAACAGTTTGAAGAAATTGAACGAAAGAACCGCGCTCTTGATTCCGGCAATTCTTTTTGATGTCGAGGAATTGTACAGCTCAATCCTGTTTATTCGGACAGAAGCAAAAAGCGCCGGCGAAAGGGATTGATAAGAAACGGCAAGCCCAGTCTCATTTTCGATCTTAAAAGAAATCTTTTTTTCAGCATCCCTGACAAAATCACTCATGCGCACATAGACAGGCCTTACAGCTGCAAGAACCGTAACAATCATGAGAATAAAAATCGAACTGCCAATGCCTACGCCAAAAATTTTAGATTTCATGTATTTTTTTTAAAGACTTCTTCTCATCCAATATCGGCAGAAATCAAGTTATTTACTATAATGGATTTTATAAGTAAAAAAAACACTTTTGAGGAAAGTTATGATTTTAAAAAATTTTGTTGTCTTTGAGGGAATCGACGGAGCAGGAACGAGCACCCAGATTTCCCTTCTCAAAAGCAGCCCGAACGCAGACAGATTTTTCTTTACTGCGGAGCCAACAGACTCCGAAACAGGACGCTTTTTGCGCAGAATGCTCAAGGGCGACGTCGCTCTCGACCCGCGCACGAGCGCATTTTTGTTTGCGGCTGACAGAAACGAGCACTTGTACGGAAATGGCGGTACGAACTGCGGCGTCGTACGTCAGGCTGAAAGCGGAAAGATCGTCATAAGCGACCGCTACCTGTTCTCAAGCCTCACCTACCAGAGCGTCACCTGCGGAGAAGAACTTCCGAGGCAGCTCAACGCAAGCTTTCCTCTGCCAGAAAAACTGTTTTTCTTCGACATAGATCCGGAGATTTCCCTGAAACGCGTACTAAACCGCGGAGAAACTGAAATCTACGAAAAACTGGAATTTCAAAAAGCCACCGCCGCGCGCTATCGCAGAATCATCGACGAATACGAAGCGAAAAACACCGGAATGAAAATCATAAGAATCGACGCCACAAAAGCGGTCGAAGAAATCGCAGAAATAATAAACCACGAATTACAATAATTCCCACAAATCACTTTTTGTGACCATTCGAAAACTGAAATTTTTCGAAGTTCCATTTTACGATTCGCACAGATTCGCGAAATCAGCGGTTAAAAAAGCGGTTATTTTTTCCGATAATCTTAGGGATGAAAAAGATTCTTACGGCACTTTTCGCCATTTTTATAAGCATTCACTCCCTCTTTCCGGCATTCTCGTACATGGTCAAGTACAAGGAAGACTACTACAAACTCTTCCACGTGCACTATCAGCAGTACCCGGACGACGTGATGGAAAACATCTACTGGCTGGAACAGGCGGTAAAGGCAGATTTCTGCAACCCGCTTTACACCGGAGTCAAAATAGAAGACGAAAAGGACTGGGAAAAATACCGCTACCTGTTCATGATGCACATCAACCTCAAGCTCATCGAGCAGCACATGAGGCTCGGGCGGACATACGACAAAAAAGTCGCACGATTCTACGACGAACCTTGGAAAGACCTCTACATCGAGAACCTGAAAAAGGCAAAATCGTGCTACGAGGCGGGACTCGTCTACTGGCGGGAAGCTAAACTCTGGTGCGAAAAAGCAAACACCGGGCGTTTCAACTTTCTCTTTCTGACCGACATCCAGAACTGGGAGGACGAGCGGGAGAGAATCGGAACAGGAAAACTCGACTACGAAAAAATCCTGAACCGTGAATTGAACCGCGTAAACAAAGTGATAGAAGACTTCGAGAAAATGAACAAGGAATATTGACCCAACACATTCACAGTCCAGCGCCGATTATCCACATTTTCCAAGGAGGGGGAAGTCTCCCCCTGCGC
>CAMVSS010000097.1 GCA_947170195.1 uncultured Treponema sp. | reverse complement strand
AGGACGAGGAATTCCGCGGTGATTTCAGATATTGCCCGCACAGAATCGATGTCTCCTCTAGAAATCTTTGATAAATTTTACGAGAACAGGAACGGAATTTCGATGAACGACGAGCAGAAAGCTTATATGAGCTCTCTGATTGAATCGATCTGGGGTGGCGAGGAATGAGACCTTTGAAACTTGTCCTTGAGGGATTTGAGAGCTACTGCCGCCGTACGGAAATTGATTTCGAGAAATTCGGGGACCATGGACTTTATCTGATAAAAGGAAATACCGGAAGCGGAAAAACGACGATCTTTGACGCCGTTACTTTCGCTTTGTACGGGGAGCCAAGCGGAGACGTCCGCGAGATTTCGATGCTGCGCTCAATTCAGGCAGATGCGAGCACAAAGACTTTCGTCGAGCTGACTTTTACCGTCGGAAAAAAAATCTACACTGTTACCCGGAATCCGGATTACGAGAGAAAAGCTTTGAGGGGCGATGGAACCACAAGGCAGGCGGCAGGAGCAAAACTTTTATACGATGACGGAAGACCTCCTGTCGAGGGCGTAAAAAATGTCAACCGGGCGATTTTTGACATAATCAAGCTGGAGAAAGATGATTTTACGCAGATCGCAATGATAGCGCAGGGAGAATTCGAGAGATTCTTGCTTTCTGACACTCCGGAAAAAAACGAGATATTCAAGAATCTTTTCAGGACAAAAAAATACGAGACGCTTCAGAAAAAACTCAAGGAAGACTGCGACGAACTGAAATATGCGCAGGAAACCCTCGTTAAGAGCATAGAGCAATATCTTTTCGGAATTTCTGCTGACGAGACCGATGTCCTGAGCCAGAAGCTCGCCCTTTTAAAAGAGACGAAGCACATAGATGATGACGCACTGATTCTATTGAAATCCCTGGTAAAAAAAGACGAGGAATCTTTGAGGAACGTTGCCCAGGAATTCGAGGAGAAGAATGCCAGACATGCTGCTCTTCATGCGAATCTTCAGAAAGCGGCGGAAAAACTTGAGCTTGTAAAAAATCTTGAGGATAACAAAAATCTCCTTGCCGAAAAAAAAGGTTCTCTGGCTGCGCTTGAGAAAAATCTTGCGGATGCGGAATCTCGCGAGGAAGAGAAAGCCGGTGCCGAGAAACAGAAAATACTGCTCGAAAAAGCGATCCCGTCCTATGCGGAGGTTTCCGAAGAAGCCAGAAGGATTTCAATTAAGGATGAGGAGCTGAATGTCCTGAGCGAGCGGATCGAGAAAGAAAAGCTCAGGATTCTGGCCGGAAAAGAAAAATCAGCAATGCTTGAGAAGGAGCTTTCAGGGCTTTCGACCGCAGGAGAAAATCTGATTGCGCTCGAAAATGAAAAATCAAAGCTGAACGAGGAGAGGAACGACCTGCTTGAGCTGAAATCACAATTGTCAGCCCTTGAGCGCGACACAAAAAATCTTTCGGCAAAAAAAGATATGGCGGAGCAGTCGCTTTCGGTCTGGAAGTCGGAGAACGACAGGCTTTCGGCTCAAAAAGAGAACTTCTTCCGATGCCAGGCAGGAATCCTCGCGCGCTCACTTGAGGAAGGAAAGCCATGCCCGGTCTGCGGTTCAATAGAGCATCCTCATCCGGCGGAAGTGCTGGAGGATGCGGTTTCCCAGGAGCAGCTTGAGATGCTCGAGAAATCAGTGAAAGAGCTGGAAAAAAAGGCGCATGAACTTTCATCTTCGGTTCAGCTTGCGGGACAGCACATTCAGGACGTTTCCGTTCAGATTGAATTTATACTGAAAAAATATCTTCCCGATGCAAAAATTGCGGATGCAGGCGAAAAAATCGATTCCCGTATGAAAAAAGTGGCTGCCCGGCTGAACGAGCTTTTGGTTTCCATTGCCACGGAGTCAAAAAATTCCGAGCGCAAAAAAGAGCTCGAAAAACAGATTCCCGACCTCAATGAGAGGATCAGGGATGCCGAGGAAAAAAATAATCAGAACGCGAATCAGTACGCATCGGAAAAAGCGGCGAATGAGAGCGCGAAGATCGTGAACGAAAAAGCGAAATCCGAGCTGACGTTTGGAAGCGAGGAGGAAGCGCGCTCAAAACTTTCGGAGCTGACAGGGCTTATTTCGGAGATAGAGCGGAAAAAGTCGGAGGCGAGAAAAGAGCTGGAATCATGCCGCAACCAGACCGTCGAGCTTGAGGGAAAGATAAAAGTCCAGCAGGAGCACCTCTCAAAACTTGATGATTTTGATGCCGAGTCGCTTCAGAAAGAATTCGACGAGGTGCAGCAAAGCCTCGCCAAAATCGTAGGCAGAAGGGATGAGATCAGCGCGCGGCTTGGAAAGAACCTCGAGAGCGTGGAGCAAATCTGCGCAAAAGAAAAGGAGCTTTCTGAGACAAGCAAAAAATACACTATGGTTCGTCACCTTTACGAGACCGTGAGCGGTCAGATCGCAGGAAAAGAAAAAATCATGCTGGAGACCTTCGTTCATATGAGGTACCTCGACCGGATTCTGATACGCGCAAACTCAAGGCTGCGGGCTATGACGAACGGAATTTACGAGCTTGTCCGCGTCAAAGATTTTTCTTCGCTCGGATCGCAGCACGGACTCGACCTTTGCATTCTGGATCATCACACGGATGACTTGAGGCCTGTGGCCGGACTTTCCGGAGGAGAGAAATTTCAGGCATCGCTTTCACTTGCGCTCGGACTTTCTGACGAAATACAGGAGGAGGCGGAGGGAGTTGCGCTTGAATCGATGTTCATCGACGAGGGCTTTGCGACACTCGATCCTGGAAGCTTAAAAAAAGTCATGAAATCGCTTCGTGAGCTTTCGGGAAGCAACAGGCTGATAGGAATAATCTCGCACGTTTCGGATCTCGAAAAATTCATTCCGCGGTACATATACGTCGAAAAAAACGAGCAGGGAATCAGCTCCGCAAAGATCGAGCTGTATTAAGGCAGTCTCTAAAAACGATAATCGCGTTGCGACCGCAAGTTTTTAACGGTCCCTTAAGAAAAATATAAAATCAGTTGTAAAAACCCAATCCCTTGGGTTAGAATGGAAAAATGTCGCGAAAAACAGAGAATATTTACCGTTTTATAGGTGAGCTTGAGGGCATTCAGAATCAGATTGCCTTGATAAATACCCTCGCAAAGACCCGGACAGCTGACGATGAGGAAGCCAAACTTCAGGAAAGACATCACCTTGAGAAAATTGAGTTTGAAATGGCTCAGAACCTGAAGTCGCTGCGATTTTGGATAGATTCGCTCTACGCCTGCAACGGCCGCTCAAAAAGCCGGGCAAAACAGAACGCGAGCAAAGAGAACGGACGCAAGGGTGGTCGGCCTCCGAAAGAAATCACCCAGGCGCGCCAGAGAGTGCAGCTCATCGAAAGCGAGCTGATACCAGACTTCGAGCAGAAAAAAATGCTGACGGTCGATCCAGCCCTGGAAAAAGAATTTACTGAAAAACTTGAGCAGGTCCTGGCCGAAAAAGAGACCCTGCTGAAAAAAATCGAGCGGTGGACGGAAGAGAAGAAAGAAAAATAGAATCAAAGGAGTTGAAACAACATGAAAAAAATCGGACTTTTGACATTCCTAGCCCTCGGACTGATCTTTGCAAGCTGCTCGACAAACGGCTTCAAAGCCCGCACCGCAGAAATCGAACTTAAAGGAAACCCGACGACCGGCTATACATGGATCTGCACAGTCAGCGACGAGAGTATCGTTCAGGTCGAAGAAAAAGTTCAGTACCTCGGAGCAAAAGGAATAGTCGGCGCGCCAAGTCGTTTCGTGTACACAATCAAACCCAAGAAACCGGGAGCGACAACCATAAAGTTCGAATACAAACGTCCATGGGAAACCGAAGCTCCTGAAGAAAATCGCGAATACGCAGTCACGGTAAGCACCGACGGAAACGTAATTGTTGAAGAAAAATAAGGAAGGGGATGTCTCCCCTTGCGCCCGCACTTCGTTGCGGTCTATCCCCTCTGCGGGTGACGGCTCAGGCACAGCCTTCGCCGAGACCCGCAACGCCCCATAGGAAAAATAGAATTGAAGAGCAATATTCTGCTTGGCACAAGCGGCTACGACTATCCTGAATGGAAAGGAGTGTTTTATCCCGCCGACCTAAAACGCAAGGATTTTCTCTGCTATTACGCGACAAAATTCAACGCGCTTGAGCTCAACAATACCTTTTACAATATGCCGACAGCCGACCGTCTTTTGTCTTTTTATGAACGCTCCGAAGGAAAACTTGAGTTCAGCATAAAAGCGAACAGATTTTTAACACACGAAATTACAGGGCAATGGCAAAATGCAGCAAAAGATTTTAAGACGGCGCTAAATCCTCTTTTGGAGAAAGACAGACTGTGCGCCGTTCTGTTCCAGTTTCCGCAGAGCTTTCACTACACGAAAGAAAACAGAATCTATCTGGCAGACCTTCTCGCCGAATTCCAGAATTTTCCGTGCGTGGTGGAATTCCGCCATGCAGAATGGATTCGGGAATCAGTTTTTGCAGGTCTTGATGAGCGCGGAACAGGAGTAGTATTCTGTGACATGCCCCGGCTGCGGAACCTTCCCGCAGGCAGCAGCGCGACTCCCTTTGTTGGAAAAACGGCATACATCAGGCTTCACGGACGGAATGAAGAAGCGTGGTACAATTCAGATAATGAGCCTGACGGAAAAAACGGCTCAGGACGCTATCGGTATGACTACAGCGAAGAAGAACTAGCATCGTTCGTCCCCGTGGTAAGGCGAGCCGCCAGCGAGGGCAGAAAGACCGCCGTGTTCTTCAACAATCATCCCGACGGAAGCGGGGCTTTGAATGCAAGGCGGCTTGGGGAGATGCTGGTCGCAAAGGAGTATAAGCTTGTTCGTTGATACAATTTTCCCGAGCGGGAATAAACATTTCTAAAATACGCTGTTTTTTCTTGATTTTCCCGTTCGGGAAAGTTATACTTGAATTATGAAAATCATTTCTGTTGAATCTATATCAGAAGCGGTAAAAGCGCGCCGTAAACAGTTGTCTCTTACTCAGGCGGAAACGGCAGCCCTGTGCAATGTGGGAGCGCGTTTTTTTTCTGAACTAGAAAACGGAAAGGAAACCTTGCAGATAAACAAAGTTCTACACTGTCTTGAAATGCTTGGAATAAACCTCTACGCCGTAAACCGCGAAGATGATTCTGGAGAAAATAAATGAAACTCAATGTTTTCTTTGGAAATGAAAAGGCTGGTTCTCTTGAATCAACAGAAAATCGTGGTGTAATTTTTGCTTACGATAAAAACTATTTGCAAAACAAAAATGCGGTTCCGCTTTCAGCATCGTTTCCACTCCAAACTGAAGAATTCAGCCAGAAACAGTGCATTCCCTTTTTTTCAGGACTTTTGCCTGAAGAAGATTCACGGAAAAAAATTGCCGACTATCTTCATATTTCGGAAACAAGTACGCTGAAACTTCTTGAAGCTCTTGGCGGCGAATGTGCCGGACTCATTTCGATTTTGGCTGAAGAAAATTCTGTTACGCAGGATATATCATATTCTTTCAATTCAGAAAATTACGAGCCTCTTGAAGAAGAACGTCTGGCAGACTTTATAGAAAAAATGAATACCCGCCCGTTGATGAAGGCTGATGAAAACTTGAGGCTTTCACTTGCTGGTGCTCAGGAAAAACTTGCTCTCGCAAATCTGGATGGAAAATGGTATCTGCCGTTGAACGGTGCTCCGTCTACGCATATTCTAAAACCCACCCGGACAGGCTCGCTTTCTTCCCTTGCACAGAATGAATACGCTTGCATGAAACTTGCAAAGAATTTTGGATTGCCGGTTCCAGAAGTAGATTTACTGAATATCGCTGGAAAAGATGTGTTCGTTGTTGAACGATATGACAGAATCAAAAACGGCGAATCTATCCAGCGGCTTCATCAGGAAGATTTTTGTCAGGTTCTTGGGATTATGAGTACTTCAAAATACCAGAATGACGGCGGACCTGGAATTGCTGATATTTTTAATGCAATAAAGAAAAACTGTACGGTTCCTGCACTGGAAACCCAAAAATTCCTGCGCTATGTGATTTTCAATTATCTGATCGGGAACTGCGACAGTCACGGAAAAAACTATTCTCTGCTTTACAAAAATAAAACAGTAGAACTTGCTCCGTTATATGACGCTGTTTCTACCGTTGTTTATCCGGGACTTACAGACAAACTTTCAATGAAAATCGGAAAGCACTATGAAATTCAGAAAGTGTCAAAAGAGGATTTTTCACTGCTTGCTGATAATTTGGATATTAAAGGAACGGTTCTTTCAAAAATTTTTGATGATTTTAAAAGCAAATGCAGCAAGTCATTTGAAAGTCTCAAATCTGATGAAAAAGTGTCTAAAGATGTCCTTGATTCAATCTTTTCGTTTATGAAGAGCACATGGAACTTTGTGTATTGAAATATTTTCTTGAGGCGGTGCGGGCTGGGGAAGTGTTTTTGGAGACTTTGAAGTCGATTTGTTGATGGAAATTTGTTCGTTTTTGTGAATAAAATATAAAATATTGGAAATTAAAAAAGAGAAAATATCAACTCTGATTAATTTTGTTCCTAATAATAAATATTTGATAAAAAATAAGGGGTTATTTTATATGAAAAAAATCATTTTTTGTGATATTCCAATGAAAAAATTTATGAACCCGATGGTCTATGCTGGTACAGGAAATACAAATTGCAATTATTCAAAACCCGTTATATTTCCGATTAATGCTGTTCTTGCGGAAAGCCTTAAAAAAGGCGATGAAGTTCGGGTGATTCTTCTTCGCACGCTGGACAAAGACGGCAACAGTGGAAAAAACAGCGGCTTGTTCATGCAGGAACTTGATTCAATCAATTCTGGAATCGGAGCAAAAATCTCTTATGAAACTTTGGACTCGGAGTTTAAGGAGACAAAGGACAATCACGAAAAACGCCTGCAGGACATGCTTGATAAAATAGAAGAAAACACAGAAATCTATGCGGATATCACTTATGGGCCGAAGCCTTTGCCTATGATTTTGATGTGCGTGCTTTCTTTTGCCGAAAAGTTCCTAAATTGTGATGTAAAGAGCGTAGTGTACGGCAAGGTCAATTTTGATGAAAACAATAAACCCTCAAATCCGGAATTGTATGATGTAACATCTTTGTACTACTTGAATAACCTTACAAATTCAATGGTTGCTGACAGCGGCAAGGAAGCCAGACAAAATCTGAACGAATTCTTCTCTTTGTAAGGCGGTCTGCATGATTAACAACGAAGCCAAACTAAAGAAGGAAGAAGAAATCCTTTCCATATTTTCTAAAATTCGAGAAATATCAGATAAAGAATCTCTAGATTATAAAAAGCTTCTTCAAAAAATTTATGCTCCAATTTGGGATTGGGCTTTAATGTGTTTTAAAGAAGAAGATGTTTGTAAAGCATGTATTGAAATTACACACTGTGTAAGACGGTCAGTCGAAAAATTTAAGGAAAAAGAAGGCTCAACATATATAGGATTTCTCTATACTTGCTTAGCAACAGAAATTCAACATAAGAAAGAGAAGGCAGAAGTAAAGAAATTCAGAATGTGTACTAAGGATGAATACACTAGGGCTGTTGAACTTGTAAAGGAAGCTGAACGAATTGGGAAAAATCCTTCAAATGAAAAAGTACAAATCTGGCTTTCTAAACAAGCAAAATTGTCAGTAGAAGAAGTAAAAGATTTGATCCTAAAATATTATCAGTCTCAAGTTGTAGAAGAGCAGATAAAAGAAAGTGAAGAAGGTGAGGCAGTATCAATCTTTGAAACGGAAGCAGTTCATAATAATTATTTGACACCTGAGCAAGACGTGTTTAAAACAGAATATGCCTTGGAAGATTTAGCAGTAATTGAAAAGGTTTTGACCCTGTCATAAATTCTGTGTAAATGGCAGGGGTTAATTAAAGCCGGGAACACG
>CAMVSS010000096.1 GCA_947170195.1 uncultured Treponema sp. | reverse complement strand
GTTCATAATCCAGCTCGGAATCCTGCATCGCTTTATAGATGCGATTTTTGTTTTCGGATCCATGAAGATGACAGTGAACAGATACTTCGAGATGATTTCTTTTTCCGCAAACTGACAGAACCACATGCCCTTGTCGATGAATATCTTCGAAGGAACGTCCGTAACAGTGTACATTCCGTTCTTTCTGACGTAGAGAATCCTGTCGTATGGAGAGACCTTCATGATTTCGTTGCCGGTCGAAACGCCCGTGCCGAGGTAGCCCTTTTCGTCGTAGCGCAAACTCTGGTCCCGGCGAGCGACTTCCTTTACGTCCACCGCGCTGAAATTGGTGAGCTTCGTGTGGCGCACGAGCAGGTCTGGATTTGTCTTTGCGAACTGCGCGAGCGCTCCGTCAAGATACTCGACCGCGCAATCGGTCAGGTGCTTGAGCCTGCGGGCGATTTCCTTGAGCCGCGCATTGATAGCCTTTACCTGATCACGGTTTTTGTTTATGTCAAAGAGAGAGATTCTCCTGATCGGAATCTGGAGCAAGTGCTCTATATCGTCGTCTGAAATCTCCCTGATAAGCTCGGCTTTGAACGGAATGAATCCGTCCCGGACAGCTTTTGCCACCGTCTCCGCCGTCTTTTTGTTCTCGATCTCTTTGTAGATTCTTTCCTCGACGAAGATTCTCTCAAGCGTTCGAAGGTGCAGTTCATCCGTCAGCTTGGCGCGCTCAAATTCAAGCTCGTCCTTTATGATGACGGTCAGTTTCTGCGCGTAATATTTTATGATTTCCTTCGCGCTCATTGCGACAGGCATGTTGTCCTTTATGACGAGCATCTGGCAGGCAATCGACTTCTCGCAGTCCGTGTAGGCGTAGAGCTGGTCGATTACATCTTTTGCGTAAACGCCTCTAGGAAGCCTTATTTCGATATTACATCTGTCCGTGGTGAAGTTGTCCACCGAGCTGATTTTTATCTTTCCTGCCTTGTAAGCACTGTCGATGGATTCGAGCAGAGCTTTTGCGTTCGAATCGACCGGAAGTTCCGTGATGATGATTTTCTTATCGTCGCTGGTGTCGAACTTCGCCCGTGTTATTATCTTGCCGTTTCCGTCGTTGTAATTTGAGACATCAATGAGGCCGCCGGTGCTCACGTCAGGATAAATCTCAAAATCCTCGCCACGAAGACATTTTATCTCCGCCTCGAGGACTTCCTTGAGATTGTACGGAAGAATTTTCGTGCTCATGCCGACAGCGATGCCTTCCGCACCGATTAAAAGCACAATCGGAAGTTTTGAGCGATAGACTTCAGGTTCTTCACTCCGTCCGTCATAGTTTGGAACATAGTGAGTGATGGCCTTGTTCGTAACGAGGAATTCTTTTGCAAGTGAGTGAACGCGACACTCGATGTAACGTCCTGCAGATGCCGGGTCGCCTGTAAATTTATTTCCGAAGTTTCCCTGTTTTTCGATGAAAATTTCTTTATTTGCGAGGTTTACCAGTGCTCCGTAGATGGAAGCATCACCATGAGGATGATATTCCATTGTACGTCCTACGACGTATTGAACTTTTTTAAAAAGCCCGTCGTTTACCTCAAAAAGCGTGTGCATGATGCGCCGCTGAACCGGCTTAAGGCCGTCTTCGAGGTCTGGAATCGCCCTGTCACGGATTACGTATGAGGCGTATTCAATGAAATTTTTATCAAATAAGTTTTTTACAAATGCCATTTTCTTTCCTAAGCGTCTATTTCCGCATTTCCCAGCAGATTATTCTCGATGAACTTTCTGCGCTCCGGGGTGTTTTTTCCCATGTAGAAAGCCAGCAACTGCGGAATTATCTTGAGCTGGCTGATTTCGACCGGGGTCAGATGAATCGTCTCCGGCGCGATGAACTGCTTGAACTCGCTCGGGTTTATTTCTCCGAGACCTTTGAATCGGCTCGTCTCGCATGATTTTCCGAGTTTTGCCTGAGCCTTGTCGCGCTCAGTCTCGCTGTAGCAGTAGATATTCTCTTTCTTGTTGCGTACTCGGAAAAGCGGTGTCTCCAGAATGTATACTCGGCCGCTTGTCACCAGTTCCTCGAAGTAGCCGAGGAAGAACGTGAGCACCAGATTCCTGATGTGGAAACCGTCGTTATCGGCATCGGTTGCGATGACGATTTTTGAGTATTTGAGGTTCTCGACCGAGTTCTCGATGCCGAGGGCCATCATCAGCTGGTGAAGCTCGTCGTTCTTGTAGATGTCGCTCTGTTTTTTGCCGTACATGTTCTCAGGCTTACCTCTCAGCGAGAAGATTGCCTGATAGTTTGCGTCACGCGCATGCGTCATTACTCCGGATGCAGACTGTCCCTCAGTGATGAAAATCATAGAGTTCTCGCCCTTTGCGCCGTCTTCGAGATGATAGCGGCAGTCATCAAGTTTTGGGATTCGGATGCTGAGCTTTTTCGCGGCCTCTTTAGCCTGCTTCTTTACGCTCGCAAGCTCCACGCGGAGCTTTTCATTGTGCTCGATTTTTTCTTTGAGGCGTTCAGCCGCCTTAGGATTTTTATGAAGCCAGTCGTCCAGTCCGGACTGTGTTTCGCTCACAATCCACTGCCTGATGTCGGTGTTTCCGAGCTTGTTCTTCGTCTGGCTTTCAAAGACAGGATCCTTTACTTTTGCGAGAATTGCCGCCGTTATTCCGTCGCGCACGTCCTCGGACTTATAGTTCGCGTGGAAGAAGTCGTTCACGCCCTTCAGAAAACCTTCTTTAAATGCGGCAAGGTGGGTGCCGCCGTCAGAAGTGTACTGGCCGTTTACGAAAGAAAAATAGTTCTCGCCGTATGCGTTCGTGTGTGTAAAAGCGAACTGAAGGTGCTCTCCGCGGTATGAGCCGATGTCGTACAAACTTTCAGATTCAAGTTCCTTTTGCAGAAGGTCCAGAAGACCGTTCTTGCTCGAAAAATCCTGACCGTTGAATTTTATAGTTAGCCCGGAGTTGAGGTAGGCGTAGTTCCACATCCTCTTCTCGACAAACTCCATGTTGAAGGAATATTTGCCGAAAATAGCCTCGTCAGGAACAAATTCAAAATAAGTTCCGTTCTTTGTGCCAGGCTTTACCGTTCCCGACTTGTTT
Source organism: uncultured Treponema sp. (assembly GCA_947170195.1). Taxonomy (GTDB): domain Bacteria; phylum Spirochaetota; class Spirochaetia; order Treponematales; family Treponemataceae; genus Treponema_D. The sequence goes on along the minus strand of CAMVSS010000096.1, from coordinate 4,909 downwards.
GATTTGAGCTTTCCCTGCTCGAAGACCGCCTCTACGCAGTTTCCGTCACGGATTGAGATTACGCGGAAATATGAGGAAAGTGCGTTCACCGCTTTCGTTCCGACGCCGTTCATGCCGACAGAGAACTGGAACACGTCGTCGTTGTATTTTGCGCCCGTGTTTATCTGGCTTACGCAGTCTACGACTTTTCCGAGCGGAATACCGCGCCCAAAATCACGCACCTTTACCCGGTTGTCCTTTATCTGAACGTCGATTTCCGTTCCAAAGCCCATGATGAATTCATCTATTGAGTTGTCGATTACTTCTTTTGTGAGGATGTAGATACCGTCGTTCTGGTTTGAACCGTCTCCGAGCCGTCCGATATACATTCCGGAGCGGAGCCGGATATGCTCCAGCGCATCAAGGTGCTGAATCTGGTCGTCCGAGTAGTCCGCGACAGTTTTTTTTGCTGTCTTTGCCGTAGGATCGAGGGCTTTTGCCGCCTCAAGATTTTTTGCAGCCTGTGCTGCGGTAGTTCCAGGTACAAAATCAGTCTTTTTTTCCGCAGGAGCCTTTGCCTTTGTCTTTGCGTTGTCCCAGGCGCGGAATGTTCCGTTTTCGTCTATACCCGCAACAGGTTTCTTTGATTTAGATGCTGGCTTTGCTGCGGCAGCAGTTTTTGTTTCCGCCACTTTTCGCACAGCCTTTGCTGATGTTGCGGTCTTTACTTCCGCCGCAGGCTTTGCCTTCGTGGCTGTCTGAGTTTTTGCAGCCGGAGCTTTTGCGGCCGTTTTCGTCGTCTTTGCCGCTGCTGATGTCTTTGCAACCGCCGCCTTTGATGAAGTTTTTGTCGCCGCTGGCTGCGCGGCTTTTTTTACGGCAGCTGATTTCGTTGTTTTTACCGATGTCTTTGAGGAAGACGAAGCTGCTTCCTTCGCCTTTTCACTTTTAGTAATTCCACCCATAAAGACAGATTATATCCGAAAAAAGCAAAAACTTCCACACTCTGAAAAAACGTATTGTAAAATAAGGGAAAAATTCATCTGAAATATTTGAGGGCGTTTCAAAAGTCTGACAGTGTCTGAAACTTCCTCATTCATCAGTTTATCTGCACCATTCCGCTGTGTATGACAACACTGTTTTTCAGTTCCTTGCCGCTCGCACTCAATGATGTTTCCACAATGAACACGTAAAAGCCTGATTCAAGGTTTTCTACATAAAAATCCAGTGCCGACGGCTTGTTCTGCGTTACATGTTTCATTTCAATCCAGTTTTCGCGCTCAGGAAGTTTTCCGCTCCAGCTTTTATCGACAGCAACAGCATAAAGACCGCTTTTCTCTCCGCCGAGTTTTATTGCCTTGCCGGTGATTTTTGCCATGCATCCAGCTTGAAGCTGATTCTTTTCTTCTGGCTTAAACATGTTGACTACGCAAAAAATGCAGTGCTGCACGGAAGGACGGCGTACATTGCGGACAGTAAGATTTTGAAGTGCGGCGCGGGCTTCGTCTGACGGTGAAAAACCTACATCAAACTGTTTTTTGATTTTGCTTGGAGTGTCGGTTTGAGAAACAGTTCCTTTTATAGTAGGGTACAGCGTGCCAAATTCCAGAAGTTCTATAGAATAGCCGCGTTTGAATTTGTCCATCATGCGCCTGCTCAGTTCTTCTGCAATGTAAAACAATGTTTCCTTGCTTACAAAGGTCTGATGATATTCTTCCATTTCGGCAAGAATTGAGCGCACTGTTGCTTTGCGATGCACAATTGAGCCGTATTGATGAGCCTTGCCGTCAGATGAAGGCAGATTGCTGTCTCGAACAACAACATCTACAGAAGTTTTCGGCTCTTCTATTGTAAGTATGCTTGGTTTCTTTCTTGGCATATCTTCTCCTGTTCAGGAATTTCGCTTTAATAATCAGACATTTCAGGCACGTTTTAAGTAAGGTTACTGTCTGCATACTTGGTTAGTAACGGAGCGTTGCATTACCGTATACGCGGAGGTTATACGGTAATGTAAGGGACAGTTATACACTAGTATCAGGGATCGATACATTGTCGTACATTGGTGTGTTATACGCCAATGTGAGGGAGTATACTCTAGCTAGAGTATATGGTCAATGTAGTTAGAGTGATTGAAAAATCTAGTTAGGAAGAACTGTAAATGTAGTTCGAGTGAAATTTTATCTGCTTGCCAAAAACAGAAACGGACGGCCTTTTCAACCGTCCAATATGAATATTATAGCATAATTTTGAAGGCTGGTCAAAAATGCCGAATACTTCCTGTATAATCGTTCCTTAATAAATTTGTCCTTCTGTGTTATAATCTCCTCATGACACAAACAGAACAATCTAAAGCCGCAAAAAAATTTAGCGAAGACTGGAAAGATAAAGGATATGAAAAAGGTGAGAGTCAGAAATTCTGGCTTGATTTACTCTGCAATGTTTTTGGAGTAAAAGACTTTGCAAACTTTGTATATTTTGAAAATCAGATAAAAGAAAAATTTGTTTCGACATCGCTTAACGACAAAACAATTACAAATTTCATCGACATTTACATTCCGTCCACAAAAGTCATGATTGAACAGAAAAGCATAGACAAAGACCTGCGCGAACCAATCCGCCAGTCTGACGGCACACTGCTCAATCCGTTTCAGCAGGCACGAAAATACATTGCAGGACTTCCGCTCAGCCAGCACCCTCGCTGGGTTGTGACCTGCAATTTCAAGAGCTTCCTTGTCTACGACATGGAAAATCCGAACGGCGAGCCTGAAGAAATCCTTCTTGAAAACCTTGAAAAAGAATACTACCGGCTTTCGTTTTTAACAGATACAGGAAGCGTACATCTTAAAAAAGAGCTTGAAATCTCCAAAAAAGCAGGAGACATAATCGGCGAGATTTACGATGCAATCCTCAAGCAGTACAAAGATGCCGAAAATCCAAGCCCGGCTACCTTGAAAAGCCTTAACATGCTGTGTGTCCGAATTGTGTTCTGTCTGTATGCAGAAGATGCCGGAATCTTCGGACATAAATCTATTTTTGGCGACTACATCAAGCAGTTTGAAGCAAAAGACCTGCGCCGTGCTCTGCTCGATTTGTTCCAGGTGCTCGACCAAAAAGAAGAAGAGCGTGACGAATATCTTGAAGAATCGCTTGCCCAGTTTCCGTATGTGAACGGTGGCCTTTTTACCGAAGAAGACAAGACAATTCCGCCGCTCACAGAAGAAATAAAAGAGCTTCTGGTGAAGCATGCTTCCAACGAATTTGACTGGAGCGAAATCAGCCCGACAATTTTCGGCGCAATCTTTGAATCGACCCTTAACCCGGAAACCCGTCGTTCTGGCGGAATGCACTACACGAGCATTGAAAACATTCACAAAGTAATCGACCTGCTTTTTCTCGATGACCTGCGTGCAGAATTTGAAGAGCTAAAACAAATCAAAAACACAGCTAACAGAATTGCAAAGGTGAAGGAATTTCATAAACATCTGGGAACGCTCAAATTCTTAGACCCGGCCTGCGGTTCGGGAAATTTTTTGACCGAAACTTATCTGAGCCTGCGAAAACTTGGAAACGAATGTATCAAGGTGGAGCTTAATATTGGCGAAGGTGAGCTTGCACTTGCCTACAAAGCGGAAGATTTAATTCAGGTTTCGATTCAGCAGTTCTACGGAATTGAAATCAATGACTTTGCCGCCGTAGTCGCAAAAACAGCCCTTTGGATTGCCGAAAGCCAGATGATGAAAGAAACCGCCAAAATAATCGAAAAAGATTTGAAGTTCCTGCCCCTGCACACTTACGCAAATATTGTGGAAGGAAATGCACTTAGAGTTGATTGGGAAAAGGTGGGGGAAGTCTCCCCCTCGCTCCAGCCCGCTTCGCAGTCTTACGCTACCCCCTCTAGCGGGGACACCCCGCAACACCCCGTTTTTGACTACATTTTAGGTAATCCTCCATTTGTAGGAACAAATTATCTATCTGATTCACAACGAGCTGACATGGATTTGCTTTGGAATGAATCAGATACAGGAAAACTTGACTTTGTTTCACGCTGGTTTGTTAAAGCTGCACAGTTAATTCGTGGAACACAAACAAGATGTGCTTTTGTTTCAACAAATTCAATTGTTCAAGGAGAACAAGCAACTTCTTTGTGGAAAACAATATTTAATTACAATATGGATATAGATTTTGCACACAGAACATTCCGTTGGGATAGTGAATCCAATATTAAAGCACATGTTCACTGTGTAATCGTAGGCTTCTCAGATAAAACTTCATCAAAAAAACAAAAAATCATATTTGATGAATCTGGACGTGGACGTTTTGTAAAAAATATAAACCATTATCTTCTTGATGCTCCAACTATCTTTATAGAAGAAGTTTCTAAACCACTGTGTAAGGTTCCGCAAATTATGCGAGGAAGTCAGGCTACAGATGATGGATTGTATCTGTTTACGGAAGAAGAAAAGGCTGAATTTGTAAAGAAAGACCCGGATACAGAAAAATATTTTAAGCAATTCATGATGGGACGAGAATTTATAAACAATATAAAACGATATTGTTTGTGGATTCCAGATATTTCACCAAAAGAAATAAAAGAACATAAAGGAATTTATGAACGAGTACAGAAAGTTCGGGAATTCCGGGCAGCTAGCAAAAATACACAGACACGGCAAGCAGCAGATACTCCTACTCGTTTTGGGCAGTACAGACCTCCGGCAGAACATTATATTGCGTTTGCAAAAGTTTCTTCTCAACAACGAAGATATGTTCCTTTTGGATTTTTGACAGACGATGTAATTCCTGGTGATAAACTGTTTACTATTCCCAATGCAACCCTTTATCATTTTGGTGTTCTTACATCAAACGTACATATGGCATGGATGCGTGCTGTATGTGGTCGTCTAAAGAGTGATTACAGCTATTCTACTACAAT
>CAMVSS010000095.1 GCA_947170195.1 uncultured Treponema sp. | reverse complement strand
GAAGCTCAGTGATGTGCTTGATCTGGAAGTCGTCCCAGAGCATGTATTTCATTTCCGGGTCGTAGTATTCTTTTACCATCAAATCTACGAATTTAGCGGAGAATGATTTTGAGAAGAATGCCTCGCCGATTGTGTACCATGCTTTCTCTCCGCCTTTTTTGACCTCAGTCATGTATCCGCGGTCGTCGAGCCCTTTGACGCAGTATTCGTTGCAGAACTCGTCTGAATAAAGACATCCGTAGTATGAGTCATATACGTAGTCGCGGTAAACGTTGTGCGCGAACCAGTTGTCCGAGCAGCAGATGTATGATGCCTTGATGTAATCCTTTGCGGCATAGAGGGAAGACATGTTGTTTTTCTCTTCCCATTCGGTGTTGTCGATTACGATAAGCTCAGGATATTTTTTTGCCATCTCGTAATAGCGTTCCTTGAGGTAGCCTACGACGAGAACGATCTCTTTGATTCCCGCGTCGTGGAGCTGCTTGATCTGTCGCTCGACCATTGTGTCGCCTTTGATTTCGAACAGACCTTTTGGAAGGTAGTTTGAAAGAGGCATGCAGCGTCGGCTTCGGCCTGCCGCCATGATGATTGCGTTGTCAACTTTGTATGGGGCGAGGGCTTCCATTCCGTCGTCTGTAACTTTGTTATTTTTAACCCATCCAGCTTTCTCGCAGGCTAGGATTGTATCTTTGTTGAATGAAGAAACCTCTTCCTTTCTCCTTAATGCCATAAGGTAATCAAATTCGTTTTCTGTCATTTTTATCTCCCAAAAAATTATATTCAGATAAAGTTTCAAAAGTCCGTTGCTTTTGAGTATGAATTGGGCTGTTTCGAGATGAAGCCTGAAACGCACTCAATTCTTTAATATAGCACAAAAACAATATTCTTTGCTATCGCATTGCATTTTTTTTGAATTTTATTGGTGAGGTGCTCGCCGCGCTATTTTAGCAGCGACCAGTTCTCATCAACGAAAACATCGTCCTTTACCCTGTACCACTGATCAGGTCGCACGCTGAATTTCTTTTCTTTTCTGATTCGGGTGCTTTGGGCAGGCGCGGTGTTCATGATCGCGTAGTCGTTCTTGTTGTCAACTTTGAGCGATTTCTTTGTGAACGGATGAACAGCATCATCAATCACATCTTTTGTCGCAAGGTAAGGCGTGTCCGCGTTTGTCATGAACGTCATGTCGGTTTTTAGCTCTCCGCGCGAGTTGAAATCCTTGATCATGAGGGTTGCCACAAAATTGCACTTCAAGAAGCCCCAGCCGGCAGGTGTCTTGAGGTTTGCGACGGCCTCAGAATTGTCCACCATTCCATGATCCGAGACGATTATGATTTTTGTGTTGTCATACACACCGTTTTCCTTGAGATATTCAAAAAATTCTGTCAGGCGGAGGAAAATTCCGCACATCGTACTGAACTCAGGGTTCATTCTGAGAGGACTGTTTCCGATGTCTGTCAGCTCCTCCGGCTTCCTGAAATCATATTCCGGTGCCTGAAGAAGTATCGGCTCGTGAGTAGCCTCGTTGTCGAGCAAAATAAGAGTTCCCTTTCCGTCGTCGATTTGGGTCAGCTCCGGAAGGTAGTCGATGACCGAATAGTTGTCGACGAAGCGCGCGCTGTCATCGTATTTGTTGTATGCGCGCCAGTAGTTGCGGTGGTATACGGCTCCGCGCAGTGCAGGAGGAACAATCTTGAAAAGCGAGAACCAGATGAAATTCCTGAAAATCTGCGAGCTGATGTAAGGCTCTTTTTCCATGCCATGCTGTGCGTACCAGTGGTTGGTGTAGGTCGCAAGAACCTTGTTGTGCCTGATCGCATCATGGCCTTTGTAAGTTACGGTATATGAAGTTTTTGTTGTGTCGGAATTTGATTCCAGCTCTATGTTGTGTCTTTCGAGATCCGGATTCTTTGTATACATGTTGGATTCCGGCTGCTCGAGAGAGTTTTCGTACGGGGGGTTTGCGACTTCTGCCCTGTAGCCTTTTTTTGTGAAGATCAGGGGCAGTGTCAGCATGGCTTCGTTATGCTTGTCCTGAAGAGTTTTTTCCGGTTCCTCGATGGCGCGCTCGTTCATTCGGAACGGTGTGTAGTCATATCCGCCGAAAAGTCCCGGGGTTCCGATCATGGTGAGTTTTCCCATTGAGATCGTGTTAGGGTAGTTCACAAAACCGTCAAATTTTTCTTTCAGTTCTGGAACTTCGTCAAGGACATATGGGATGAACGGAGAAAAACATCTGTCCTGCATCAGCACGAGGACGTTTTTCTCGGTCTTTGAGAGATGGAAAATAGGCTCAAGCTCGTTGTCGTAAGTCGGAACCGGCATCTTTGCGAATTCGTTCTGGATGTCCGCGATGTTTCTTACGGAGATTCCGAGGAGCGAGATCATGAGGATTGCCGCGATTGAGCTGGATACAGACGTAAACCTTGCGAGGCAGAAAATCAGTGCCGAGCTTACCGCAAGAAGGACGATCGCGTATAAGATTATGTTTTTGAGGCTCTGCGAGAATGACTGAGGCTGCATGAACTCAAGCCAAGGCTCGATCGGGCCATAGTGACCGCCGAAGATGAAGCAGTCCATGACGGCGATGAATGAGGCCCAGAAGAAAAAGACAGTCATGATTTTCTTTATGCGCGAATTGAAGAGAGCGTAGAAGGATCCGACCCAGAGCAAAAAGATTCCTGCGCTTTGGAAGAATACCGCGCTCAGAAAGACGAAAGGAGAGGAATAGCTGTCAACATAGCAGTAGTTGTTCGGTTCGCTCTCCATGATGATTGACGGAATTGAAAGGCCGGCGAGGGCTGTGAGCGCGATCGTGGAAAGCCAGAAAATCCTGTTCCTGAGCCGCGGATTTTCATCCAGAACCTTGAAATGCTGGTCAAAGAAACGTGAGATTTTTATTACGGCGATCGGAACCAGAGGAAGAATCAGTCCGAACATAAACGATGCGAGTCTGAAAGCGGCCTTTCGTGATGAGAACAGCGTCAGCGGTGTAACCATGCAGATAAGGGCGAATATGCAGAGAATCACATAGAGGACTTTCTTCGGATTCTTGAGCTTGTAGAAAATATTCTTTGAGAGGGAGAGAATGTTGTTCATCGTCCAGTAGACGACAAGTCCCGACGGCGAGTTGTAGAGAACTACAAGGAATACTGCCGCGAAAACGTAAATCTGAATCTTTTCTTTTATGGAGTGTCCCTTTGAGTATAAAAAGCCCGAAGAGCAGTTTATGAGCGTCATCGCGATCGGAAGGATGTTTACGGCGAATGAACCTATGTGGAAGGTCGCATCCGGCTCACCAAAATCCTTTATGAAAAGGAAGCTGATTCCCTTGAGAGTGCCCAGATCTGACAGAAAGTGATATGCCGCCAGAAAAAACGGAATCTGTATCAGAAGCGAGAATGAGGATCTGAGCGCCATGATCGGGCTGTAGTGGTTCTGCCTGTAGAATGTGTTCAGAATCATGTACTGCTCGTCGCCTTTGAAAGCTCTTTTTATGCGCTCGATTCCAGGCTTGAGCCTTTCCTGAGTTTGTCTTTCGGTTTCCTGCCATTTTTCTGCGACCATGTACAACGGAAGGGTGCAGAGCGTTACTACGAAACTCAGCGCGATTACTGCCAGCGGTATGCTTCCGGTCGTTTCCGTCATGATCTGGTACGAAAACTCCAGAAGATTCGTCAATGGAAAAATTATGAGGTTATAGAGTGCTGATATCATTGAAATGCAATCCTTGTTGAATAAAAAAGTTGTCGAACAATCGTTAACAAGTTAGGGTATTTTATAACTTTTGATATTTTCTATCAATAATCTTTGTAAAAATGCAGCCATCAAATGCTTGCATAAAAAGAGGTTTTATCTGACGGCGTTCAGTTCCTCATCCATCCAGGAAAACCTTTCCTTGCACCAGTCAGTCAGATATCTGACCTCGGCCGCATAAGTCTTGCGATTTTTCCATCCCGGAGCGTGCGGCCACTGCCTTTTTCCGATGTTTTTCCAGACCGCGTCGTTGATTTCGATTGATGGCTCGAGGAAAGAAGCCTCTTTTTCGATGACGGAGAATGAGTCCTTCAGCTCGGATTTCTTTTCGTTCCATCTGGCCCGGACTTTGCCGAGGAAAGCGTCGTTTGAAAGCAGGGCGGAGAACCAGACAGAGTCTTTTATCCACCAGCCGCGCGGATTTTCACAGCCGTCCCAGTTTATGTTTCCGAGCGCGATGTCGAAATCCCAGACAGGCGAGAAAAAGAATTTGTTCGTTGAGCTGTCGAAATAGAAAAAATTGGATGAGAAATCCCTTGCGTCATGATTTTTCGTGAATTCGTTTATGATGTACCAGTCCGCCGCGGAATCCAGATCAAAGATTTCAGAAAGGGCGGAAAGCTCCTTTTCCTGGACTGAGAGCGGCTCTGCGGAAAAATCTTTGAGGGACATGATTTTGTTCTCAAGCATCTGGATACGCTCCTGATGGCCTTCGTATTCTTTGTCCGTCAGATCCTCTGGTTTTCTTATGCTCAGGGGAACATTTGCCTCGCTCACAAAATTCCATGTCCGGTCAAGGTGGAGGTTGATTTCTGCAAGGAAGCTCCCTGAGCCTGAGTCTATGTCGATCCTGCCTTTCTGAATCTCGACCTTTTCCGTGAGCGCGTAAAGCCCCTCGTACCTGCCGTTCACGAAAAGAGTGATGAAATTCTGGTTCGGAGTCCACTCAAAGTTGTTGAAAACGTTCTTTGACAGATATAGCGCGAAAAAATTCCTCAGGGATGTTTTGTCCGCAGTGTTCGCAAGCAGGATCCATTTTCTGCTCGCCGGGAGTCCGAAAAACGAAACTTCCTCGTTGGTTTTGAGAAGATAAGGCTTCTTGTACAGCTCGCGGGTTCGCCATGTCGTGTTTCCATGCCCGCGTATCTTGCATTTTCCAGTAAGCCCCTCAAAATTGTAGGTCGCGTCCAGATATTTTGTTTTTGAGCGGATTTTTTTTCCGTACTCGGTTTCGATTTTCAGAATCGGAAGCCCGATCTTCTCGCATTTCTCATAGGTTATATTCGATTTAAAGGCTGCGAAAGCCAGAAAAATTGCCGAGGCTATGATCAGGGCAATCGTGCATGAGAAAAAAAATGAATACCTGCGTATGCGTGACATCGTTCTTAGTTTTTTCCCCGAAGTTTTTTTGCGAAAGCTCTCATGCCGCCCGTGAAAGCCTCCATCGCATTGAAAAGGTGCGGAAGGTGGGCTTTTATGTCGGCGAGCGTGAAAGTAAGCGGCGACTGCATTATGCTTACGATCCTCGCGTCGTTGATGAGATGAACCTGATTGAACTGAAACTTAGGCTCCGAGATCATTTCTTTTACGTCGGAAGGGATGTCTCCCTCTTCTTTTATTCGCTGCTGGAGATTTTTGTCGGCGAGCTTGTAATACGGAATGTAATTTTTTCCTGAGAATTCGCTCGAATAGTAGTGTATGATTTTTGCGTCCTTTAGAAACTGAAGTCCGCCGTGGCTCGGCTGGCAGTTCCACTTTCCGTCCAGATGCTTCATCTTGAGCCCTGTGCGGTAATTAGCCTCGTTTAAGGCTGACTGGTCATGCTTGTCGTGCTTTTCGTAGGCCGAGTATTTCCATACCTCGTTCCATGCCTTAAAGAGAGCCTTTGTTTCCTGCTTTTCAGCTTCCGTGTCCGCTTTTGCGAGCACGAGGCCGCCGTTAATGTTGCAGCCGGCAGCCTTTGTTCCGTGGAAACCGAGTTTTTTGTCCCTCTGGAGGAAATATTTTTTATGGATGTGCTCGTCGAGCATCACGTGACCGTCGAGGACGCCTCCTGTGACAGCCTGAACTTTTTCGATCTCGCTGAGGTCGTCGCAGATGATCGTGTCGCAGTCGATGTAGAGGAAACTTCCGTCAACATATTCCGGGATAGCTGTCTTTATGAGCCTTGAGCGGTCGACATTCGGGACATCAGCGTCAAAATCTACCTTGATTATTTTTGAAGCGTAGCGTGAGAGTACTGTCCTCTTGTTCTCTTCTGTAAAGGAAGCCATTGTCTTGTCGTCAACGAGGACGATTATTTCGGCATCCGGCATGCATTTGCGGAGCGAGTATGCAGACATAAGTGCCTGCTCATAGTAAAGATCTTTCGGTGTCGATGTTAGGACGTATACGTATTTCATAATTTCACAGCATTATACGGCAATTCTTTTTTATTGTGAACCTCTAGGCGGTTTTAATCCGGCCCGCAAAATCTTAATGGGATCTCAAAAAAACTTGCGCTCGCAACGCGACTGTAGTTTTTCGAGCTGCCCTGATTTCATTTTTTGAAACTCGCCTTTCTTTGTGGTATACTTTTCTTTATGTCTGTTACTGCTTTACGAAAATTCTTGGATGAAAACGACGGGACAGTCCATTCATTCTGTCCGTACAGAGTTTGCCCGCTTGGCGCGCATGTTGACCATCAGCTTGGACTTGTCACGGGCTTTGCGCTCGACAGGGGAACTTCGTTTGACTTTGTCGCGACAGATGACGGCTCTATCGAGGTGTATTCCGAGAACTTTGACGGAGCCGCTGTCGGCCATGTCGATAATGAGTATGAGAGAGAATACACGTGGGCTGATTTTATATTCGGGGCTGTAAAAACGCTCCAAAAATCCTACACGATAAAAAAAGGCCTCAGGGGAATCGTATCAGGCTCTCTTTTGGGCGGCGGATTGTCATCTTCTGCGAGCGTGATTTTAACTTACCTAAAGGCTTTCGCATCAATAAACGGAATCAGGCTGACTTCTCCTGAGCTGATAAAACTTGCGATCGACGAGGAAAGAAATTGCATCGGAGTCAATGTCGGAAAACTCGATCAAAGCTGCGAAGTTTATTGCAAGGAAAAACATCTCCTCTATCTGGACACAAAGACCGACTCGACCAGGCTTATCCCTGTTCCTGACAACATGCCGGACTTTGAGATCGCCGTGATTTTCAGCGGTATGGAGAGAAAGCTTGCCGGAAGCGCGTATAACATGCGAGTCGACGAGTGCAAGGCAGCGAGCTACGCCCTCAAGGATTTCGCGCACATGGAGTACGGAAAGTTCAGCGAATCCTTCCTCCGCGACGTTCCTGCTGGAATTTACGCTCAGTACAAGGACAGGCTTTCTCCAAACTGGGCGAAGCGCGCCGAGCATTATTTTTCTGAGACCGAGCGCGTAAAAAAAGGCATAAAGGCGTTTGAAAGCGGCGACCTCGTATCGTTCGGAAAGCTGATTTTTGAGAGCGGAAGATCTTAAATCTACAATTACGAAACGGGCAGTGAGGAGCTGAAAAGCCTCCAATCGATAATGGAGGATACGGACGGAATATATGGCGGACGTTTCAGCGGCGCGGGCTTCAACGGATGCGCGATGGCGATAATCGATCCCTCAAAGAAAGAAACGATTAAGAAAAAAGTGACGGAAGAATATCTGGCCCTCTATCCTGGTCTGAAAGATAAATTCGCCGTATATTTCTGCAAAACCGCAAACGGAATCGAAAACTGATAAAAGGAACACTGATATGAAAAGCATAATACTCGCGGCAGGGTATGCAACAAGGCTCTATCCGCTCACAAAGAATTTTCCGAAGCCGCTCCTTAAAGTCGGCGAAAAATCAATACTTGACCGACTGATTGACGATGTTGATTCATGCCCGGACATAAGCGGACACATAATTGTCTCAAACCATAAATTCCTGAGCTTCTTTGAGGAGTGGAAAAAAAGCCGCTCGTTCAACGCGCCCGTTACGATTATCAACGATGGCTCCACGGAAAACGAAAACCGGCTCGGAGCCGTCAAGGACATCCTTTTTGCGATAGAGGAGTGCAAGATTGACGAGAAGATTCTTGTCCTTGCGGGCGACAATGTGCTGACTTTCAGCCTGAGGGGATTTATCGAATATCAGCGCAAGAAGGAAACCGCATGCATAATGCGTCACTTTGAGGGCGAAAAATCAAGGCTTCAGCGGACAGGAGTCGCTCTGATTGACGAGAATGAGCGTGTGCTTGAGATGCAGGAAAA
>CAMVSS010000094.1 GCA_947170195.1 uncultured Treponema sp. | reverse complement strand
CCATGGAACCCGGCGTGCCGTCCAGCTCGATCGGAATGATGACATTCGCATTTTTTGAGGGGAAGATGATTGAAATATTTTCCGATTCCTCGTTGGAATGCCAGCTTACGAAATCCGGGAGGCTGCGATAGTTCAAATTTGTTTTTTTGTACCAGTATTCTATGGACGGCGGAAGCACAAAGCGGCTTTCGATTTTTGGAACTTGTCCGTCATATATTCCGGCGTGGGCACCGATTAAATCCTGCGCCGTCGCCTGATATTTTTTGTCCGGGGTGAATGAGACTTTCTTGCAGTACGGGCATAATTGTCCTGTGGGCGCGTTTTTCGGCACGACGCATTCCGTTGTTTTTTCGCAGTGCTGTCCTGCGACGAATCCCGACTGGGCGCATACTGTCTGCCGCTTCAGTTCCATGTGAGGAGGCTCCGGCCATGAGGAATTTGGCAGTACAGAAAATATGTCAAACAGCACAGGAGCGGAAGTGGATACGCTTTTCAAATCCGGGTTTCCGTTTCCGTTCGCGTTTCCGATCCAGACTGCCACTGTGTAATCTCTCGTGACTCCTATTGCCCACGCGTCCCTGTTGCCGTTTGAGGTTCCTGTTTTCCATGCGATTTTTTTTGAGTTCGCATATTTCTGCCAGTTTGCCTCGTCATCAGGTCGTGTCCCCGTTGACAGCACGTCCAGCGTTATGTAGCAGCTGCCGCAGGAAAGCGGAAAATCCGCGTCCCGTCCGCAGGCTTTGTTCATCAGCGATGCATAAGCTCGCGCCGCTTCCATCATGGTAATCTCCCCGCCGCCGAGAATCAGCGGAAGTCCGTAGTCATCCGACGTGCGGTTCAGCGTGGAGAAACCGCATTTTTTCAGTATGTCCAGAAATCTGTTTATGCCATAGATTTGCAGCTCGCGGATGGCAGGAATGTTAAGCGAGCGTGTTAGTGCTTCCGATGCAGGAACTGCTCCGCTGTATTTCGGGATGTTGTTGTCAGGCCGGTAGTTTCCGATTCTGGTCGGAATGTCTATCACTAGCTGGTTTGGAAGCAGCTCCGCACAATCCAGCATCGCGGCGTAAAGGAAAGGCTTTAGCAGGCTTCCCGAGCTTCTCCGTGACTGGACTATGTCCACGAAAAATGTCGATTCGTTCCGCCCGTTGATTCCTGTGTTTCCGCAATACGCCAGCACGTTTTTTGATTTGGTGTCCAGAATCAGGCATGCGGCGTTATTAATTCCCTTTTTGGAAAATTCATTCGACCACTGCCCAAGGATTCGGCCTGCGTTTTTCTGCAGGTTAAAGTCCATGTCGGTATGGAATTTTGTAGTCCTGCCACCCGAATGTTCCTTCAGGTATTCGAGGTAATGCGGGGCAAGAACTGCAAAAGGGTAGGGCTTTCCCGGAAGCTTTTCTAGCAGGGAAAGACTGTACGTTTTTTCGTCAATTATTTTTTTTTCGAAGAGCTTGAGCAGGAGAGCGTCCCGTTTTTTCTGAAGAATCTGTGAATTTGCTCCTGGATAGACCAGGGACGGCTGGTTCGGAAGTACTGCAAGAACGGCTGTCTCTGCCCAGCTCAGCTCTTCCGGCGGGCGGTTGAAATACCGCCATGATGCCGCTTCAAGTCCTATGACATTTCCTCCGAACGGAGCGTTCTCGCAATAAATAGAGAGAATCTGCTTTTTTGTGAATCTGATCTCAAACAGCACTGCAAGCATGGCCTCCTTCAGTTTCTGGCGGTATGTCCGCCGGGGATTTCCCTGAAGAAGCCTGATTGTCTGCATTGTTATGGTCGAGCCGCCTGAAACGATGCGGTTCTGCTGTGAGTTCAGGCGTACGGCGCGTGCGATGGAAAGAATGTCGATTCCAAAATGATAGTAGAACCGCTTGTCCTCGTATAGGATGATAGCCTTTTCGAATTTCTTGGAAACTTTTCCTTTTTCAAACCTCCACTGCTCATCTTTCGCGACTTGCGCGCCCAAAAGGATATCGTTCTTGTCGTAGAGCACATACGAGTAGTCGTGGGATTTTGAGAGCAGCGCATGGGGAATGAAAAAAATCAGGAACAGGAAAACCAAAATCAGGGGAAGAGCCGTGCATAAAGCCGCCCTTGACTTTGGTTTTTCCCAGAGTTTTTGAAATAGTGACTTCATTGTCTATTTCAGCATTTGAACCTTGAATCCTGGCACGACAGCTCTGATCGAGTCATCGTACATTGACTCTGCGTAGATTGCCGGTACCGTGAAGTTTCCGGAGCATGCTGCCGTAACGTGGAAAGTAAAATCACGCTCCTGATCTTTGTCGAGGTCAAAATATGTGTAGATGATGTCATCTCGGATATCCTGATAGGTGAATGATGAATCGGAATAAGATTCGTTTCCGACCCGCTCATTCGTGAACTCAAGACAAGTTCCGATCGGGATCGCGAGGACAAGATTCTTTAAATCTCTTTTGCTCGTGTTTGAAACGCTGACCCTGAGGGCAACTTCCTCCCCAGCTTTGCAGTTCCTGATGCTGTTGGAGCCGGAGTTGAATCCCCAGGTCTGCAACTGAATTCCCATGGACTGCGAATGTTCCTCGCCTGCGGAAGATGTTCCTGAGCATGTTACCGTTCCGTAGAGAGTCTGGGCGCCGGTGTTTTCGACCGTAACCATCTGCTGTGCGGATTTGTAAGATACAGGAAGCGACTCAAGGACAGTGGCCTCGGCAAATGAATTCGTCTTTGAAGCCATGTCATTTGATATCTTGTAGCTTCCGCCGTTCGCCTTTTTGTTCGCATAGTATGGGAGCAGCGCAAAGAGCGACCATGCGGTTTCCTGCGTGTTGAGCCATTTTTCGGATGCAAGCGTTTCGGCAATTGCTTTTGCGAGATCATCTGTCTTTGGCGTGAATGATGAATATGTCTTGTTGCGTGCAAACAGATGGATCGCATTCTCCCTGAGTGAAGAAGAGAAGTCGTCAGAACTTCGCCTGAAGAAGCGCAGCGTAGAAGTAAACTTCTTGAGGATGTCGTCAGCAGTGTCCTTTCTTCCCGCGAGGCTGTATGCCGCAGCCAGGAGCAGCTGTGCGTCTTTTTCCTCGGATCCGCTCAGGTAGAGTCTGTTCATAGCTCCGATGTCGGCTTTTCCTGCAAGCGCGAGTACGAACAGGCGGTATGCCTGTGTGGAAGCCGTGTCGGTGTGTGCAGAAGGCTGCCAGCTCTCCGCTGATGAGACGAGATAGTTCAAAGCTGGATTCAATATGTTTTGAGGAACGCTGTAGCCGTGATTCTTTGCCTCGATCATAAAGTGAACTGCATACGTCGTGCCCCAGTCATGAGGAACCTGATTTCCAGGCCAGTAACCCATCGCGCCCTCTGCCGTCTGATAGTTCGGGTATCGCTCAAAGACGGAAATGACGTTCGACTTTATCTCGTTGATTTTGTTCGGAGAAAGTTTTGCGAAGTCAGTGATATAAAGCTGAGGGAATGCTCCGGACGTTATCTGCTCGATGCATCCGTGCGGATATTGAACGAGATAGTTCAGCCTGCTCGTGAGATTTATCTGCGGAAGCGTTGAAAGCTCGATTGAAAGGCTTGCCTTTCCCTTTTCGGACGGAGTTTCCGTAGAGACGACGCTCGATGAGCCTGCCTTTATCGTAAAATTTTTCTTGTATACGACAGGGATTCCCCTTGAGACGATTTCCACCGGAATTGAAGATTTTGATGTCTTTGACTCATCTTTTACCGTCGTCTCAAAAAGAACGTGTCCCTGCGCTTTCGTGTTGATCGTAAAGTTGACGATCGCGTTCGCGTTTGCAGGAATTGTCACAGTATCGTTCTTTGAGAAATTGAGGATTCCGCGCGCCGCAAAGTTTACGGAAACTGTCTTTGAGAAATTGTCGCCGTTGAAGACTGTTATCGGGACATTGATCGTTTCGTTCGTTCCGAGAGTTCGAGGAAGCGAAGGCTGGGCCATGAGAGATGATTTTACAGGAATAGATCTTTCCTGAGTTCCGTATGCACCCTCATTTCCTGCGATGACGACGGCTCTTACAGCTCCGATATAGTACGGCATCTCAAATTCAGTCTTTTTCTTTTCTCCGGCAGCGATTGTATATGGTCCGAAGTACCTTACGACCGGAGTGAACCTGTTTTCGTTGTTCTTTGCGTTGTCCAAAATGTCTTCAGAACCACCTATCGCAAGAATCGTTTCGAGTTTTCCGCTGTAGGCGTTCATTACATATTTATAGATGTCCCAGTTTTTTAGCTCCGAAGCTTCCTTCTTGTAGAAAGAGCTTCGTACATCCGGTGCGTGATAGTTCGTCAGTCCGAGCAGACCTTCGTCCACGACGGCGAGCGTATAGGTCATTGGTTTACCCTGTTTTTCTGAGACAGTGAATGCAACTTTTCTGTTCGGCTCGAAAGAATTGTCGCAGTCAATTACCGGAGACAGCTTTGTCTGCGGATCATCGACCATTACAGGCAGGACACCGTACAGCCTGATCGGGAGGCTGTTCGCCGTCTGCAAGTGCGGCTGGACGAGAGTCAGGTGGACATAGACATTCGGAGCGAAGTCCCTCGTGATCGGGAGCTTGTAGACGTTCGTGCCCTTTTCGGTATCGATTCGGAGCGTCTTTATGATTTTTCCGCCCTTCTCAATGCAGATGTATGCGCTTGACTGCGAGTTCGAGGTGAATGAGATTGATGCGGTGTCCCCCGGCTCATATGCTTTTTTGTCCGCTGCAAGCGCAACCATAGCAGCGCTTCCTGTTCCGCCCTCCTGTGCGCGGCCTGCCCATCCCGGCCAGTCTATGTACACGATTTTTGAAGCGGAATGGCCTGAGCTTCCGTCCGAGACCTCCACGAGGTATCTTCCCCATTCAGGATATTTCACCTGGAATTTGAAAGAGCCCTTTCCGTTTTTTGTGGCGAGTTTGCCGGATGCAACTTTATTGTAATAGCGTGATGAGATATGGGTTGCGCTTGAGTACGCATCTTTTTCCCACCACCATTTCCATTCAATCTTGTAGACGGTGTATTCCAGAGAAGCGTTCGATGCTGGTTTTCCGTCCGGAGTCAGCAGAATGACATCTACCGTGTGGTCCGTATCGGTCAGGAGCATGTTCCGTGAGGCATCACCCTTAGGAAGCTTGATTCCGACGTACCTGTCGAACGGCGAGTAAGGAATCGTCTTCGACTGCGTTGAGAATGCGCCCGACGGCTCATAAATCTTTGAGATGAAGTGGGCGTTCAGCTTTCCCGGAAGATCGTTTCCTGCGTCAAGGTAGGCAGAGAATTTTGCCTTTGATTCCTTGTCCAGTTTTCCGGACCAGATTTCATGCCTGTTGTAGTCAATTTGGTTCGAGAGATTTGAGAAAGTGTATTCAGAATATCCGTCGAAGACAGTTTCGGCCTGAGAGAACGCCACCGAAACTTCCGCCGAGAAGTTCGGAATCGGGGCACCGTGCAGGTAAGCACCGCTCAGCGTGAAGCTGTTGTTTTGGGCCGAAAGATATTCTTTGTCTGTGTCCAGCGAAACGGCAAGCTTGTTCGGTACGATGGTCTCTACGCTAAGAGATTTTGTCCATGATTTTCCGCCGATTGTGACTCTCGCCGTCCACAATCCGGTCGGTGCATCGGCAGCCGTTTTCGTGAGGATAGGGTAGAAATAGTTTTCTGATTTTGTCAGTATCTGGGTGTCGGTGATCCTTCCCATCGGGTCTGAAAGCTCGAATTTAACCGGAATGTCTTTCGGGAGCTTTTTCTCCAGATCCTGAAGGATGAAAGTGAGGTACATGAGGTTTCCCGGACGCCATACGCCGCGCTCTCCGTAGATGAAGCCTTTCTGACCGTTCGTGACTTTCTCGCCGCCGATCTCGAAATGACTCGTGCTCAGGTTCGTTCCCTCGGAAATCTTCAGGTACGAAGTCTGTCGGTTCAGTTTGGCGGTGACGACGAATGTGTTCTTCTGATTCTCAAACACGGCGTTTCCATTGGCATCTGTTTTTCCGCTGCCAACGACGCTTCCGACATAGTTAGTAAGCTCAAGGCTTGCGTTCTGGACAGGTTTTGCGGTTCGCAAATCCGTGACCGTAACGTAGAGCGAGTCGGAACTGTCTTTTTTTGCCATGATTCCCAGGTCGGAAACCAGGATGTTCCTTGATATAGTGCTGTCCGAATTGTAGCTCGGAATGTAGAACGCCGGGTGATGAGGATTTTTCCTGTTGCGCCAGTATTCATCCCTCTGCTCGTAATTTAAATTTTCCCAGTAGTCCCAGCTGCTCCGCTCGTTCGGAAGAGAGTACGGCTCGATGGAATCATCAGGCATCGGGAGAGATGAGAAATTGTTTCCAGCCGCAGAATACTTGATCTGGTTATGCCTGAACGAAATGCGGATATGATACATTCCGCCGGAATACTTCTTTACAAGTTCCGTGAGGTCCAGTCCCCTCGGAATGTATTTGTTCTGCATTGAGTCGTGCCAGTTGAAATTTATTTTTTTCTCCCAGACAGGCTCTCCGACGCGGTACAGATTTCTGGTCTGGTCAAGCTCGTTGTCCTGCAGGAATTGATTTATGTTCCTCTCGTAGATCTGGTATACCTGGATGAGCACGCCCGAGAGATTCTTTGTCTCGATCGGAAGAAGAGTTCCCTGTGATGTCGGGAGGATGACGTTGCTGTTCATGAACTTGACAGAAGGAATATCCCAGTTGTTCGAGAGCCGGACGTTCGATGCCTGCGCGAGGTAGAGGCCGTCAGAGCTTTTTATTCCAGGCTCAAAAGCGACCGTCTGAACGTTGTCCCAGTTCGAGTCATTGAACAGAGACAGCGTGTTTCCGTGAATCGTGGCGGAGAAGTCCGATGTTTTTTTACCATTAAAGTCGACTGATTTTATGAAAGATGCGATGTCCTGGGCTGCGTCCAGCGTCTTTGAGAAGCTGACGAGGATAGTGTTCTTTTTGGAAGTGTTTATGTCGATGATAGAGAACACTGTCTGAGCCGGAATCCTTATGATTTTTTTCCCGGCAAGATATTTTTTCAGGATCCTGCTGATGCCGAGCTTTTTTCCCGACCATTTCAGCTCAAGCTTCCTGTCCTTGTTCGGGGCTGAAAGCACGTTGATCGCGAAATTCCATTTCTCTGGCGTGTCTGTTTTTTTCCATGTGATGGTCTGCTTTTTCGAGCTGAGTTTCGCATTGAGGAGCTTCGCGATGATTTTCTCGCTTACAGGAATATCAGTCGTGAGCGAGCCTGAGACAGTGTATGATTTGTCGCTGTCGTTCAACCTCATCTCGTCGAAATCTACCTTGAGGGACGGATTCTCCACATAAAAATTCTGCTGGAAGACGTGTGATCCGTCCTGAAAGAGCTTGTTGCAGTCTGCCCGCAGCGTGACCTTCGATGATGCCTTGTATGGCTTGTCCGGTGTGAAAGTCGCCTTGTTTTCCGTGTATTCCCAGCTTCCGCTCAGCTTCGGGTACAGCTCAACGGCTTCCCCGATCGGGCACTTGGGCGGATTCATGAAACTTATCTGTATCGGTGACAGTCGCCCGATTGACGGAGAGGTCACGAACTCGATGTTTGGATTTTTCTCAGAAACTTTTGCTACATTTTTTTTCGTGCAGTCTGTGAGAGATAAAATTGATAAGAAAATACTTATAAAAAATGCTATTTTTGTTTTCATATGGAAACTCTAACATTTAATTTTAATATTTTCCAGCTTTTTTTATTCCGATAATTTCCATATGAAAATGAAACGATTGCTTTTGACAGCCGCGCTCCTTTTTTTCGGGGCGAACCTCTTTTCAGAAGTCTATAAGTCCGGGGTGACCGCATCATACTATGCTGATAAATTCCACGGAAGAAAGACATCGAACGGCGAGGTTTTCAACATGTATGCCTATACTTGCGCCCACAAGACCCTTCCGTTCAACACCGTCCTCAAGGTGACGAATCTTGCGAACGGAAAATCCGTGAATGTGCGCGTAAATGACAGGGGACCGTTCGTCCAGAACCGCGAGATAGATTTGTCTAAAGCTGCCGCCGTAAAGCTCGACATGATAAAGACCGGCACTGCGAAGGTAAAGCTTGAGATCGTTACGATGGGCGCAAACACGAAGGCGAGTCGTCAGACGGCCGCGAAAGCCAGCGGCATGAT
>CAMVSS010000093.1 GCA_947170195.1 uncultured Treponema sp. | reverse complement strand
TCTACAACAGTTTCTACCGCACACTTTCAAAACTTAACGAAGAACCGATTGCAACAATCACTTTCAAATACAAGACTGCTCAGAGAAAATTTTTGGAACGCGTAATCTGGGATCGTCTCCGTCAGGAAAGCCCTCTTTACAATGGCGACACCATCCACACGTCGGAGCATTCCGAGGCCACCGTGACTTTTACGGACGGAAACAAGCTCGTGCTTCAGGAAAACTCGATGATTCAGATTTTCGCCGAGGAAGATCCTGATGCCGCGGGCGGTTACAACGCTTCCGTCATGCAGGGCGATGCCTTGGTCGATGCCGTTGACTCCAAGAAAGGTTTCGCGCTCACTTCAAAGGGCGTAAAAATCGATGTGTCGGCAGGAAGCTCCGTTTTCGCAGGCTCCAAGATTCAGGTATTGAACGGCCGTGCAAAGGTTACAGGCGAAAACGGTCGGGTGAACGCCGTTTCTGCAGGCGAGGCGCTGAGCGTGGAGGACGGAAACATCTCAAGCCCTTCTTTCGTCGTAAGCTATCCTTCTCCGAACGAAAAAGTCCTCTTTCATGAGGGAACCAGCCAGAAAGTCGGTTTTGTATGGACTGCAAAAAATTTCGGATCCGAGGCAAAACTCACCCTGGAAGTGGCTTCGGACAAGCATTTTAAGAACATCCTGGACTCAATGGATGTAACTGTTTCCGAGAACCTTGAGCTGGATTTCCCTGCCGGAATTTATTACTGGCGGTTCGTAAATCCGCACAAATCGGTTTCTCGAAACGACAGCTCAAATATGGTCGAGGCGGAAGGAAAGCTCAGTGTAATCCTTTCCGCGGCTCCTAACCTCGTGGCTCCTGTAAAAGATTACTCTTATTCATACAGAATGCGTCTTCCTGCCGTCAGGCTCATATGGTCGGCTTCGGAGCAGGCTTCTTCTTACAGGGTCGTCGTTTCTAAAAATTCTGACCTTCGCAATCCTGTCATCGACCAGCGAAACAATACGACATCGGCGGTTTACGCAACGCTGGAAGAGGGCGTTTATTACTGGCAGATCACTCCTTATTACTCAATAAACAGAAGTCGGATCCTTCAGGGTGGTCCGTCAGGGCGAGCTTTTGAGCCCGGACCTTTATCTGCCCGCGGAAAATGCAACTGTGGACAGGGAAGCCTCGGCAAAGCCTGTGTCATTCTCATGGCGAGCTGATCCGGAGGCATCAAGATATAAACTGACAATTTCCGAGCACGAGGATTTAAGAAGCCCTGTGCTCACAAAAGAAGTCACAACGAACAGCTTCGCCTTAAAGGCAGCCTCGGTATTAAAAGACAAAAAGTATTATTGGACTGTTCAGACGATTGACGGCGAGGAGAATATTTCCAAAGTCGCAGACATCAAGAGTTTCTTCGCCCTTGAGGGCAAGATTGACCAGCGAACGGTTGAGCCTGCCGACGGCTACAAGGTCGCATGGACTTTGATGTCCGATATGGTCTTCACATGGAAGAAAAATCTTCCTGAGAGCTACTCAAGCATAATCGAAATCGCAAAGGATTCGAATTTCAGGAACATCGTTTACACGGCGGACGGAAACGGATTCAGCATGAAGGGCGTGGTTCTTCCGGTCGGAAATTACTGGTGGAGACTTAAATCGCGCTCTGAGGAGCTTGACCAGGAATTTACTACGCCGGCCAAGTCTTTCGAGGTCATGGACCTTCTCGACGCTTCCGTTCTGTATGCTCCTTTGGGAAGGGCCGTTGCCCGCGAGACAAAGCCTTACGAGTGCAAGTGGAAGGAAGTCGAGGGCGCGGATTTCTACAAAGTCTCGATTTTCAATTCGCAGGACGAGCTTGTTTACGAGGACAACACGGACGAGCCGAACCTGTTCATCGACATGTACAACGGCGAGGACTTCCTTGACAAAGAGATTTATAGAATCGAAATTCAGGCGCGATCCAACGCAATTCCTGGCGTAATGAGCCGACGAAGCGGTAAACTCGTGGAATCAAGGTTCCAGCTGTACAAGCTGCGCCCTGTCGAGATCCAGAAGCCTAAGCGAAACGCAGTTCTGGACGGTCTCGATGCGTTCCTCAACGGCGTTGACGTAGAGTGGTCTTCTGTTGACAGCCTTGCCGACGCTCAGGTCGTAGTAACCCGAACCGACTTGAATCAGCCTTTGGTAATGCAGAAAATCCCGTCAGACTCGGAATTCGCCGCAGGAAGAAGGGTCGCATCAAAGAAAGTCAACGTGGACCCTGAGATTGATTTTGTGGCCGGTACTTACGAGATCGTTGTCTACGCTCACACGGCGGAAGATCAGATAGATATTTCGAACACCGACGAGTCAAAGCGCGGTCTGTTCAAGCTCACTCCGTACAAGAAGATGGACGCTCCGCAGAACCTTACTGCGACTCCGCAGACTGTGGACGGAGCTTACCTCAAGAAAAACGCACCTGAGCTGACTCTTTCATGGGCTGCTGTTGAGGGCGCGACAACCTATGTCATTACGATCAAGGGCGCGAGCCTCTTCAGAAACAGAAATGTCACCCTTACCAAGGAACTTGATACAAACAAGCTGACTATAAATCTGCTAGACGAGGAATTCAAAGCGATTTCCGAATCGAATGGAAAGTACCAGTGGACGGTTGAAGCTAAAAAAGTTATTGAAAACTCAAGGAAGAAAAAATCTCTTGGCGGAGAAATAGCTACATCGACATTTACGATTAATGTACCTGATGTAAACGCAAAAGAAATATCGGCTTCTGGAAGCTCAACTAAATTCGGAAGGAAGAAATAATTATGATTCCATTAAAAAAAGTTGCGCTTACATTACTGATTTTTATGATGATTTCACTCGCGTTTGCGAAGAGCAAGAAGAAAATGCTCGTAATGAACGATGAGGACATGAAGAAGGCTGCGGAAGCCGAAGAGAACTGGCAGTATCTCGAATGGACTGACCATTACTTTGAGAACGTAAGACGCTATGGAGTCGAAGTTCAGTTCTTTGACAAAAAGAAGAACGAATGGGTCGAGCAGCTCCTTGAGAATGACGAGGGGGAGCTTGTCTCTTACCTTGAGCTTAAAGATCATTCGACAAAGACTAAAATCAAGCCGAGCCTGCCTCCGGGAGAGTACCGATACAGGATCACCCCGTACGACTTGCTTGACCGAAAGAGTACTCCTACCGATTGGATCGAGCTTGATATCATCGAGGCGTTTGAGCCTGATGTAAAAAGCCTTTCTCCGTCAAAGATTTATCTTGACGAGTACAATGACGGATTTGTAAAAGTAAGCGGAAAAAATCTCTTTTTGCCGAAGAGTCTGGTGGAAAATGGACGAAGCACGGAGTATACTTTAAAAGCCGGGCCGCTAAAGACATTCGACATCCAGTTCATTGACCCGGAGAAAAACTACAAGATCGACAAAAAAAATGATTCCGAATTTATCTTCTATGTAGACCCTGACGTCATACCTCCTGGAAAGTACAACCTCCTTGCTACCGACGAAAGCGGCCTCGTGAACAAGAAAAATTCAGGAAGCGAATTCGAAGTGCGGTTCAAAAAGCGCGTTGACTTGGACGTATCATTGGGCTACACATGTCCTTTCATAGCTTACGACAACACTTTCGACAAGTACATGGATTCACGATGGTGGCCTCTGAGCGCGACAGCAAGAATCACATTCATTCCTTTTAAAAGAAAGTGGGGGTATCTCGGACTGGGAGTTTGCGGAACTTATACGAGAATGCAGGCAAAATTCGACAGCTACAAGATCGACGGAAATCTTGCGACGGCTCACCTCGACCTGGTTTATCAGAAAGTTCTTAACAAAAAGATGACCGTTCAGGATCCTCTTGACCCGGATAAAACTACGATCCGCTACAAGCATTTCGGAACACTTGAGGCTCACGTCGGGGCAGGGGCGACCTACTTTATGAAGTATCAGTTCCACTTCGAGCATGATGTTGAGTCTGAAGAGCTTAACGGCATAAACATAAGCGCGAATGCCGGCGCATCGTTCCAGTGGTATTTGACGAAGCGACTTTACACGGAAGCCAATGTTGATTTTGTCGCCGCATTCATGAGAAAAATGACCTACGGAATGATCGTTCCGTCTATATCTGTGGGCTGGCAGTTCTAGAGTTTGGAGAGAATATGAAAAAAAATAAAAAACAGTTTTTCCTGACAAAAATCCTCTGTTTTTCTCTTTTTGTTCTTTGTGCTTTGTGTTCATGCAAGCTTTTTGAGGATGCTGAATTCAACGCTGATGTGCGCGGATTCTTTAAGGAATACACGGAGACTGCCGTAATTTACCAGTCACAGGCAAACAGCTCATACCTCACTGACAACAGCGGAAACGTCTGCTATGATTCGACATCAGGCTCAAAAACCTATTCCTTTATATTGCGCAATCCTCAGCGATACATGCTGACTTTCGGCTACAGTTTTAATGACGGTCACGCAGCTGAAGTTGCAGCCTCATGTAATGGCACTGCAATCACATTCAATCAGCCGATGTATGACCCGTCGTCTATGACCATGACAATATCCAGGGAATTCCTTGAGAAAATGGATGGCGGCGGAAACCTTAGCGGTTCTATAACCCTTCTTGAACCTAAGTCTTACAGAACGTTCGATTCTTACGGCATGAGCTTCTTTGCAAACTCTCCGCCTCCTGTAATTGAAAATGCGCAGTTCCAGCTTTCGGATACAAACGGAGATGAGAACACAACTTATGTAATCTGTTTTTATCTCCCTAAGGTTGATGAACCTGTACATTCTATACACTCCACAGATACTCACAGGCTTATAGTGAACGGAGAGACCCGTTATTTTGCCGGCGGAGAAGTATATACCGATGCGGAACACAGTTCTAAGGATAGTAATTTTGTTGTTTCCGAGACCGTCTACCCGCTTTCTGACGGCGGATATCAGTTCGCAAATTCAATCGCACCTCTCGGATATACTCCAATCTATTATAAATCAGGGGTACATCCTCCGGCAGGCGAGGAGACCGTAACTTTTGAGCTTTCCGTTCAGGATGACGCGGGGCTTACTTCGACAGTCGCAATTTCGAACAAGGCGAAGCAGCTTTCTGAACCGACTTTCTCTTTCTCTAGTCTGGAAGCTGACGAGGATACAGGTCTTGCGACGTTTACAGTCAATCATGACGGAACCTGTACGGACGACACTTCTTGCGGTGGAAATGTTCTTATTCATTATGTTGTAACGGATAATAGTGGTGCCATAGTTGCCCAGAGTTCTTCGATGAACAGTGCCACAGTCTCCGTTCCTAAGGGAAACTACAGTGTCAAGGCATGGGCTTCAAAGGGCTATTATGTATCGAGCGAGATTACAGTTCCAACTCCGTTCACGGTAACTCAGTCGCCAATCTTCTATGTAAGCGAGGACGGAGATAATAACAATACCGGTGCAAGGGGAAGTCCGTTTAGAACGATTCAGTGTGCTATCGGTAAATTTGTGCAGGGGATAAATGATAATGAGTATGTGTCTACCGATACATGTAAGATTCGTCTTAAGAGCGATCTTACAGTTCCTGATAATCTTTTGAGCAGTTCAGATCCTTTGGTTGATATTTCATGCAAAATAGATCTTGAAGGCTACGGTGGAACGAGAACTGTTGACTCATCTGGATTTACAAAGACTGTATTGCACATAGCTTCAGGCGCAGTTGTAAATATAAACAGCATTAATTTTACGAACTCAACTGGAAGAGATTCTTCTTCAAGTGTTATTCATGTTGCTGGCGGAACAGTTGCGTATAACGGCGGTTCTGTTTACGGTAACGGCTCATCTTCAGAAAGCTGTGGCAGTGCAATCAATGTCTCTGGCGGCTCTCTCAGCATGACAAACGTCACTGTCATAGGCAACTACTCCGGAAATAGCGATACGGCCGGAGGAATGGAGATTGGCAGCAGCGGAAGCGTTACATTGAACGGCTGTACTTTCACAGGAAACCAGGGTAAGGGTTGCGGCGCAATCAAAAAGGTCGGAGTACTTTCAATAAGCGGCAAGAACACCGTTACTGGAAATACAGCTGTTAACACTGACGGAACGACAAGAACTTCTAATGTTTGTCTGTCGATATCGGAAACAACGGATAGAATCAATATTTCAGGAAGTATTGCCGGAAGCAGCATTGGTATTGATTCTTCTACCACTCCTTCAGTCGGAAATGATGTAACGTTTACATCCGGCTACGGCTATGGAACTACGAACGGACTTCCTGGAGCTGTATTCACTTCGGATAAATCTGGCTCGTATGCCGTAACGTATGCCAGCGACAGTTCTGGTGAAGCTGTCCTTGCAGTTGGATATGCTGCAGTTGAGGTCGGCGGAAGCGGCGGCTTTACACTTAATTACAGTTCGAGCGTTGTTTCTGGCGGAAGCCTTGCAATAACCGTAAAGGATGCATCAGATAACGATATAACAAGCAGCGTAACGTTCACGTCATATTCATTGACTTACGCAAATGCTACGGTTTCAACAGGATATTGGTCTGGAAGCAGTAATACTGTAACTCTCAGTGGATCTTCGGGCAATTTAATTGCAGGTACTTACAGCCTCTTTGTAACGTTCGCTTACAACGGAACCACTTACGATGCTACGTTGAACTTTACAGTTACAGCGCCGTAATGTTTCGCAAAATCATGGGAATCTCTAAAAAAACGCACAGGCGAACTTTTTAGAGGTTCTTTGTTTTTAGTTGGAGATTATCTTTAGGCTTTTTCGCATGGAACTTCAGCTGCAAGTTCTTCCTTAAGTGCAAGCACCTGCTTAAGGGGGAGGGAAACGGCTTGAGAGATTTGTTCTGGTGTGCCGAGTGACATACGGAGCAAGTTCCGTGCGTTTTCGATGGCTTTTGCCTGAGCAGCCTCTTCACGGGCTTCGGCAATTTCGTCACAGAAAGCTTCTTTTATAGTCATGTACATATTCTTCCACTCCAAATTTCTTTTTGCAAAAGCGACTTTCTCCTGAAGGTTTTGCGTAAAATTGTCGTCCGCATCTCCTCCTGTGAGAAAACTGAAGAATGCCCTTTCGGCTTCTGACGACATTTTATCACAGTTTTTCGCTATGAAAAAGTATTTGTATGCTCCATCTCCCAATTCCAGTTTTCTGTCTTCACGGCAGATATTTTCAAAGGTATAGACGGGCAGATTCTTTCCGAACAGGTCGTTGATGCACAGAAAGATGATGTATGTATCCTTCAGGTTCCTGTATTCCACCCCGGTACTCATACTGCTTACGTCAATTATTGACTGATAGTAGCGTGCCCGCTTCGGAAGGTTCTTGTTGTTTACGCATTGAATTTCGATATCAAAGATTCTGTCTGCGTCTTTTGTGTACACGTCAAAGCGGACTCCTTTTGAATCGATTGATTCCTGCATGGTTCTTTCCGACTGCGGCGGTTCAAGCCTGTCAATCTTTATGTGAAGAAGTATTTCTAAAAGGTGCTTGCACAAGTCTGGGTTTGATTCCATCACCTTACAGAAAATAAAGTTGTTTGCAAGTGTAAGTGACTCCCATTTTTCTTCGAGCGTAAGAGTCTTTCGCATGGTTGTTTTCTGTTCGTTTTTCATATTTTTCTCCATCTCCGTTTTGTAGTTTTACGGGAAGTTTTCCCTGCATATCTATTTGCAACAAAAGTCACTTTCCGGCAAAAAATCGGGGAAATTCTTTTATACTTTTTTGCTCAAAACATAAATCTGAATCGAAACTTAAAATCTTGAACTCAGCGGAAAATGTATTATAATAGGAGGAATAGAATAGGCTTATTCTTTTTTTGGGGGAGAGATTGATGAAAAAACGTTGTCCGGTTCAAAAAAAGTTTAGATTTTCTTTTTGGCTTTTAATTTCTCTGGCCGCTCTTTTTTCCATATCCACTGTTTCCTGTCGCTTTGACGCCGGGGATTCTGACAGTTCAGACCGTAACATAATCCTTGCATATCTTCTGATGCAGGAGCAGAAAAAACAGGCAGCCCAGGCTGCTTCTCAATCTCAGACAGCTCAGTATGCGACAATCACAGGCCGGATTTCAATTCCTGAGGGAGCGGTTCCTTCAAGGTTAATGGAGGCCGTGGAATGCTGCAGGGCGAACGTTTCTTCTGATTCCTTTGTCGCTTCGGATTCCGCTGATGATTCAGAAAGCTCTTCTTCAGGCTTGTTTGAGGGAATCAACACAAAAATCTCAAAATCGGCTGTAGCTACGAAACCAGGCGACCTTGCAGATCGGAAGAGCGTCGTGTAGGGAAAGAGTGTAGATCTCGGTGGTCGC
>CAMVSS010000092.1 GCA_947170195.1 uncultured Treponema sp. | reverse complement strand
ATGACCGTTGAAGAAGTCAAAAAAGAAGTCTGGAGATACATTTTTGCTTACTACAATACAGTAAGAATCAGCACCGTAAACGGAGGCCTTCCTCCAACAAAATACAGACTGTCAAAAACTGCACTGTTAAATGCAGCTTAATTTAAGGGGTATTTGGGACTGCACTTTTCTTGACTATTTCAGGATTGTTTCAGCGGCTGCGACACGCACAAGCACGCCATTCACAAAATCACCCTGTGATTCAATCCCAAATTCATGAACATTTTACAGAAATCAGAACAGTGAATTTACATTCTTGTGGTATAAAGATGGTGACAGACTTCGTTCCACTCTAGCAGAGCGAGCAGGAATAGCGCGCATTTTCGATGGAAGTTTGGAAAAAAAACGCAAGGAAAGTTTCCGAGAATGCGCAGGAGCAAAATCGATTTTATAGAAAAATCGGTATTTGTCGGAGCAATTTTTTATATACGAGGAATATCAAAATGAATAAGGCAAATGAAGAAATTGTACCAATAATCGATGCAGAAGGAAAACAAGTAAATCCCGTTGGTGATTATTCAAAAGAAGACAGAAACCCTTTTGAAAATTTTTCTTTAGATGAAAATTTTGTAAATGCAGTAAAACTAACAAACTCAATAGTAAATAAACTTTATAACAAACCTACCATAAAAGAAAAAGTATTCCCTGCTGTTTTTGTAATAAACAAAGATAATATAAAAAATCTGTATGACAAGATTCACGACAAATTGAATTTGCATGACATTCGTGATACAGAGTTCAATATTTCTGTATTGGGTGCTGACGAAAATGATAATAAGCAATCAACAGAATATAAGTCTATAGATGAATTTACTCATACAAACGATACAAAAAATTTATTGACAAAGCTTGTTCTCATGGAGTGGAAAACAAAACTATTTTTAAATACTTCTCATACTCCAATTTCAAAAATTATTGGGGAAGAATTTAATATCGAAATTGCAATCTCCTCAGCTCCAAAAGACAGTTCAGATGAAGCGTACTATATTTTTAACGACTACCCAATAAAATCGAAAGGAATCATTCAAGTTTCTGTTGTACATAGCAATCAAGTCATAGCGGATGAGTTGATTCAACATGTCAGTGATTTTGTTAGTGGGATTGAAGATAAAAAATATAAAAAGAATAGTTTTATATACAATCACAAACGAAAAGTTGCACAAATTGCCGAAAAACTTCTAGGAATACCAGCTTTTATTCCATTAGTATTTTTGTTCTTTAACATTCATTCATGCCTGAATAATTCCAACAATGTGATAAAGCTGATTTCAGCTTGTATGGGATTTTTTATTATTTCAATTACATTCGGAAATACGATTGGAGCATTAATTTACAATTTATTAAACAAAAGAAAGTCCACCTCTTGGATAATTTTGAACGACTATGCAAAACAAGAATATGAAAAATACAAATCATATTCAAATCCTGCTGTAAAAGCTTTTCTCGTATTTTTATTACCAATTATTCTTAATATAATTTCAACAATTATTTCAACTAAAATTGGAAAGTAAGAGGGAGATATAAACCTCCCCCCAAAAAAAGAATCCATACACTCACCAATGCACAATGAAAACGGAGAATTGAAATTTTTCACCTTTTAACTTTCAATTCTCCGTTTTCAATTTACACCTTCCGTTTTCAATTCCCTAATACTGGTACTTCACCGAGACTGAAAAATAGTGGTTCACTTCGTCGTAGAGCTGGTCTATCCAGTCCTGGAGCTGGGTCGCAACAGCGTTCTGGACTTCGCTCGATTCCTTCAACTCGTCCCAGCTTGAGTAGGTGCTGTCTCCCACGGTGTAGGTTCCATCTTCGTTTTCTTTCCAGTCGACTGTGCCGCCCTCGTAGACGTTCGTGTTCACGTTGGCGTTCCTGACGTACTCGAACGTGTAGCCGAGTTTGATGGAGAACTGGCCGCCCTTCGTCTTCGGAAAGTCGTACTGGGCGGAGAGACCGGCCTGGCAGACGTACATCTTGTGGTCGCTCGTCATGAAGCCCAAGCGGTTCCACGCCTGGTTCACGTGCTTGCCGGTTCCGTCGCCTGTGAACATCTGCTGCATGAACGCGGTTCCGTTCGTGGCGTACTGGCCTTTTTTGGAAAGGACGTACTCTGCCGCGTCGGAGTCGTTGAAGTCCTCGGCGGAATTGGCGTGGCGGGAGAAGAGAGTCGAAAGGTCGACGGTCAAATTCTTCACGGGATTGAAAGAGGCGTTGAACTTCACGGCATCGGAGTTCGGATAGAGGGTCGAGCCGATTTGGAGGCCGTTGTTCGTGTAGTTCTGGTAGTTGTAGGCCTCCCCGCTCATCACTCCGTCATCGTTCGCGTCGTATTCCCAATGCGAGTAGACGTACGGCATGACGCAGGTGTAGTTCATCGAAAGCTTCTTCACGGAAGAGCCGGACGGATAATAGATTAGGCCGGACTGGAGGGCGAAGCGGTACTTGGAGTCGAGGTCGAGCTTCACGATGTCGTTCACGGCGAAGTCGTCGATGAACAAATCGGTGGACCAGAGAAGCCCCGGAATCGGGCGGTAGTCGAAGAGAAGCCCCATCTGCAAATTCGAGGCGGCGCCTCCGATTGTCTGCACGGCTATGAGCGGAGCCGGGAACATGTAGGTCAAATCGAAGCCGGGACCGAAAAGAATGTTCTCATAGTATGAAAGCGAGAATTTCTTCGAGATGTCGAATCGCACGGAATGGAATACGAGGAATTTGTTGTCCGAGAGGTTTCCGCCGAGGTTGTCGGTGGCGCCAATCGACTCAAGCACCGTGCAGAAGCTCCACTTGTCGCGGGTCACGTTGAAAGTCAGGTTCGTGGAATGGTAGCCCATGTCGTTCAGCGCAAGCCCCTCGCCAAGAAAATCCCCGAAGCCGATTCTTGAAATGCCCACGGTCGAGTAGAGCCAGTCCACACCGACCTGCGCGTTCGTGTTCAAGTTCGAATACGTGTTGAACGGCCCGATTTCGGAAGCGTCGTAGATTGAATCCACGTCCTTGTTCACGAAAAGAGGAGCGTAGTCGCCGAAGCTCTCCCTCGTCTCGCCGTAGAGGGAGAGGCTGTATCCGAGCGAGACGAGTTTGAACAAGTCCGCGTCCCCCCGCACGCCGATTTCGGCGCGAATGTTCTTCGCCTTCTTCGTTTCGTCCTCGTTACCGGAATTTTCGTCGTAGTCCACGCCCGATATTTTTCCGTCCGCTCCAACACGCGCGAAAGCGTGGAGGCGGCTTCCGAAAATGCGCTCGTACTCCTCGGAAGCGAGTTCAACATCGCTATCAAGCGCATTTCCGTTTTCATTTTCCATTATGGACGAAAGAACGTTCCTTATGACGGAAAGCGGATAAGGACGGAGCTGCGGAAGATCGGATACAATGCCGCGCATCTCCCACCCCTGCGCCAGAATATAGAAATTGTCGTTAGGATCCACCTGAACCTGGGAAATCGCAACGAAGCAAAAAATCACCATCAAAGAAAGAAAAGCAGAAAACTTTTTCAATTTTATCCTCGCCTATTTTTTTCTAAATTTTATTTCAGCCGCCAGAGCTATTTCAAACCCTCTGGCAGTATCACCTCTCATATTATCCCGATTGAAAATCATGACATATCCGCCCTGGACAATCAAGGTCAGCCAGTCATTCGGATAGAGCGTAGTGCGACCTGTGATCCTGTTGACGAACTCAGGCGTACCGGACGGAGCAACAGCATCGCGGAGTTTTTTCCAGTTGCTCTGATGATGGCTGTTTGGATAGCACCATTGGGCGAGATAAGTGTTCTCGTTATATTTCAAACGAATTCCGGTTGATGTAAGCTCATACTCATACGGAATCTTGTAGGTTTCGCTGGTATCAAAGTAACGCCTCTGCCCTCCCCACAGAACAGATGTCTTCCACCAGAAAAACGGGTTGTCAGCTATTTTCATTCTGTCAAACACCTTCGTTCCAGACTGCTCGCCGCGCGCCATAAAAAGATATCCCAGATTGAAAGAATATTTTTTCGGAACCTCATAACCGACCTTAAGATCTCCGGATATTGTGTCAGGTCCAAAAGGCGAACCTATCCACTCATAGAAAATCGTCTTTTCGCCTATATTCTCGCTGTAAGTGCGCACCAAAGTCCAGTTAGGGCTTTCCTTTATGTACAGGTAAGGATCTGCCCAGCTTCCCTCAAGATTCATCAGGAAGCGTCCTGCCCTGTACGGAACATAGGCCTCCACACCGAGCTGGGCACCAATGCCGTTCGGAGTCGGGCTGTCCGGGTAATTCGAAGTCTCATAGGGAGTCTGGAACTGGGTCATCGCGTAAAGACCGTAAAACCTGAGGTTGCGGACAGGAGTAAGCTGAAATTTCAAACCGAGATATGCGCAAGTATTTGATTCAGGGTCGGTGCTCGTAGGGTCATAATCACGCCAAGGAGACATTCCATGAAATATCGTCCACGGATTGAGGAAACGAAGCTCAAGAGGCGCATAGACAAGCATTCCCTCAAGCGCCGTCAGCTGGAGAATCTTGAAAAGCCGGAAATCAATCTGGTGCATGTACATGTACTTGTCGACGTTGAACTGGGACACAGAGCCAGTGTACT
The DNA here is from genome assembly GCA_947170195.1 of uncultured Treponema sp. Lineage (GTDB taxonomy): Bacteria > Spirochaetota > Spirochaetia > Treponematales > Treponemataceae > Treponema_D. The sequence goes on along the minus strand of CAMVSS010000092.1, from coordinate 3,727 downwards.
TGAAGACAGGACAATAGGCCTCTATCTGTGCATACGAAACACCGGTGAGATAATCCGACCATATTATTGAGCCGGTGGCACTTCTTCCGATTGAGCGAGAGCCGCTTCCGAGCTGGAATCCGACGCCGACCTTATCAGTAAGCATTATTCCGGTGCTGAGATATCCCGTGTCAGGGAAGTTTATGTCGATATCATCGACTGAAATAGGAAAATTCGAATAATAGAAATTCTTCTGGCTCGCTCCCTTGCTCTGCCCAAGATACAAATCCGTGCTCATCGTAAGATAGTCGCCGCAAGTAATAGTTACGGGCATCTCGACGACATGCTTCCTCTGGTAACGATCAAAAATCCAGCCTATCGCCTCATGCTCGCCGCGGCCAAAAGTATCGGTATCGGCATCATAAGTCAACCATGTCTCCCTCTTGCGGTCAGTCTTGAAAAAGCCGGAGAGATTGAACGAAGGCTCAATTCCGATTGAAAGGATGCTGTAGCCGAAAGAAAAATTCTTCTCGTTGAGGTATGAGATTATGCTGTCATAATCCTTGCGGCCAGCCTCGCTCAGCGAATCATAGTCGATCTCGGAAAGGTACAGCTTCAGCTCCTGAATTGAAATCGGAGCGCAATCAGCGAAATTCACCCGCCTGGACTCAAGCGAGATGGCCATAAGAGAATCATAAATCCAGTGGCCGCTGGGAATAAGTTCCTGTGCACCGCGTGATGCCGGAAAAACAGACGAGCAAACAAAAAGCAAAGCTATGGAAATAAAAAAAGACTTTCCATTCAAGAATAATTTTCTGATTCTAACCATGACAGATTTCATCTCAACCGATAGTTTCAATTTTATATCCGTCCCTTTTTGTTTTCAACCGCCGTTTTATAACATTCGACAAGGCTTGGCGTCAGATTTGAAATCTTCCATTTTTTGCCCCACTCCAACGCCTCCAAAGATTTTTTCTTGCAGAGAGAAGGATTGTTGAGCAACTCGAGGACCCTCGAAGAAAATTCATCGACATCATCTTTTACCATGAATCCGCCGTTGTCCCCCTGCATGACATCCACAGTTCCCATCTCGCCAATCGCGACGACAGGAACACCGGCAAGCATCGCCTCAACAGTGACAAGCCCCTGGGTCTCGGTCTTGCTAGGGAAAACGAAGACCTGAGCCATCTTATAGAAATACAAAAGATCATTGCCGGGGATATATCCGGTGAACGCCACAGATTTATCCAAACCGCGCTCATGAGCGATAGACTTCAGCTCCTCCTGGTAAGGTCCGCCACCGACAAAAAGCAACGCAGTTTTTTTGTTTTTTTTCTGGATATGCTCAAGGACATCATAGAGGAACGAAAGATTTTTTTCTTTTACGATCCTGCCGACGAAGAGAAGGATTTTCTTGCCTTTGAGCTGAGGATTCTTTTTGTACAGCATCGAGGAAATCTGAACGGATCGGATCAGCGACGGCTTCTCACGCTCATCAGGAATTCCGGTCGGGAGGATTTTGACCTCTTTTTTGATCCCATAATCATCAACAACCGAGGCGATTCGTTTTGTAGGCGCGATTATCACGTCAGCGCGCTTGAGATAAAATTTCACGACGTTGCGGCCGATCTTTCTAAGACCACGCTCAGGAAGAAAAGAAACATAGTTTGCAAGATAATCTTCCCACATTGTATGGAAAGTAAACGCGAGCGGAACCTTTCGGTGAAGTGCATACAAGGCTCCGAAATATCCGACCGTCCACTCAGAATTTATGTGGATCACATCGGGAAGGAACGAGTCCATCGCCCTCTTGATTCTCGTCCATTTATCGAAACGCATCATCCTGTCCTCACGGGAGAACAAAAGAGGTGCGGACGGAATCCTGATTATTTTGAAAGGCGAATGCTCATCGCTTGATTTCTCATCGAAAAAAGAGCTTTTCTGCTGCTCCTCGGAATACTCAAGGCAAACAACACAAACTTCGTGCCCGATTTTAGTCAGCTCCGAGGCATAAGAATGTACAGATACAGACACACCGTTTATGCGCGGGAAATATGCGTCCGTAAACATCGCTATTTTCATAGAAATATAATTTTATAGAATTGTTATATTAAAAACAAGTTGATAAAATACATTTGATGAAAAAGCAAGAAAAGAGCATCATTTTCAACCTCATCAAGACAGCTTCTCAATATGCTCTGGGACATGAGGATTCCGACCTGGCTGTCGAACCAGCCTTCGAAGACGACGAAGAGCTTCCGGCTCAGGAAACACAATCAGTGCAAGAAAGCCAAACCGCTCAAGAAGAAAAAACTTCTACAATATCCGGCATCTCACAAAAAATCAAAGGCTGCAAACGCTGTATGCTCTGCACGGGAAGAAGACAGGCCGTTCCGGGAACAGGATGCGAGACACCATTCGTGCTCGTAATCGGCGAAGGACCGGGAGAAGAAGAGGACATCCAGGGACTTCCATTCGTGGGACCCGCGGGAAAACTTCTGGACAAAATGCTCGCGGCGATACAGCTCTCAAGGAATACGAACTGCTACATCGCGAACATCGTAAAATGCCGTCCGCCGCAGAACAGAACCCCATTTCCGGAGGAAGCGGAGGCATGCAGACCTTTCCTTGACGCACAGATCGCAGCCCTCAAACCAAAGGCAATCCTTTGCGCAGGCAGCACCGCCGTAAAAAACCTGTTCCACACGAATGACGGAGTGATGAAACTCCACGGAAAACTGCTCGACTACAAAGGAATCCCAGTCGTAACGACCTACCATCCGAGCGCACTTTTGCGCGCCCCGGAAAACAAAAAAACAGCGTGGGAAGACCTCAAGATTTTCAGGGCGGAGCTACTGAAAATATCGCCTGATTACCACAAGAATTTCTCAGTGTAACGCTTAATACGAAAAACAAACAAAATGCCGGGCGCATTGTGAAGTGCAACCCGGCATTTTGCTTTCTCATGATTCTCTCATGATCCTTTCATCATTTCTTCATCAAGTAATCAGCGACAGCCTCATACGCAGGAATTGAAAGCGGATCAATATATTTGTTTGAAGCCAGATAAGTGGAAGCAAACCTTACGATCACCATTTCCGCCTTAGGATCAATGTAAATTGCCTGACCATGAACACCGCGGGCCATGTATGCGCCGTGGGAATTATTCGTGATCCACCACATGTTCCTGTAGCTCCATCCCTTCAGCATAGTATAGTCGCTCTTCGCAAACGCTTCCTGAGCCTTTAAGTTGCATCCGCCGGTCGCAATGTCCTTTACAGCCGCTTCAGGAATAACCTGACGGCCATTCAGCTTGCCACCGTTCCTGAGCATTTCCCCGAACATAGCCATATCCCTGAGGTTCAGGCTCAAGCCACCACCGGCGAACGCGATTCCAGAAGGATCCAGCTGGTAATAAGCGTCATAATGAGCACCAAGCGGCTTCCAGATCTTTTCCGAAACCAGCTCGGCAAGCCCCTTACCAGTTGCCCGGGAAACAATCCAGCCCAAAAGCTCCGTGTTAATCGTTTTATAACCGAAAGCATCCCCATGCTCCTGGCCCTCGATCTTTTTCACAGACTTGAGGTACTCATAGTAATTTTCCGGACCATTGTAATCATTCGGCCTGAACACATTGCCCGCCGCAGAATAAGCCCAGACCTCAGCATTTGGATCAGTGTAATCCTCGCTGTACTGAATAGCAGTCGTCATGTCCATAACCTGACGCACAGTCGCATCCTCATAGCCG
>CAMVSS010000091.1 GCA_947170195.1 uncultured Treponema sp. | reverse complement strand
TTGCTTGCAAGAGGTTCCATGCCCAGCTCGTAGAGAGCGCTGTTGATCGCGTCCATACTGGAATTGTAAGTGTCTATGTAACCATTGAGGTAAATTACGATTGCATTTTCGACTTCATTAAGTTTCTCAAGGTTGATTTTTAAGCTGTCGTCTTTTTCGTCGTTAAATCCGGGAACCAGATTGTTGTTATTACTCATAATCCTCTTTCCTTCCAAAATTGTTGTTCTTTCAAACCCAACTAATATATGATTTTACACCAAAAATCTCTATTTCGTCTAGCAAAATCGCAAGCTTACGCCTGAATAAGCGGAGTCCAGCCTCTGTCCACCCGGAGCAGGACACCATTTAAATCAGGATTTTCCATAAGAAACATAGCAGATTTCGCCAAGGTTCTACTATTTATTATCGTACCAAAAGGCATTTTTTTTGAGAGAATATCTTCATTTTTTGTATATTCTGTCTTTGTAAATCCGGGAAGAATCGCGTTGCAGGTAATTCCATCCCTTGCGTAACTTGCCGCCACCGACTGAACCAATACGTTCAGCGCGGATTTTGCACCGGCATAGGCAGGATTTGTTGCGTATTCCGTACGATGATCAGTACCTGTCCCACCAAATAGTATAACGCGCCCAAAGTGATTTTTCCGCATATTTTTTAGAGCAATTGATAAAAATGCGCCTGGAAGAGCGTAATTCATGAGAGAAATGGTCTGCCATTCCGAAAAACTCATATCATGGACCGATTTTTGCAGAAAAGGACCGTGGCAGACGCATAGAATGTCGCAGGTCTCTATTTCTTTTGCGAGGGCGGAGCTTTCTATTTCCGTGAAGCTGATTTTTGAGAAATCAAGAACTATTTTTTTTGCACCTGTTTCCTGAACGAGCTTGTCGAATTTAGCGGATTCATGACCGCCGTGAATTACAAGATTTCCGCATTGGGGTGCAAGCATTTGCGCTATTGCGCTTCCGATTCCTCCCGACCCTCCGACTATGACCGCTTTTTTGTTTTCAAATACTTTCATTTCCACTATTATATAGCTGTAATCATGAACTTATCAAACATAATCATAGTATTGTGCCGTCCGGAAGAAAGCCGAAACGTTGGCGCGGTATGCCGTGCGATGGCAAATAATGGGCTTAAGACTCTCAGAATCGTCGGAAAAAAATCTGATTTTGATGAGGAACGGGTGCGGATTCTGGCGATTCATGCCGCAGATATATGGGAAAGAGCTGAATTTTTTGATTCCATAACTGAGGCGACAAAGGATTGCACATTGTGTGCCGGAACTACCAGACGGCGCGGTAAAAAGCGCGGAAAACTGCTCCTGCCAGAAGAATTTGCCGCGCTTGCTTCGGAGACAACGGGAAGCGCATCCCTTCCGGGCGGAAAAGTCGCCGCCGTTTTTGGAAATGAGCGCACCGGACTCACCGAGGAAGAAATCGACGAGTGCACCATGGGTGTTACGATTCCGTCAGATGATGGATTCCCGTCCCTGAATCTTTCACATGCCGTGCAGATCATTTCGTATTTCCTGTTCAGGGAGCATGACAAAAAATCTCCGGGCTACATTCCTGTAACGCTCGACCGCCTTGATAGAACCGTGACCGAAATCGCTGACAGCCTTCAGAAAATCGGATTTTTTAAAGTTACTGGCAGGGCGGACATGGAAAAGTTCTGGCGAGATGTCCTTTCAAGAGCTTCTTTGAGTGAAAGCGAAGCGTCCTACATCGAAAAAGTTTTCGGAAAGGCCGCCGGTCTTTCGTGCTCTGGAAAATCAGCCGTCAAAACTCAAGATAATCAGGCGTAATTGCGCTGTTTGGGCAGAAAAGGGCAGCCCGGTCGAGACAAGCTTCCATCTGCCTGACATTCCCCGGCCAGTCATAGGACTGAAGAAATTTTATTCCTTCCTCCGTAATGCTCTTGTCGGGATATTTTTCTGCAAGATACATTCTGCACAGCTTTGGAATGTCATCCTTGCGATCTCTCAGCGGCGGAACTTTTATGACGAGCCGTTTTATGCGGTAATACAGGTCCTGCCGGAATTCTCCATCCGAAACCTTTTGCTCCAGGTCGGCGTTTGTCGCGAAAATCAGCCTTACGTTCGTCTTTTTTATTTCGTCCGAGCCTACTTTCCGGTATTCGAGATTTTCGATGACGTGCAGCAATTTTTTCTGGACGTTCAGGCTTGTGTCGCCTATTTCGTCGAGAAAAAGAGTGCTGTTCTCCGCGCTTTCAAAGCAGCCCTTTCGGAATTCAGCGTCTGTAAACGCTCCCTTCACGTTTCCGAACAATTCGCTTTCCACTAAAGTTTCGCTTAGGCCTGAAATATTCACATAATAAAACGGATAGCTCTTCCGTGGTGAGAACGAGTGGATTATTTTTGCCACGAGAGATTTCCCGCTTCCGCTTTCCCCTGTCAGGAGCACGGGAATATCGGACGATGATGCTGTCAGGATTTTTCCTTTTAGGATTTTTGTGGCTTGCGATTCTCCGCAGATTCTTGAAATCAGGCTGTCAAAACTTTCCGGTCTGCCGGGGGACTCCTCGTCTTGCCCGGAAATTCTGTTTTCGGCGGCCAGCACGTTTTTTGGAATGCAGTTTTCTTTGATGCACTCTGAAAGTTCGTTCGGAAACGATAAAACGCTTTTGTTGGTACGGTTTTTCCTTGTTGAGAATATGACGAACTTTGCGATCTGATCGGAAGTAAAATTTTCTTCGCTGATAAAATCGCAGTCATAATCTGCAAGCACAAGAATCCCTCTGAATTTTTTGAGCAGAAGGGCCAGTGTAGCGCAATCAGATGCGAAAAATATCTGAAAATCTTGTGCAAGCGAATGCCTGACAAAATGCACTACATTACGATTTTTTGAGACAATAGCAACTTTTTTAACTTTGAGCAAATGTAGCGGGAAGCGTTACTTTTTTAAAATTCTTGACCACACTAATGACATTATATAGCATGAAAATGGGAAAACCAAAAAAAGTTTGAGCGGATTCCTTGCTATTTCGTGCCATATTTCATGACCGCGCTCAAAAGTCTTTTCGTTGACTCTCTTTACGCGCTCAGCAAAAATTCCGAAGCTGTCGCGATAGTAGAGAAAGATGCTGGATGAAAATTTATCCCTGCGGTGGTAAGACCAGAGATTTTTTTCTTTTATGCCGTCTGCGACGAGTGTAAGCGACGGAGAAGATTTATGAATTGCCTCTATTACGTCTGCTTCGCTTGTCTTGTGGTAATAGCCTACAAATCGTCCTACGATTCTCAGGTTCGGGAATGTCGCGTGGACGTTTCGCTCCGCCGTCATAAGGGTTTTTTTGTGGCTTCCAAGCATGTACAGGCTTTTGTAATGCTGGTCGAGTATGGAAAGAATCTGGATGGTCGCATTGAACGGATTGTATCGCACCGGGACCTTTCTTTTTAAGAAGCGAGCGCCGCTTACGATGCTTTTTGAGATAGGAATTATTAGGTCAGCGTTTTTTACGCATTCGCTGAAATCCTTTTTTTTATTTCGAGCTTTGAGCAAATCCCAAATGGTCAGGAAGATAATCTGCTTGGTACCCGGCTTTTCAAGAATTTTGAGGAGTTCGGTTTCTATTTCTTCCGGCGGGCATACATCGACAGGAACGCCAAGCACATCAATTCTATTCATCGTGATTCTCCGTTACATAATTCTGCAGGACTGCCATGCCATAAAGAGAAGCTGTCTCGCAGCGTAAAATATTCGTCTTTAAATGAATCGGCGAAAAACCTGCATTCATCAACTGTTTTATTTCGTCCGGGCTGATTCCGCCCTCCGCACCGCATACCAAAGCGCATTTTTTTAGGTTGGATTTTGTTTTTTGAGCAAGCGCTTCGTAAAAATCCGTGGTGAATTCATTCCGCTCGTAGAGTACGCAGCCGAAAGATGATTCTTTTTCCTGCGCTTCCCAAATTTCGCAGGCTTTTTGCACCGTTATGCAGTCCTCGATCTGGGTTTGTACGGAACTTCCGCTTTGCTGGCGGGCTTCTTTTATGATTCTTTCAAAACGTTCGCCCCTGAAATTCATTTTCTCGGGGCCTTTTTGAGAAAATTCTCCCGAAACTGGGTAGATTTTTGAGACTCCGCATTCAGTTGCCTGCCGAACAATCTGGTCAAACTTTGCGCTTTTCGGAACGAACATAAACAGAACGAATTCTATTTCATTGTGCTCTTCCGGCTGATTTTCCTGATGTTCTGTCTTTGCGCAAACCTGAAGTATTATCTTTTTTTCTTTTTCGTTTATGCGGCTTACCGTCATGTTCTGCAATCCGGAGTCAGGAAATCGTACGCTCACCATATCTCCGACAGAAATTCTCAAAACCTGCTTAAGATATCTGTAATCTTTTCCGTCGATTGAGAGAAGACCGTCAGTGCTGAGCGGATTTTGAGAAACGTATTGCCGCATAATCAGTTTATTTTTTTTCCTCTTTGTTTTCCTCGAGAGCCGCTTCGTCCTGGAGCTGTTTGAGCGACTTTGTCTTAGACATCAGCTCGGAGAAGTCTCCCGCCGTGAGGATTTTTATAGCTTCGATCAGCTGGATATCATACTCAAGGTCGTACAGCATCGCAGGTTTAGTTTTGTTCACCTCGTTGCGGACGAGTTTTCTGAGCGATGCCTCGTCGATTTCTGAGTAAGTTGCGTGAAGTGTCTTTCCGAATGCGGCGATGTCCTTTTCCGTCATGTTAGGATGTGCGTCGACGTATTTTTCGATTTCGTTGCTTTTGTAAAGCTCCGTGTACTGTTTTTCACCTTCCGCGGTGAGAGTCGGGAACAAAATTTCTCTGTCCGGCGGAATACCGATTTTGTCGATGTTTACATCGCTCGGAGTGTAATATCGCGCGACGGTGTATTTGATGCCTTCCTGAGATGAAAGCGGAAGAACCTGCTGAACCGAGCCTTTTCCGTAAGTGCGTGCGCCAACGAGGTAGGCGAGGTGATTGTCTTTGAGCGCGCCGGAGAGAATTTCTGATGCGCTTGCAGAACCGCGGTTTATGAGCACGACGATAGGCATGTTGCGGATTTTTGTTTTTCGTGCGCTTGCAGTGAACACAGAGTTTTCGTAAGCGAGACGGCTTTTTGTCGATACGATAGGACCGTCGTCGATGAATTTGTCGGCTACTTCAACAACGCTTGAAATGAGTCCGCCCGGATTGTTTCTCAGGTCGATTATGATTCCTCGCGCGTTTTCAGATTTGAATAAATCAAGGGCCTGCTGGACGCGATCCGCTGTCTGCGGTGTGAATTCGATGATTCTGACATAGCCGAGCTTGTCTTTATCTATCATTCCGTATTTTACGGTAGGAACCTCGATGAGCGCGCGCTTTAAGGTGACCGGGAATTCCGCGTTCTTTCCACGGCGGATTACGAGATCAACTTTTTCGCCGACTTTTCCTCGGAGTTTGTCCAGAACTTCTTCCATGGTGATTGTTGATGTGTCGACTCCGTCTACGGAAATAATCAGGTCTCCGGCAAGAATACCAGCCTTGTAGCCCGGCGTATCTTCCACAGGGGAAGCAACTTCGACGTATGCCGGCTTTTCAGGAGTTGATTCTATCGGCTTTGAGATTGTGAGTCCTACGCCGCCGAACTGACCTGAGGTTGTGTCGTGCAGACTTCTGGAGAATGATTTGTCGAGATAAGTTGTGTAAGGATCTCCGAGTTCAGAGAGCATTCCCTTCAAGGCTCCGCGATAAAGAACTTCCGGATCAACTTCGTCAACATAGTTTCTCTGGATGAATTCAAATATTTTTGAAACCAGCTCTGTATACTGTTTTGATGTGTCTTTTGATGATGATTTTGACGTCAGAGAAAATCCCTGTGAAGTCGAAATCGTGAAGGTGAAAAGGATTGCAGCCAAAGCAAACTGCTTAAAATAAGTTTTTCTCATGTTTCCATTTTATGTTTCTATAGAGTAAAAATCAATTATTTCTTATTTATAAATCATCTTTCTTGTGGTATAATTTTTGCCATGCAAATCATTCCAATAGCAAGCGGAAAGGGTGGGGTTGGAAAAAGCCTTCTTTCTGCAAATCTGGCAATAGCACTCGGACAGGCGGGAAAAAAGGTTGTTCTCGCCGATTTGGATTTAGGTGCTTCAAATCTTCATCTTGTAATCGGACAGAGTTCTCCAAAAAAAGGAATCGGAACTTTCCTAACCGGAGAATCAAAATTTGAGGATATAATTCAAGACACTGATTATGAAAATGTAAAATTCATCGCCGGTGATTCTGAAATTCCGGGGCTGAGCGCACTGAAGGTCAGCCAGAAAAATTCTCTGATCAAAAAATTTCATAATATCAAGGCTGATTTTCTTATCGTTGACCTTGGCGCAGGAACACATCTGACCATCCTTGATCTGTTCTTGCTTTCTCCTCAGGGCATAATCGTAACCGCGCCTACAGTTACCGCAACCCTCAATGGCTATCTCTTCCTTAAAAATGCTGTTTTCCGTCTTATGGCAGCAACTTTTAAGCGCGGAACCAAGGCTGCGGAATATATTACAAAACTCAAGAATGATTCTGCATCGCTTCAAAAATTGTACATTCCAAAGCTCGTTGAGGTTATCTCAAAGATTGACCCGGAAAATGCGGCTCTCTTTAAGTCTCGACTGAAGCAGTTCAAACCTCGCCTGATCATAAATATGATCGACGAGCCGAAGGATGCTGACAAAGCTCAGAAAATACGCCGTTCGTGCCAGCAGTACCTCGGCCTTGAGGTTGAGTCTCTCGGCGTAATCTACAAGGATTCATTGCAGGACAAAGCTCTCGCCTCAAGACTTCCGGTGCTCGTGTACAAGCCGAACGCGGTTATCTCGCAGGCGGTCTATCGAATTTCAGAAAAGCTCCTTCAGGCGGAATCGATTTCATTTGACGAGTCATTTGAGAACGCCGCTGAAGAGGCAAGCGACGACTACACCGCAAAGATGTCTTACGTCGAGGATTTGATCGGAACTGGTGCGCTTAGCGTCAGCGAGCTTGCAGAAATGATAAAGACCCAGCAGTATGAACTTACTCAGCTCCGAAACGAAAATACTTTGCTCAAGTCAAAGCTCGTTCGGGCTGCAAAGCAGGGATTCAAACTCTAATAAAAAAATGGATTTAAAAATGCTGCCACTTTACATCAACTATCCTTCGTGGATTCATCCGGAGCTGTTTCCATCCGTTCCAGTGCTGAATTTGATTCGCTGGTACGGACTTATGTATATCTTTGCATTCGGAACGGCTTTTCTGATTTTAAAAAAACTTCTGAACGAAGGTGCGCTTGATGCAAAAAATTCTGACGGCACGCTCATCAAAAAGACCACCGAGGATGATATATTCAATTTCATCGCTACGGGAATAGTCTGCCTGCTCATCGGCGCACGAATTTTCTCCACGCTGATTTATGATACTTCGACCATGTACTGGCGCAGGCCTTGGCTCATTTTCTGGCCGTTTCAGAACGGGCATTTTACAGGATTCGCGGGCATGAGCTACCACGGTGGATTTGTCGGCGGCCTTTTGGGCATGATTTTCTGGTGCAAAAAAAACAAAGTTTCTTTCATGAAATGGTCTGACGCAATGGTTACGGCAATTCCGCTCGGATACACGTTCGGCAGGATCGGAAATTTCATGAACGGCGAATTGTATGGAAGAATTACGACAGTTCCGTGGGGAATTGTTTTTCCTGCCGCGGACAGATTTTCTTCGTCGCTTGAATGGGTGCAGGCTTTTATGGCAAAGATCGGCATGACAGCCTCGGACGCGCTCGTAAATCTTCCGCGCCATCCGAGCCAGCTGTACGAGGCTTTCTTTGAGGGAATCGTGTTGTTCGGCATAATCTGGCTGTTGCACAGAAAAAAGCCATTCGACGGATTTTCGGGAATGCTCTACACCGTTGGTTACGGCACATTCCGTTTCTTCATCGAGTATTTCCGAGAGCCGGATGCAGACATCGGCTATCGCATTTCGGCTTCTGCTGACGCGCCGATTTACCTCAACACGTCGCTCTTCAACATCTCGACCGGACAGATTCTCTGCTTCCTGATGATCTTGGGTGGCCTCCTGTACGGAGCCTGCGGATTTTATATTTCTCGCCGGGCGGAAAAGAAATCTGGCACAACACCTGCCAAACATTAAAAGACTAAGAACTTATCCGATTAAAATAAAAAAAAAGTGTACCTCCAAAAATTGTCTCCAACTTTTGGGGTACACTTCACGTGACCGCTTTTTGTTTTAGCAAATTATGCTTTTTACTTGTTGATCAGGTTAGCCAGATCATCTGCCGTAAAGTGGAGGTGCTCTGCAACTTTCTTAGCAGGGCCGCTCTCACCGAATCGGTCGATT
>CAMVSS010000090.1 GCA_947170195.1 uncultured Treponema sp. | reverse complement strand
TTGTCCTTGCGAGTGTTGTTCCGCCGCTTATGGGTATGTTCTGCGCCCTGTTCAATTTACACACCTCGTTCATCGATTACGCGTTTATATGTGCGGTTATGGTGTGCATGGGGTATGAGGTTCTTTTCATGAAGACTTTCGAAAAATCGGTAAGTCACCTCCTCTCCTCTACATTTATAATCTTTTACTGCGGGTTCTTCATGACGTTCATCGCCCGCATGACGATGCACAATGACTCAAGAATTCTGATTTCAGTTTTCCTTCTGATGGTGTTCATGTGTGACTCTGTCGCATGGTTCTTTGGAAATCTTTTCGGAAAGAACAACAAGGGAATCATAAAGGCCAGTCCGAACAAGAGCATCGCCGGATTCATCGGCGGGTTTGCAGGCTCCGTTCTGGTCGGTGTTTTGAGCTGGCTCATCTTTCCTGAGGTGTTTTATGGATCTTGCATCAAGATTTTGGCTCTCGCCATCATAAATGCGCTTGCATCCATAATCGGTGATCTCCTTGAGTCTGTAATCAAGCGTTCTGTAGAAGTCAAGGACAGCGGTTCGATTGTTCCTGGACGTGGTGGCGTTCTTGATTCGATCGACAGCATCGTGTTCGCGGCTCCCCTTTACTATTTCTTAATTAATTTTTTGTATCTTTCTTCGAGCGTGACAAACTAACTTATGGATCGTAAAAGAATTCTTGTTCTCGGCTGTACCGGTTCAATCGGTTCCAGCACTGTTGACATTCTTCGCAATCAGGATGACAGATTTTTATGCTGCGGACTTACCGCCAATTCAAACGCTGAAAAACTCAGCGCCCTTGGCTCTGAGTTCGGCTGCCCTGTTTCCCTGACTTCCGAGGAAGGTACTGACGGCATAAAACGCCTTATCGAAAAAACTAATCCTGATATCGTCGTAAATGGAATTGCGGGAAGCGCTGGGCTTGTTCCGAGCCTTATCGCCGTTGAGCATGGGGTGGATCTCGCGCTGGCAAACAAGGAAACCGTCGTTATGGCAGGGCCTCTTGTGTTCGCTATGGCGAAAAAAAATAATTGCAGGATTCTTCCCGTCGATTCCGAGCATTCTGCTATTTTTACTCTGATCCATCAGGCCGGAAAAGAAAATATCGATAGGGTGATCATAACCGCGAGCGGAGGTCCGTTCAGGAATCTTCCGTCTGAAAAGTTGCGGGAAGTTACCGTTGATGATGCCCTGAAACATCCGACTTGGAATATGGGTGTAAAAATCACGGTCGATTCTGCTACTCTCGGCAACAAGGGACTTGAGGTCATAGAGGCTTGCAGGCTTTTTGATGCGGATCCTTCTAATGTGCAGGTTGTCGTTCATCCGCAGAGCGTGATTCACTCGCTCGTTAGGACGAAAGACGGCATCGTTTACGGACAGTTTTCTGAGCCGGATATGAAGCATCCGATTTTGCAGGCGCTTGATTGGCCGGAAGTCAAAAAATCATACATGAAGCCTTTTGACCTCACCGATGTTGACGGAGGTGTTCGGACGCTTACGTTTGAGAAACCGCGCACCGATGATTTTCCGATGCTTCCGCTTGCTTTTTCTTGCGCCGAAAAAGACGGATGTTACCCTATCGTCTACAATGCTGCCAACGAAATCGCCGTGCAGGCATTTATTGACAGAAAGATTTCTTTCCCTGCGATCGCAGACTGCGTGTCAAAAGTCATAAATGGAAACGATTGGTCTGCTTCCGTGCGCAACGTGCAGGATGTTTTTGATGCGGATGCTGAGGCACGGCGGCTTGCGGAAGAAATAGTAAAAAAATGACAGTAATTTATGGAATCATTCTCCTCGGATTTTTAGTTTTTATTCATGAGGCCGGACATTTTATTTTTGCCAGGCTTTTCGGCGTTGAGGTCGAGTCTTTTTCTCTTGGAATGGGACCTGTTCTTCTCCACAAAAAAATCGGCAGGACGGATTTCAGGCTTTCTTTGCTTCCGTTCGGCGGTTATTGCGGTATGAAGGGCGAGAATGAAAGTGAATTTTTTGACAGCCCGAAAGATTCCCTTTACGGCGCGAACGCTTTTTTTAGGGCGGCGATCGGTTTCGCAGGTCCTCTCTTCAACTTGATTTTTGCTGTGACGGCTTATTTCCTTGTCGCCATAATCGGATATTCGTATTTTTCAGCCGGAAATACTGTAAAGATTGTAACCGAAACATATCCTGAGATGCATTCCGCTGCCTGGGATGGCGGAATCAGGTCTGGAGACAAAATCATCTCAATGAACGGAACGGAGATCCTTGATTTCTCCGATATCTACTCTTTCGTTGCCATGCACGCAGACGAGGATGTTTCGGTGGACGTGCTCCGGGACGGTCAGAAGCTTTCTTTCGTCGTTCATACTGACATGGACACTTCTACCGGCGAGGGAAAAATCGGGGTTATGAGTGATCCTTCGTCTGTCGAGAGGCGCGAGTCGAGGCGTTACGGCTTTTTTCAGGCTGTGGGACAGGGATTTATTGAGACCAGGGATACGATAGCCATGACTTTTAAGGGAATTTCCCTCCTGTTCAAGGGGCTTGAGCCGGATAAGGCTGTCAGCGGACCTGCCAGAATCACGACGATGCTTGGTTCGACTGCAAAAAACGGCTTTGAGGCAGGTTTTAGGACGGGCATCTGCTCGGTTCTTCAGTTTATGGCATTGATAAGCGTATCGCTTTTTTTGATGAATCTCCTTCCTTTCCCGATTTTGGACGGCTGGCTCGTTCTTACATCGCTTATTGAGGCGATTTTTAAAATCAGGCTTTCATCAAATGTGCGAATTGCAGTACAATTTGTAGGAATAGCTCTCATCGCTTTGATGTTTGGTTTTGCGGTCTTGAGCGATTTAAAATATTTTTGGAGTTCTTTAAAATGAAAAATCTTAAAATAAAAATATTCTCAGCTTTTATAGGTCTTTTTTGTCTTGATTTTTCGCTTGGTGCGCAGACTCATGATTCTACGCAGGCTCATCAGAAAAGCGTCTCTGCGATTTCATATCTTCCTTCTGATGGAACGGTTTTAAGTTCTGGTGCGGATGGATTTCTGATCAAGTGGAATTCAGATGGAATTGGCGAGCACTATCAGGTCAGCGATCTCCCTGTCAGAATGGTGGCAAGAAGTCCGAATGGAACTGACATCGCGGTTTATGAAAGCGACGGCGCATCCCTCAATCGCGTGAGCATCTGGAACTGGAAGACTCTTACGAGAAAAGCTGCTTTCAGGTTCTCTGACACTATAACGAGCCTTGCATATTCATCGAAGGGCACGTACATAATTTGCGGAACTGCATCCGTAAACGGAACATATTTTATCAATGCGGCTACGCAGAATATCGAAAAGAATAAGCTGAAGGAAGGAACCGGTGTGGTAAACTATATCTACACTTCTCCCACTGAGAATTCCCTGCTCGCTTATTCTCCGTCAGGTTCCCTCATATACTATAACCTCCGCGCAGGAACGAAAAAGCAGAAATTCTCTACGGAGTCGAATCTTTCTCAGGTTATGCTTTTTAAGAATGGCGTGTTCCTCGCAGGCTACAAAGACAGGTCAGTCTATATAATTCAGGCGGTAACCGGAAAGACCGTCGCATCATATCCTGCCAGCAATCCTGTGCTCGTTTCCTCTCTGAATAGCGATAACTTGTATTACATTTTGAATGACGGTCGTCAGTTCAAGCTTTACGCGATTCAGAACGACAGGAACAAGGCTGTTATCGCGCCGGAGCTTTACAGAACTTTTTCAGGCCTCAAGTCGAACGAAAGAATCATTTGCGCTGAATATGCCGATGAGTACATTTATGCCGGAACAAACCTCGGAAATATATATAAGTTTGATTTTGCAAAGAGCGAGCGTGTCGATACTCAGCAGGCTATTACCGACAATATGTATGACAAAATCCTTGACATCGACGCTTACTCAGGCGGAACTGATTTTTATTTCCTGACGGATGCTGCCCTGTATCAGTCTTCTTATGATTTGGGTGTTGCGGAGCGAAAAATGGCCGCACAGGGATATACGAATCTTATTTCTCTCGGCTCAAAGGCTGTTCTTTGGTCTAAGGACACGAGAAAAACTGTTGCGCTTGCCGATGTTGCGACTGGAAAAATTACAAATCTCTTCACCCCGGCCGGAAACATTCAGTCCCTGAGGCTCTATTCCAACAACATACTGATTGATGTTGAGTCGAATTCCGTCGTAAATCTCTACAGCTTTGACAAGGGAACTCTGAGACAGATTTACCGCGGTTCTTCCATCCAGGATGCGGTTCTTTATTCCGAGCTGGATCTTTTTGTGGCAAAATCAAGCGAATCTTCTCCGGCAGTTCCTCTCGTGCACGTAAATACTCAGACTCAGGAACTTGTTCCTCTGACATTGAAAGGAAGCGTAGCCTACTCCCTGAATTTTGACACTCTGAATAACGGAACCGAGCTTTACGGAGTGCTCATCACGAACGATGCTGCTACAAAAAAGAATACGACGTCAATTTTTGCTTATGATGTGGCGAAAAAGGTTTCAAGAACATGTCTCTCGATTTCAGATGAGGACAGCAATGCGTTTACATATCTGGGCGACAAGGTTTTGTACACAAATATCGGAAAGACTTCCGTGCGCTCGTATAATCTTTCGACCCGCAGGGATTTCTCGTACCGACGCTCTGCATCAATGCCTGTAAAAGTTGTCAAGAACGGAGGCCGGCTTGCTGTCTTGAACAGCGATGGTTCGATCAGCTGGTACAATTCCGACGTGAACTCAGTTCTGGCAAACTGGTATTTGACTGTTGACGGACAGTGGTTTGAATTTTAATTTTTAAAAAGATGATGTATAATTATTGCATCTTCATATAGAATATAGAAAAGGACATGATGAAAAAACTTCTTTCTCTTATATTTATTTTAGTTTCTCTGCCAGTGTTTGCATCAAGGGCTTCGGATGAAGCTTTTGTTCTCGTCGAGCGAAATCCCATCAGCCTGATTAAAAAGGAGATTTTAAGGAATCCTTCTTTTTATGCCTACACAAGAGGCTCTGAGCGGGAAAATCTTTTGATGGCTGCTTTGAAGGCCAACCGCGAGGAAGAAGTTATACGCCTGCTTCTTGATGCCGGTGTTTCTCCATCTGCAAGAACACGCTCAAAAAAGACTGCGCTTATGTATGCGTGTGAATATGAGAGCGATATCAAGGCGATCAAGACAGTCCTTTCTTATGGCGCGCCTTTGCCATTCCTCAAAAAGATAAGAATCCTAAAAAAAGATAAAGACGGATTAACATGTTTTGACTATGCCAAAAAAAATGCGAACAGCGAGGAAATCCTGAACTTGCTTTCCGAGTATGCTCAGGATCCGTCGATAAAAGTTGCGGAGCAGACAAAAACTGGCTCCGTAGCAGCAGAATCTGATAAAGAATCTGTCGAAGTTTTTGAAGAGAATACCGATAGCATTGGCGAAGTTGACGAAATTTCCGAGAATTATGATTCTGAGCTTCCTGACGATTCTGAGGAAACAGAGCTGTCGAATGGTTCAGAAAATCAGAAAATACAGGAGAAACATGTCCAGCCGGAGCCTGATCCTGTATATGCAGTGGAGTCATCTCCTTCTCCTGCCGTAACGGGTGCTGTTGCATCCGTCTCTTCTCAACTTGTTTCGGATTTGTCCGTATCGTCTTCTTCTGTTTCGGCTGCGCCAGCGACTTCTTCTGCAACAGAGCCGGTCGCGAATGCCTCTGTCTCGACTGCCCCGGTTGCGGCGGTCGTTCCAGCAACGGCAGCTGCCGTCATAGCTGCGGATTCTGCATCTAAAGCCCAGAGCGCAGAAAAATCTTCGACAAAGACTTCTGCTCCTTCCGCAAAGCAGGCCAAAACTGAAATCTCCGCGCCGAAACAAAATGAGAGCATTTATCTTTATGACTATGCGGTAAACGACAGTGCAAAGACCGCCATTCCTGAGTCGCTTATAAACTCACGAACTGTTACCCACAAGTTTATTGCAGATGCTAATTCTGCTGACTCAAATGGCAGAACGCCTCTCATGCTGGCCGCAAAAGCCGGAAACCTTGAGATGATTGAAAATCTTCTCTATTCTGGAGCTCAGATAGACTCAATTGATGAGGATGGATGGACTGCCCTCATGTATGCGGTTCGATTCCAGGGAAATATTGATGTCGTTAAGACACTGCTTCTTTACGGGGCTTCATACAAGGCAAAAAATGCTTATGGACTTACACCGCTCCTGCTTGCGACAGGATTTTCTACAAATTCTGAAATCGTTTCCCTTCTCCTTGATTATTATTCTCCGACTTCTGAGGACGCTAGGTATGCTTTCATATATGCCGTCATCAACGCTGTTCCTCCGACAATTTTGAATGTCTTCTTCAATAAGAAGGTTCCGATAAATGTTCCGTATGATGGAAAGACTTTGCTGATGTATGCGGCGGAGTCAAACAAAGACACTAAAACTATCGCATGGCTTTTGTCAAAGGGTGCATCAATATATCAGCTTGATTCTGTATCCGGAAAAACAGCCTTTGATTTTGCCAAAGAGAATACCCGGCTCAAGCATGACAAAGTATACTGGTCTTTGGATCCGAATCGGTAAGGTGCTTAGATGAGAATTACAGGTGGAAGTTTAAAAGGTCGCATAATAA
This sequence comes from uncultured Treponema sp., assembly GCA_947170195.1. Taxonomy (GTDB): domain Bacteria; phylum Spirochaetota; class Spirochaetia; order Treponematales; family Treponemataceae; genus Treponema_D. Next base: position 1,750 of record CAMVSS010000090.1, on the reverse strand, counting down.
AATGTCCTGACGGAATAATTCGTCCTGCCATGGACAGAATGAGGGAATCTGTTTTTGCTATAATCGGCGATTTGACAGGAAAATCTTGGCTTGATTTGTTTTCTGGAAGCGGAACCATTGCCATCGAGGCTGTATCCAGAGGCTCCTCGTCCGTCCAATTGTGCGAAAAAGACCGCATAAAAATAAAGCAGGTTCTGGAGAATGTGTCCATAACTGAAAAAGAGCTTGGCGTCAAAATCGGATGCCATTTTATGGCCGTAGAGCTTTTTTTAAAGCGTTGCAAGGACAAATTTGATTATATCTTCCTTGATCCGCCGTTCCCGTACAAATACCGGCTTGATCTTTTGAAAATCATCGAGGAGAGGGAGCTCTTGAATGCCGGCGGAACCGTTATGATTCACTTTCCTGAGGAGGATATGCTTCCCGAGCAGATCGGAAAACTGTCCCTGTCGGACAAAAGAATCTATGGCCGCTCAATAGTGCATTTTTACAAGGTTTGCACTCTGTAAAGACTCGGTGACTGTCATTTTTATTAAAAATGTCTTAAAAGTACGTTGACTTTTGGTATAAACGTGATAGTATTTTATTATATTTTATAGGTAAAAAAAGAATTTTGAACGATTTGGATTTAAAAAACACGCTTTCTTCACATTCAATTCCAGACGGTTTTATCAAGGTAACTGATAAGCCCGTTCAAGGTCTTTCTTCTGAACAGAAGGCAATTCTCAATCGTAAAGGCAATGTCTTGTTTAATGAAGGCAAATATGATGCCGCCTGTAGAATATTTGTGACTACTGGGTACTCCGATGGATTAGTCCGTATTGGTGACATGTATATGAAGCAGAACAGGAGTCTGACTGCTTTAAAATACTATGTTTTGGCGAACAATAAGGCAAAGTCTGAAAATATTTATGAGAAGCTTTCTCAGATAATTTCTATTTTAATAAAGTAAAGGAGAAGGATTTATGAGCGACGAGATTTTTAAAGATTTGGAAATACCTCAGGGGGTTGCGGAATACGTTCCTGAAGGGGAAAATATTTCAAACGAGATAGCTGAGCTTTCAAAAGCGGGATATCATTTTTTAAAAGAAAACAACATAAAAGACGCAAAATCTTCATTTGAAAAAATCCTTCAGATAGAAGAGAACAATAATTACGCTTTGGTCGGTCTTGGTGATAGCGAGCGAAAGCAGAATCATTATCGTGAAGCGATTGAGTATTATACAAAGTGTCTTTCTTGGCATCCCGGAAACAATTATGCCCTTTTTGGTCTTGCTGACTGCTATAAAACCTTGAACCAGTATCACAAGGCGATTGAAATCTGGGAACAGTACCTCGTTCATGATGACAGAAATATAACTGTCTTGACCCGCGTTGCAGATGCGTATCGAAAAATCCGTGATTTCAAGAAATCCAAAGAGCTTTATCTCAAGGTCTTGGATATGGAAGAGAACAATTCCTATGCCCTGATCGGCCTCGGACATCTTCACTATGACTTCAAGGAATACAAGGACGCGCTTTATTATTGGACAAAGATGCTCGATAAGACAGATGTTCTTGTCGATATTCGAGTCCTCACTTCGATCGGAAACTGCCACAGAAAATTGAAGACCTTCGAGAAAGGCGTCGGCTATTTTGAGCGCGCTTTGAGCATGGATCCTAAAAACTTTTATGCGCTTTTTGGTCTTGCCGACTGCTATCGTGGCATGAACCAGCAGTTCCGCTCAATCGAATACTGGAACAAAATTCT
>CAMVSS010000089.1 GCA_947170195.1 uncultured Treponema sp. | reverse complement strand
ATGGAGCCAAAGGACGGAAGCTGACCGTACAAAACCTTTGAGACAGTCATGACGAAGAACACTTCTGTCAGGACTGAGCCGCACAGATGGATGTTTGCAAAAAGCGGGATGCCGAAGCTTACCATGTCCTGTCGCAGCACTTTTGATTTTCGTGCGCAGGTGAGTGAAACGGCGAGGGTTGCGGCTGACGACATCGTTCCGACGGCGGTGATGTATGCCGGTCCGTAGTGGCGCAGAACGTCAAGCGGATTTTCTTTTGTATATGCGCCGGCGATTCCATAGAGAAGCCCGAGCCAGATGTAATGTCCGACCATGACGATGAGGATTACTTTCAGGAATACCGGGAACTGTCTCGTGATGGAGCCTTCGTATGAGAGTCCGCAGAATGTGAAAGCGATGAAGAATGGCAGCAAAGGTATCATCACTTTTCCTACGATCTGCAGGATTATTTTCTGGAATTCGCACAGCATCGTCGTGATTGTTTTTGCGTTTGTCCATGCGGCAGCAAGACCGATTAAAACGGCGAGGACAAGCGCACTCATCACGCTCATTACAGGCGGAATCGTAAGCTCAAAAATTACAGGCGGAAGTGCTTTCAGTCCGTCAGGAGAGGTGACGATTGAAAGATGCGGGATAAGGGTAAATCCGGCGAGCATTGAGAACAGGGCTGCGCCAAGGGATGAGATGTATGCGATTGTTACGGCAATGCGCAGCATCCTTGAGGCTCCTGAGCCGAGTTCTGTGATTGACGGAGCGATGCAGGCGATGATGATCAGCGGGACACAGAACATTATCAGCTGTCCAATGATGAACTTCAGGCTGACGATGACTTTCATCACATTCTCGCTTGCAACCTGCCCGATGAGAAGTCCGGCAATTACGCCGATAAGCAGCAGAACTGGCAGACTCGTAAGAAATTTTTTCATGTTTCCTCCTTTAGAAAACTTTTTTAAAAATAAGGAATCGTTGTGAAATTCCTTATAATTAGCTTTTATTAGCTTTGTTTATTCTTTGCGCCTATCATTTCTTCGAGGATTACTTCGTCGGTGCTCTTCATGCCGTCCTTTGCGATTCGGGAAACTGTTGCAATCGTTTTCTCGATGTCGGACATGACGATTCCGTCCCCGACTTCAAAGCTTTTGTTTTCCTTTGCCTGCTCGTATGCAAGGATGGCATTTCGCAGGCTTGAGACGATTTTCATGGCGCACGAAGGTTTCGCACCGTCGCAAATCAGTCCTGAATTTACGGCGAGCGCATTTGAAAGCGTTTCCTTTATGATTTCAGGCGATTCTTTTTTCATGTAGGCAATTCCTGCCGCAGCCGCAGAAGATGCCGAGACGACGCCGCAATACGCGGACAGCTTTCCGATTTTTTGTTTAAGGTACAATCCGATTAAATTGGCGAAAACGAGCGCGCTGTATAGCTCTTCCTTGCCAATCTGGAATTCGCGGGCGCACATTATGATCGGAACGGAGACAGTGATGCCCTGATTTCCGGAGCCGGAATTGATGACGACGGGAAGCTCGCATCCGCTCATTCTCGCATCCGAGCCTGCGGCTGCATAGGCGGTTATCGTCTCTGAGAAATTGCCCGGATTGTTCTTCAGGAGGATTCTTCCGATGGATGAGCCCCATTCGTTTTTCATGCCCTCCTCGGCGATCGCTGTGTTGTATTCAATTTCCTTGTCGAGGATCGGTTTAAGCTCTTCATAATTGCCATTTTTTGCGAAGTCATAGATTTTTTCAAACGAGAAATCAACCTTTTCCTCTTCCGTGATTTCCAGCGGTTTCTTGAAAATCTGCTTTCCGTTTTTCTCGATCAGGGTGATGTTCGTGTGGGAATCCTCAATCACCACTTTTGCGGAATCATTGCCACACTTTTCCTCAATTTCGATGTAGAGGTTCGGAACGTCCGGAACAAGCTCAATCTTGATGTTTCCCTTTGCGATGAATTCATCCAGTTCCGGAAGCCTGCTCTTGTCGATGTTCTCCAGGACTTGCAGTATTTTTGAGGCATCGCCCAGAAAAGCACCTGCCGCAAGTGAAATCTCAATGCCCTTGCGTCCCTCGGTGCCAGGAACTTTTACGCTGTTTGCATTCTTGATCATGTTGCCTGAAAGTCGCGCCGTAATTTTTTCCGGACAGGAAGAGAGGACTTCCTTTGCTTTCGCAGATGCATACGCCAGAGCGATCGGCTCGGTACAACCGAACGCCGCAATCATTTCATGTTTTAAACACTCGATATAGTTCATAAAATGCCACCTTTGCAGAACTGATTTTTGGGCTCCTCGAAAAACTCGCCGATTTTTTCGAAGTTCCTTTTCACTGTTAGTGTAGCACAGTCTTTTTAATTAGTATAATTTAATATTTTAATAAAAATGATAAGAATATTTTATAATGATGAAAAAAGTGATATAATGAGGATGTTGCAAAAGTCAGGGAGTTCTTGAACCGCTCGAATGATTGAAATTTGTTGCTTCCGTGCAACGCTGCGCGATAGCGCAAACGCTGAGTTTTATCATGGCCGGGTTCTTGCCGTTGACAACAACCAGCTATACGTTGCTTCCGTGCAACGCCGCTAACCCGGAGTTTTACAAGGAGATTCCATGGAATTACGTTCTCTCAAATCGTTTCTGGAAATCGCACGTCAAAAAAGTTTTTGTCGTGCCGCAGAAAAACTCGGCTATACGCAGGCCGCCCTCACCATACAGATAAAACAGCTTGAGTCGGAGCTGAACGTAAAGCTTTTTGACCGGCTCGGAAAAAAGACGTCGCTGACGCATTCCGGGCAGATACTCTTTGCCTATGCGCAAAAAATACTGAACGACGCGGAGGAGGCTCAGCTTGTGCTTTCATCCCAGGAGAGCGAGCCGTGCGGAAATCTTATAATCGGGACGATAGATTCGATATGCTCGACGGTTCTGCCGCATTTCGTTCAGGAATTCCACATGATTTTTCCGAAAGTGAACATAAACATACTCGTCGACACGCCGAAAACGCTTTTTCAGAAGCTCAAGAACAACGAAATCGACCTCATCTATTACCTTGACGAGCTGCACTATGACACGAATCTGGTTACGGCATTTTCGAAGAGGGAGGAGGCTGTTTTTGTCGCATCATCTTTAAACGATTTTGTCAGAAAAAAGGCATGCACGATCGAACAGGTGCTTGAGCAGCCTATGATTCTCACCGAGAAAGGAGCGAGCTACCGTTTCCTGCTGGAACAAAAACTCGCTTCGATCGGAAAAAAAGTTCATCCGATCATCGAGACCGGAAACACTGACTTTATCCTGAACATGCTCAGACGCAATCTTGGGATTTCTTTTTTGCCGAAATTTATGATAGAGGAGCAGCTTGAGAACGAAAAGCTGACGACTCTGGCCGTTGAAGATTTCGCGCTTCCTGTCTGGCAGCAAATCATCTATCACAAGGACAAATTCCTTGCCAGGGAAATGCGCGCGTTTATTCAGATCGTCAAGAACCATTTTCCGCAGTGAGCGGAGCGGAAACGTGGTTGAGTAGGCCTCTATTTCTGCCTGTATTTTCGGGCTGTCATGTAGAGCTTTGTCAGTTCCCCGCGCAGTTCCCGGATTGCGCTCATGGCTTCCGCTTTGGTTTCGTAGGCTTCTGTTTCGTGCAGGATTTCGTTTCGTGCGCCTTCAATCGTGAATTTTTTTTCGTAAATCAGATATTTTAGGCGCAGGATGATTTCAAAGTCACGTTCGGTGTAAACGCGCCGGCCGCCCAAGTCCTTTCTTGGTGCAAATCCGGGAATGACGGTTTCCCAGTAGCGGAGAACATTTTGACGAATACCAGCCAGCTCTTCGACATCTCCAATACTATAAGTCAATATTGTGCCCCCAAACATGCGAGATTTTCCTGCAAACCTTGCTTACAGGTTTGTTTGCTCCGCGACCGGCTCCTGCCTTCAATTTTACCGATGGTGAAGGTTATTCAGCGTTTGCGGCTGGCTTTCATGTTCAGCTCAACCGGAATCTGGTCGAATCCCAGGTCCTTTCGGATGGAATTCTTGAGATATGTGACGTAGCTTTCCGGAACGTTGTCCGGGCTTGTGCAGAAAATTCTGAATGAAACAGGATTTGTGCTCGTTTGAGTCATATAGCGAATCTTGAAGTGGATTGCCTTGCTTGCCGGCGGCGGATAATGGAACAGCCAGTCCTGCAAAGCCTTGTTGAGCGCGGATGTCTCGATCTTGTGCGTGAGCTGACCATACAGTTCTATCGCCTTGTTAAGCAGATCCTTTATGCCTTCGCCCTTGAGCGCGGAAAGCGGGAGAATAGGTGCCCAGTTCATGTGTCCGAACATCGTCTTGATGTAGTCCGTGGTGTCGCGGAGCGTTTTTCGGCTCTGATCCTGAGTGTCCCATTTGTTGAGTACGAATATTATTCCGCGACCTCGTTCGTATGCGAGCGAGCAGATTTTCTTGTCCTGGTCGGCGAGACCTTCCTGCGCGTCGATCATCAAGAATACGACATCGCATTTGTCCAGAGTCTTGATTGCGCGGTTGACCGAATAGTATTCGACGTTCTCGTGGACTTTCTTTTTGCGGCGGATTCCTGCCGTGTCCATGATTTCAAAATTGCGTCCCGCGTAGGTGAATTTTCCCTCGACGACATCGCGCGTCGTGCCGGCATAATCTGAAACGATCGATTTTTCGCTGTGCGTCAGCCGGTTCAAAAGCGTCGATTTTCCTGTGTTAGGCTTTCCGAGAATTGCCATTCTGATAGGTGTCTGAGGTTTCTCGTTTTCTTCAACCTTTGAGAAATCAAGCCCCTCATTTATTTTTTCTGCTAGGTCGGTGATGTGGTCGCCGTGATCTGCGGAGATAAAAAGAAGCTCCTTGAATCCATACTGAAGGTAGTTCCATGCGACGGATTCGCCTTTTCCACCTTCGCATTTGTTTACCGCAACGACGAGTTTGTCCCAATAAGGGCGCAGAAGATGGATGAATTCCTCATCCTCTCCCGTGATTCTGCCTGCTTCGAGCAAGAGAAGGATTTTATCTGCAACTTTGATCGACTGGAGAGTTTTTTCGACTACAAGCTCGTCCATCTCCGATTCGCGGCTCTTGAGGTCTCGGTCGAGTTTGTATCCTCCGGTATCAATCAGGCGGACAGGTTTTCCCAAGATGAAAGCCGTTGCCTCGACTGGATCTCGCGTAACGCCAGGAGTCGGATCGACAATTGCAAGTCTTCGGTGCATGAACCTGTTGAAGAGCGTTGATTTTCCGACGTTTGGGCGACCTGCAATCACTACGAGTGGAAGATTCACATAATACTTTGAAACGTCAAAGCCCTCGCGCTTTGCGGCAAGTTTATATTCCTTGAGTTCTTCTGAGTCCTGTTCTGAATATGAATTCTCCGAAGCGGAATCGTTCGTGTCGTTAAGGTTCCAGTCCTCTGAATCGTTTGTTCCCGCATCTGCATCCTGCACGGAACCATCATCAAAAATCTCGTTCTGAATATCAGCCGGTTCAGTTTTTTTCGGCTTTGGTTTTGAGAAATCTGGTTTTTGTTTTTTTGCTTTAGCCATAAGAATTATTATAGACTATTTAGTCTCTTTGAGGAAATGGCTTTAAGCTCTTCTGTGCTCATCTTTGAGAGAAGTTCTTTAATAGAAGTTATCAGTTTTGGGCTCATACTCAGATTTCGCACGCCCATTCCCGCAAGAACAATCACGCTGTCCTTTCGGCTTGCCATTTCACCGCAGACTGAGAGAGGAATTTTTGCTTTTTCCGCCTCTTTTATCGTCATATAAATCAGGCGAAGGACTGCCAGATGGAATTCATCATATAGATCGGAGACTTCGACGTTTTCTCGGTCGACGCCAACAGTGTACTGCGTCAAATCGTTCGTTCCGATTGAGAAAAAGTTGCTCACCTTTGCGAGGCAGTCTGCTGTCATGGCGGCGGCGGCAGTCTCAATCATGATTCCGATAGGAACGTTTTCGTTGAACGGAATATTTTCTGAACGCAGCTCTTCCTTTACGCTCTCCGCAATCGCAAGAGATTCCTCGACCTGCTCCACATCCGTTATGAGCGGCAGCATTATGCGCAGATCGCCATAGACGCTCGCCCTGTACAAAGCGCGAAGCTGCGTTTTGAGCTGCTGAGGGTTCGCAAGGCTCAGCCTTATTGCGCGGAGACCCATAAGCGGGTTTTTCTCGTTTTTTGCGTTCCTGATTTCAGGAGAATTAATCAGCTTGTCACCGCCGGCATCGAGGGTTCGGATTGTTACAGGCTTTCCCTGCATCGTCTCGAGAACGGTCTTATAAGCCTTGAACTGATTTTCTTCGCTGAATGCTGATGTCGCGGCATGGGTTGAGCTGATATCGTGGTTCGACTCGCTCATGAACAGAAATTCGGTTCGGAACAGACCGATTCCGTCCGCGCCCTCTTTCATCGCGATTTTTGCTTCCTCAACAGTACCGATGTTCGCATAGAGATGGAATTTTTCTCCGTCCGAAGTCTGAGCCGGGCGATCGCGGAACAGCTTGAGCTTCTCAATGTGCTCTTTATGCTCCTTGATTTTTTTGTTGTAGTCCTCGATTGTGGTTTCGTCCGGGCTGTCGATTACCTCGCTTGAGTTTCCGTCGATGATTACCGTCGCGCCGTTCTTTATTCCGAAAATTACATCCGGCGGGAGGTCGAACACGGCAGGAATTCCGTAGTTTCTCGCAAGAATTCCGACGTGGGAAGAAATTCCGCCCTCAGTCAGCGCGAGACCTGCGATTTTTCTCTTTGAGAGAATGATGGTGTCGCTCGGATTCAACGCCTTTGCGACGATTACGGAACCGTCAGGAACGTTCTCTATGTTAAATGGATGAAAATCAAGAAGATCATTCAGGACACGTCCGAATATGTCACAGATGTCCTGAGCGCGCTCCGCCAGGTACTCGTTTCCGCTGGAACGCAATTTGTCCGCATATTCTTCGGTTTTTTGATTCAAAACATATTCGATAGTTCTGTCCGACGCGGCAAAAGTTTCCTTTACGTCCTTTAGAAATTCCGGATCGTTTAGCATCAGAAAATAAGTCTCGAAAATCTCCGACTGAACTTTGTCGTGCTTTACCGAGTCAAGCTGAGATGCTATCTGGGCGACGATTTTGGCAAGCGAGGCTTCAAAACGTGCGAGCTGACCTTCGTGCTCATCCGGTCTTATTGTTCTTGTCGGAATGATTCGTTTTTCTGATTCCGGGATGACAAAAGCTTTTCCGATTCCTATGCCGTTACTTGCTGAAATACCGAATAAAATATTCATTTCGTCCATTCTAATAGCATTTAATTAGGGTGTCAAACATCGATATTTTTTTGTTCCATGATATAATGGAGGGAGTTGCGGCTTGCGCCGCCGGGCTCTTGCTGCAAGTCCTCACTTCGTTCCGGTCTTTCCGCAACGATCCCTAACTCGTCAGCTCAAAAAATATCGCATTTCTGGAGAAGAAAAAAATGGCTCACAACAAGACAGAATGGTTTGAAAAAGAAGATTTCTGGAACAACTATGGTCCGATTATGTTTGACGCGGCGCGGTGGGCGGAGGCTCCTGCCGTAGCTGAGCACGTGTGCCGCATAGCAGGCCTTTCAAAGGGCGCGAAAATCCTTGATGCAGGCTGTGGCCCGGGAAGAATCAGCGTAGAGCTTGCCGCGCTCGGCCTTGACGTCACCGGCGTTGATTTGATCCAGAGTGAGCTGGATGCCGCCGCCGAAAGTGCTACCGCCGAGGGCGTCGATCTCGAGCTTATAAAAGCGGATTTGCGCACCTTCAAAAGCGAAAAACAGTTCGACTGCGCGATCAATTTGTTCACGTCGTTCGGATATTGCGACACGATGGAAGAAGATGTCCAGATTCTCAAGAGCATATTCAGCTCATTGAAGGACGGCGGCTTCTTTATTTTGGAGAATCTGAGCCGGGAAATAGCCATAAAGGATTTTACCGAGGGCGAGTGGTTTGAGCGCGCCGGAAAAACCGTCCTGACCGATTTCGGCGTAGTCGGAGCGTGGGAAGGCCTTCGCTCCCGCTGGATTTTAATCGACAACGAGACCGGCGAGCGGATCGAGCACGAGTTTGTCCAGCGGCTCTATTCCGCAATCGAGCTTAAGAGAATCATGATCGGAATCGGCTTCAAGTCGGTCGAAATCTACGGAGATTTTGATTTTTCTCCATACAATCAGAACGCAAGGACGATGGTGATTGTGGCAAGAAAGTAGGGACAGCCATATCCCTGCAACTAGCTAAAGCCAGAGTCCATTTGTGGGATTTTAAGGGCTTGCCCTTAGGAGAAGGGGTAGGCGGAAATACCCGAACGGAGCGAAAGTGACCAAGCTTGCTTGGGCATGTTAGCGTAGTGAGAGGGATTGTAGCCGAGGGGGGG
>CAMVSS010000088.1 GCA_947170195.1 uncultured Treponema sp. | reverse complement strand
TGCCGTTCTGCCGCAGGAGATTTATGATAATCTGAGAGCCGGTCAACTGTGCCATAGAAGCCTTCCTTGACGAATTAGGATGTCGTTTAAAATAAAAAAAGCTGGCAATTACCTACTTTCCCGCAAATGCAGTATCATCGGCGTAGAGATGCTTGACTTCCGTGTTCGGAACGGGAACGGGTATTTCCATCTCACTATGACCACCAGCGATTATTATATTAATGAATCGGATTGCTTTAGTCAATAAGCTGAAAAAAGATTTTCGAGCACGGCAAAATCATGCGCGCAATCATTTATGGACATCGAGATTGCGGCGGTTCCATGTGTACGGATTATATTTTTCAAGCTCGGAGATTTCTTTCCAATGAAAGTTGATCTCGCTCGGAGGAAAAAGCGGCTTTGGCGCAGGCTTCTTGGCGGAGTTTTTCTCGGCAACATTCTTCAGCAAAGTTTCTCCCCCGTCAAGCTCAGGAACTTTCACGAGGTACTCTTTTCCGAAAGCTATGATCGAGCCGTCGCCGTCCACAATGATGTTTTTCTCAAACGATGAGGACTTCTCGATGTTCCGTATTTTTGTGCTCCGTCCTGTCGTGCACTGGAAGATCCGGTTTCCAATCTTCAGGTATTTGCTCACAGAAAAGACTTGATTTCCGTCCGAAAAGCTCGCTTTGTCCGACGAGAATTCCATTTCGCTGAGCCAATAGCGGATTTTGTAGATGTCCTTTCCATGTTTATAGAAAGAAACGACTTCCTTGGCAAAAACAGGGACTGAAATTGTTATTCCGGACGCACCTGACGCAGCCCTGAAAAATCCGTCGGAAATTGAGCCAATGGCCGAACTATCCAAAGCGGATTCTTTCGGCAATGAAGCAGCCTCAGGATCATCGGTCTTTATAACGAAATCAAGATAGATTTTTCCGTCAATCACGCAAACAGGGATATAAGATTTTTCTTTCAGATGAGGATATGTCATCTCAAGCTCATAAACGCCCGCTGTCTTAGATTTGTTCTCAAAAATCGTATTGCAGTGGATGTCTATAGCCTCCGGATAATTCGCGGTCGTATCGTTACGGTCGCGGGAAACCAATTGTTTGTACGAGGCAGGCTCGGATGCGCGGTCATTGTACCATTGGTAAAAAACGCGCAGGACAAGCGCGAATTCATTTTCTTTTGATGAGAACATTACAAGCCTGTCGCTCCCCTGCCAAATACCGTTCAGAAGCTCAGGAAACTGAGCTCCTTCCTGGGAATGAAGCGCAAAGGACGCGGCAAATACAAAAATGACGGCAAGAAAAGACTTTTTCACGCTTTAATTATCGGCAATTACTTCTTTCCCGTAAGCCCCGGTTTTCCTGCGCGGGAAACAGGCCAGAACCTGTACGACGTGTTTCCAAGGATTTTGTCGCGGGAAACGAACTGCGGTGCCATATCAGAAAGATATGTCGCGCTGTATTTATCGTAGGCGGTAATCTGCACGAGCTTTGTCTCGTATGAATGGCGCATGTCCAGAGAGTTGAAGCGGTTGTCACCCATCATGAAGTAGCAGTTCTCCGGGATGTAGGTCGGATTTCCTTCCGCATCGTTCGGCGGGAACACAGGCATGTTTCTTCTGTCGAGCATGTAAACATACTGATGCAGCATCTGGGCATCCTCAAGGAGGCTGTTTATTGCAGCATCATTCTTCCACTCGGAAGCCGGGACGTTCTTTGCCTTGAGCTCGATGTCGCGGAGCACGAGTTTTGCGAAAGTCTGCTTGATCATCAGGTTGAGCTTGAAATTCGCCTCTGAATAAATGTCGCCCTTAAAATCAGGAATGTTTTTCGTCCAGTCCGTGAGGAAGTTTCTGAACCATTCGCCGCCATCTGTTGATGTTATGAGCTGAACCGCGATCCGCTGACTCTGCGTAAAAAGCGAGTATTCGTTGTATTTGTCCTGATCGAAGACGAATTTTCCTTCTTTTTTTGCTCCGATCTGAGCGTTGAAGCGGTCAAAGGAATCAGCGAGCCTGAGACAGGTTGCAGAGGCATCGAGGATATCAACATTCCGCCTCTTCTCCTCGCATTCGATCATCTTGTCATAGTTCGACTGGCTGATAGGGATCAGCTCGATTCCTCTTTTTAGCGACGGGCTTATGTCATTGAGGTTCCATGCAGCCCATTTGGCATCATCCTCCACAGGAACAAAATCAGAACTGCCTTCGGTGCGGGAATAGAGAACTCCGTCCTGCATCACGAGCTGCTCGCCAGGTACGCCTGTGACTCGCTTTACGAGCGGATCGGCCTTAGGCTCGCCGTTCTCCTCGACGTTTATGTTGACGGTTGTGAGTGTGCACATGTATACGATCTGGGAAATAAAAGTCCTTACCTCGGATTTGCGGTCCGTGCTGTAGTGAGGGTTTCTGAAAACGACTATATCGCCGCGATTGTATTTTTTTGCGTACGGGATTCCGATTCTGGAGAGAGGGAACTTCGGTCCGCTGAGGGTCTTGAACACGACGACACGGTCTTTAATGAGGAATTCCGGAACCATCGACTCGGAAGGAATCTCATAGAGCTGCACGATAAAAATATTGATGAGCAGGACAAGAAAAACCGCCTGCACAAGGGCATCGATCCAGCTGACAGCTTCTTTTATGATTCTCCGGAATGTCCATCCGCGCACGGCAGAAGCTTTTTCGCGCTGAGAGTCCAAGAAGCCCTTCCATTCCGCGCTGACGGAAGAAATGTGCTTCGGATTGAGGAAATGAAGGATGCAAAGCACGAAAACCGAGCTGATTATCCAGAGGATCACCGAAACGAGGTCGAGGAAGAACGGAGTTCCGTTCTCTCCGGCGCGGCGGAAAACAAAGCTTATGAGAAGCACATACGGCATGTACTGAAGCAGCTCACGGACGACCGCGATGTAGCGCGCAGACGGAGCGATTGGATTTTCATCGCGGTACGTCAGTTTTCGGACGGCCGCGATGCAGCGGTTTTCTGGATCGACCAGAAGTAATGATGAAAAGAAATAGATCAGTGAAAATAAAAGCGACAAAGGAAAGGCCGCAAGCGACAAATCTGCATTAAAGGAAATCGTTGTAAGCGAAAACAAAAGGCAGGAAACCGCACATAAAATATTCAGTTTTTTAAAATTAGTCATGCTCATGATTCTTCGATTTTAGCAAAAATGCTCATATTCATCAATTAATGCATGCAGGGAACAGATTGATTCTCGCACAATCAAAAACTATACTGTCTGCATGACAGAATTTGATTTCATCGAAGACATGACAAACCTTTCAAAGATTTCGGAGGAGGCTTTTTCGCGCCTCTCATTCACATTCCCGAAGGAACACCTGAACAACATCATAAAGGCGGCCCTTTCCGAGGACGCAAGCGAAAACGACAAATACGTATGCTCGTGCATCCTGAAAAATGCGCAGGTAGCATCGGAAGGCGTTTTTCCGCTCTGCCAGGACACGGGAATCGCGAATGTCTTCGCATGGAAGAAAGGAAATTTCAAATCAGAAGAAAATGAATACGACGCTATGGCTGAGGGAATAAAGAAAGTCTACGACGAAAAGAAGCTCAGATTCTCAACATCCTGCCCGCAGAACTTCTACGACGAATTCGATCCGAAGAACAATATGCCGGCTCAGATAAGCGTTTTCTCAGCTTCTGCCGCCCTTGCCCCGGTCCCGCCGTTCATAAAGAATGCGCCGGACAACTCAATGAGCTTTATTTTCTGCGCAAAGGGCGGCGGCTCTTCGAACAAGACTTCTTTTATTCAGGGAACGAAAGCTTTTCTCACCAAAGAAAAATTCACGAGCCTGATGAAGGAACAGATTTCCAAATTCGGAACATCGGCATGCCCGCCCTACACCATTGCAATTGTCGCAGGCGGACTCAGCCCAGAGCAGAATCTTCTTGCGCTCAAGCTCGCGTCTATGGGCGCATACGACGACATGACATACACCCCAAACGAATTCGGTTTCCGAGACAGGGAGCTTGAGCAACTCGGCATGAAGATTGCCTCGGAGACAGGCTTCGGCGCACAGTTCGGCGGAAGCGCATTCGCTCTCGACGTGATCGTAGTGCGCCTCCCGAGACACGGAGCGAGCTGCCCGATATCTTTTGGTGTCTCATGCTCTGCCCACAGGAACATAAAGGCGATTGCCACTGAAAAAGGACTGTATCTGGAAAAGACAGTCTCAAATCCGTCCATGCTGGAGGGATTTGCTGAGGCCACGGCAACCGTAAAAAATCAGGATTCCAGCAAAGAGCTTAAAATCTCAACAGAAAATGGAATCGAAAGCATACTGGACGCGCTCAGGAACGCCGCCCCGGGAGACAGGGTTCTCCTTTCGGGAAAGATTCTCGTGGCAAGGGATTCCGCTCATGCCAGATGGAAAAAGCTTTTGGACGAAGGAAAGCCACTCCCCGAATACTGCACGCGCTATCCGATATGCTACGCAGGCCCGGCAAGAACCCCGGATGGAAAAGTCATCGGAAGTTTCGGACCGACCACGGCAGGCAGGATGGACGTTTATGCGGATCTTTTGATGAGCAGGAAAGCAGCTTTGGTTACGCTCGCAAAGGGCAACAGAAGCCGTGAGTGGACGGAAGCCTGCAAACGGTTCGGCGGTGTGTATCTCGGAACTCCGGGAGGAATTGCCGCCCTGATCGCAAATGAATACATCATCTCCCAAAAAGTGATCGACTATGAGGAGCTGGGAATGGAAGCTGTCAGGCTCGTCGAAGTAAAAAATCTTCCGTGCTTTGTCGTCACAAATTCAAAGGGCGAAGATTTCTACGAAAACATAAAAAAATAATCCGCGGAGTGATTTGCATTCGCTTTCCGAAAATTTTGGGTGTATACTAAAAACTGACAAAATCAGAATGAGGTGACACAGTTTATGGAAAAAATGATTTTGAATTTGAATGCAGCGCTGGAACTTCTGGACAACGACAAGGATCTTCTCAAAATTCTGATGGAATCTTTCATGAATGAAATGCCGTTCGACGAAGCCACTCTCGACAAACTGATTGCGGACAAAGACGACGCAAAGGCCGCAAATTATGTGCATGCGGTAAAGGGCGCCGGCAGGCAGCTGTGCGCGGAGCGGCTAAGTGCGGCCGGTCAGGCTCTCGAGGACGTCCTCCGCCATAAGACGCAGGGAGATCCGCTGCCGCTCGCTCAAAAAATGAAGGAAGAATACGCCATAGCCCTCGCAGAAATCAAGAATCAATACAAAACGCTTTCCTGAAGTTCTCATGGCAGGAAAGGCAGAGTTCCTCGAGCGATTTTTCATCGGGGGACTCTTCCCGGATTTCGCAGGAGCGCGCGTAGACTTTCCTTATGTCAGAAATTTTTGTCTCATAGCCCATTTTCAGGCTTTGATACGGGGCATCGGTCTCAAAGAGGATTCTTTCCGCAGGCAGATTTTTTATGCATGAGATGTTTGCCTTTTTTCCCTTCAGCACCGGAGTTCCGAATGAGAAGAAAGCGTTTATCTTTTTGTTCAACAGAGAGACAGCATCTGAATATGTCCCCGGAAAGGAATGGAAAACTACAGACGGGAGGCAAGAAAGCTCCTTTGAATACGCGAAAATTCTGTCCATCGCCTTTCTGACATGGAGCACGACCGGGAGATTCGCCTTTTTTGCAAGCTCCAGCTGCAGCTCGAAGATTTTTTTCTGACGGTCCTGAACGCTTTGCCGACTCTGTCGGTCTGCCAGAGATTTGTCGCCTTCGGAATAAAAATCAAAACCGAACTCTCCGACCGCTCCTATTTTTTTATCTGAAATCAATCCGCTCAAAAATGCCAGATTTTCCTCATAATCATCCGTCTCAGGATCCGAGACCGACTGAGGATGAATCCCGTAGGAAATCAAAACTTTTCCAAAGGCGGCGGAATCTTTTATCCGGGTTGAGAAAATGAAATCTTCTTTTGAAAGACATGACGAGCAGCACCAATAATCGGAATTTCCGTCATCAAGCGCGGAACATTGGCTTAAGTGCACATGGCTGTCACAAAAAATCATCGGCTCTGCCTCAAAATTGTTTTGCATTCTGAGCAAGTTTCAAAAGCCGGCTGCTTTTGAAACTGCTTATTCAGCTATTTAAACAGCTTCTTGTATTCCTTTTTGTAAATCTGAGGGATCTTAGGGCGCACGACTTCCTGCTTCGCGTTGATTTCCTTTCCGATCTCGAAGGACTTCGGAAGGAGTACGAATTTGAACACACGCTCGCAGGCCCTGAATCCGGTCTTTGCGTTTACAAGCATATCAAGCTCAATCCTGAACATGTTCTGGATTTCGTTCGTCTCAAGAAGCGTCTCATAGTTATCGTAGACGATATTGTTTTCCTCGGCGTAGGAAATGACATTGTGCTGCTCTGGCACGATGAGGGCGGCAACGTATTTCTGATCCTGTCCGACAACAACGATGCGCTCGATATAAGGGCTTGCTGTAAGGGCTTTCTCGATTACCGCAGGCTCGATGTTCTCTCCGCCAAGCAATACGATTGTATCCTTTGCTCGTCCGACGATTTTCAGCTCGTTATCGTAAGAGAGCATTCCGAGGTCGCCAGTGTTCATCCAGCCCTCGCTGTCAATAACGGCCTCAGTCAGGTCAGGCCGCTTGTAATATCCCTTCATAACCTGACGGCCTTTTACAAGTATGAGTCCCTTTTTGCCAGGTTTCAACGGCGTTCCGTCAACGATCTGTCCGTCTTTTTCTTTTACGATTTTTACGTCAAAGCTAGGGAAAACAAGTCCGACATTGTTAGAGCGCGGTTTCTTTGAATTCTTTACGGAAATTACAGGGGCAGTCTCGGTCATGCCGTAGCCCTCAAGAAGGTTGAAACCGATTGCGTGGAAAAAGTTCTCGGTCTCAGGCTGCAACGCTCCGCCACCGCTTATGGCAGCGCGGAATTTTCCGCCGAATCGCTGACGAATTTTCGAGAAGACAAAAATCTCACAAAGGAAATTGAAAGGCCACAAAATAGCGAAAGGAATTATTCCGGCAAGAACGTCCAAAAAGCGAGGATACCAGCGGTAACGACACAAAAGTCCGCATACGCGCTCCTTAGACTTGTAGTAAAGCTTTCCGATGGCAATCGCATTCTTGAAGATTACCTGCTGAATATGATTCTGTTTTTTAACTTCGCGGAACAAGCCCTGGGCAACAGCCTCCCAAAGCCGAGGAACTGCATTCATCCACTGTGGCTGGACAAGGTTCATGTCCTGAAGCATAACCGATGCGATCGGCTTCGAATAAGCAAATCCGCCCTCCTTCGCAACGACCATGTAGCAGAAAGCTCTCTCAAAGCTGTGCCAGATCGGAAGCACGGTAAGCCAAATATCACCGCTCTGCATGAGTCCGAGGACAGCGTGACAAACTTCGCACTGAGCTATGTAATTATCGTGTGTAAGCATTACGCCCTTAGGGAGTCCGGTTGTTCCCGATGTGAAGATGATTGTAGCAACCTCATCAGGTCGCGTCGCATCAATCTCCCTTTCGACGAAATCCCAGTCCTCTTTTGTTGCCTGGGTTCCCTCAGATTCGAGCATTGAATAGTTTATGATTTCGATTCCTTTTTGCTTTGCCTCATTCAGGACAGTTTCGTCCGCATGGTCAAAAAGAATCGCAGTTTTTAAGGTCGGAACTTCCTCTATTTTCTCGAGGACTTTCATGAGCTGACGACCGTTCTCAAAGAAACAAACTTTGCACTCCGCGAAATTAAGGATGAAGCGCATCTCCACGCCCATTGAATCGCATCCGCGCGGAACGTCGGCCGCTCCGAGACACAAAAGAGCGAGATCGACTATAAGCCATTCGCGGCGGTTGTCGCTCATAAGACCTACGTGATCACCCCTTCTGATTCCGATTTTATGCAGAGACGAAGCAAATTCGACGACATGCTGATAAACCTGAGAGTAGCTGTAGCGAACAAAAACACCGCTTTTGTTCTTTACGGCCTGAAGCGTAAAATTCGGGATTTTCCGAACTTTGTTTCTGAAAAGCACAGGAATTGTCTCGCCCAATGTTCTGTCAAACTTAGATTCGTCTATCATCAATACACCTCGATTTTACATTATGACATTTTCTGTATTTTTGTCAAACAATTTAAAAGCATTTTCCCCCGATTTGCGAGCATTTTTGAAGAAAATGTGATATAATTTTCGTATGAAAAAACAAATTCTCTCCCTTTTTTTGATATTTCTGTCATTCGCAGCATTTTCGCTCTCAAAGACATTCACATATCCTTCTTATAACCTGACGGTATTCTATCCGGAATCAGTTCAGCCCGGCGATGCAGTTTTTGTGCGGCTGATTTTTGAGACTCAGGACAAAAAGCTTGTAAAAGCACCGGGTGAGGCTGTTCCGGGCTCCGGCAAGCTCGCAATTTTCAAGGTGGGAGC
>CAMVSS010000087.1 GCA_947170195.1 uncultured Treponema sp. | reverse complement strand
GGTCGAAGTCATCAGGATATTCAACTGTAGTGTAAACGTTCTGAACGTCATCATCCTCTTCGAGTTTGTCGATGAGTTTCTGAACTTTTGCAGCTGTATCCTTGTCTACTGCGGTGTAAGCCTGTGGAACCATGGCAACTTCTGCAGAAAGAGAAGTCCATCCCTTTGGCTCAAGAGCTTCGACAACAGCAGTGAAGTCGTTTGGAGAAGTTGTTACGGTGATGATTCCGTCGTCGTTCTCAACGTCCTCTGCACCAGCATCAAGAGCTGCTTCCATTACTTCGTCCTCAGAAACAGCCTCTGCATCGTACTCGATAACACCCTTGCGGTCGAACATGCGGCTTACAGAACCAGATGTTCCGAGGTTTCCACCGTGCTTGTTGAAGATATTGCGTACGTTTGCAGCAGCGCGGTTGTGGTTGTCTGTAAGAACTTCTACCAAAACAGCAACGCCACCAGCAGCGTATCCTTCGTATACCAATTCCTCGAATGAACCGCCACCAAGCTCACCAGTACCCTTTTTGATTGCACGTTCGATGTTGTCTTTAGGCATTGAAGCTGCGCGAGCCTTTACGATAGCAGCACGGAGACGTGGGTTTGCGTTCGGGTCTCCGCCGCCCATGCTTGCAGCGATAGAAATTTCCTTAATCAATTTTGTGAACAATGCGCCGCGTTTTGCATCTGCAGCACCTTTTGCATGTTTAATGGTCGACCATTTATTATGTCCAGACATCGGAACACTCCTAATAAAAAAATTACAAAAATAGTATGTTAAAAAATACCATAATTAAGAAATTAAGTAAATATGTGATTATCCTCAAAAAACACCTTTTATAGCTTTTTTTGGGAAGCATAAACTACTTCTTAAGCCCCTTCAAAAGCCCGGAAGCCGCATCCATGGCCTTGCTTGCCGCGGCGTTGTTTGATATGGCCTTGTTTGCCTTCTCACTCACTTTTGACGCCGCCTTCTCAGCCAGAGCTTTTGTCAGCTCCTTCTGTTTTTCCTTAAGCTTTTTGTCGAGCAGATCGACGGCTGTCTTCTGATCTTTTACGCTCGCCGAGATATCGGTGAATTCAGAAATCTTTGAGAAAGCCTGCTTGGAATTCTCGTTAAGATTTGCCTGAATAAGCGCAGACGCCTCTTTTCTTACCTCAGAAAGGTATGTGCCGGCAGAATTTTTAAGTCCGTTGAGGATCTGTTTTTCCAAATCCGTAACCACATTTACGTTCACCCCTTTCTCCTCTGAAAATCCGAAATCAAAGGCTGCGTTCATCGTCTTTACAGAAGCAAGTGCAGCCTGATAGATTTCGTCAGCATAGTCAGGAGAAATAGCCTGAGAAGTCACGGTAAGAGGATTCATGGAAACCGAGCAGGAACCTCCGAAACTAAAATCGGTGTCCGCAGAGAGGCTTCCGGATATGGCTGTAGTTCCGCTAAGATCCGGAATGCCGTCAGCCTTCATGAGTTTTGAGAGCCTCATCTTGAGAGGGAAATTGTTTCCTGAATATGTCGCGGTAACCAGCGGCTCCTTGCTCTTGGAGCGACCGTCAAGTGTCAGTGATGCCGAATGAGTGCGTTTTTTATCCGAATAGCTCATTTTTCCGACTACAGGACGACCGACCTTGTCCATGTCGCTTGAGATGTCGGTGATCTTGAAATCAAATCCGAAACCGGATCCGTGGACATTTTCGATGAGGAGCCGAGGAACAGTGTCAGCACGCCAATAAACATAGCGTCCGGCATATCGCTTGTGCTCTTTCTTTGCATTTTCCTTCTGCTTCTTTATCTCAGCCTTTGACTTCTCGTCGTTTTTCTCTGATTTTGATGATTTTACAGAGCTTAGATAAGTGATTCCCATCTTCAGGTACGGATAGTATTTTCCGATCACGGAATAGGCATATCCGTCTATCGAGCTTGTAATAAAATCGGTCGCTCCGGAGAACGAAATGTTCTTTACCTGAGCTGAGACAAGTTCAGAATCTCGCTTAATTGCATCCTCAAGTTTTTTCTGAAGATTGTTGACTTTTTTCTGCTCCTTTTCCACAGCCGCGACGGTAGAATCGACGGTGTTCTTGACATTCTGACCGCTCTTAATCGCAGCAGCCACATCGTCAAGTGCAGCCTGTATTTCTTCCCGTGTTTTTAAGTTCTTGACACTGATAGCGACAAGCTTTTCGCTCTTGTCCCTGAAATCGCTGACAGTGTTCTTGATCTCAGCAGGTTTAGCCTTCCATTCAGCTATCGAAGAAGTCAATGATTCCTCGATTTCCTTGCACATGGCAGGAGTTTTCATCTGGCTCTGGATGTTATCGTACAATTTCTGCGGATCATATTGGGCAAAAAGGTTCTCCAGGGACCCCTTTGCCGAGGTCAGGGATGCCTCGCTCTTTTTTTCAAGCGAGTCGTAAAAGCCCAGGGCGTCAGTCTTGAGTTTTCGACGCAAGAAAGATTCTTTTAGAGAAAGCTCACCTGATGTTGTGCGAGGAGTGTCAAAAGCGATTCCTGAAATCTCGATGTTCTCGATATTGTACCGAGAGCGCAAAAGCTGAGTGAGATTGAAATCCAGCTCAAGCTTATCAAACTCGTAGAAGTTTTTCATCGGGTGATTCGGATTTGCCTGTGCAAGCTTGTTGATCGTAAGCTTAGCTCCCAGAAGCTCGACCTTTACGGACTGGATATCGCATTTTGATCCATAGATGAACTGCATTGCGCTGCGGATTCCAAGCTTTGCGAGCGGATTTTTGAAAGTCAGGAAAAGAAAAACAACGGCGAAAACGACGGAAGCCACAGCAATGAAAGCTTTTCGCCTTACAACGCCCTTGTTTGATTTTATGCTCTTAGCAAGCCCCTTCAGAGTCTTTAGCTCTTTTTTCGTGAATTCGGCAGTCCGCGGAATCCTGATTTTTTCGGTCTTTCCTTTTTTGATTTTTTCGGAGAACAGGGACAAGACTAGTTTTCTGTCAGCATCGATGTAAATCTTTCCTAAAATTTTCTTTTTAAACTGAGGAGCCGTATATGATTTCTTGAACAATCCCGGCAACTTTTTTGCCGGCAACTTCTTTTCGCTTTTCATTATTTATCCTCCATCAGTGACTGGACTTTTGTGACGAACGGAAGAGCCTGAAAACCTTTGGCAAGCTTCGTGTTTCGGATTCGTTCGGCGACATACTTTCTCCAGAGGTAGACGATTGCCTTGGCAATAAAGTAAAGGGGAATATAAAGGATGAGACCGCACAAAAAGCTTCCCATGACGACAGTGTTGTTGAATTTCGTGAATCCGACGAAAGGAATCTCTATCAGCTTTGCAAAAATATCAGACAGCTCCGGGATGGTCAAAAACGCATATCCCACCGTGTCAAAATAAGAATCGGCGAAAGGCGCGATAAACGAGCTGAGCAAAACTGCAAGCAGGTAGACAGGCTTATTTATCTTTATAAAAAGGATGAAAATAAACACAAGGTACCAAAATACATTATTTTTAGGCATGAATCCCAAAATAAAACCACAGGAAAATGCATGGGCAAGTTCCGCTGAATTGACATTTGTGTTGAGAGCTTTTAAAAGCTTTGCCAGAATTTTTATCATAGTAGAATTGTAACACAGAAAAGGATTATGGTAAAATCTGAAAGAAAAGACGTGAAAAAAAACAAATTTCTTTTCGCGTCCCAAAACGAAAGCGGGCAAACAAAATGAAAATCATTGCAGAAATCGGAACTTCGCACGGCGGAAACATCGAAAAGGCAGAAAAATTAATAGACACGGCCGTCGAATCAGGAGCGGACTACGTAAAATTTCAGTGGGTCTATGCTGATGAGATTCTTCATCCGGGGACAGGCTTCGTCACCCTTCCGGGCGGAAAAATCCGTCTCTACGACCGATTCAAGCAGCTAGAAGTCCCTAAGGAATTTTTTGCGCGCTGCCTTGAATACACGCACAAAAAGGGCGCGAAATTCATGTGCAGCCCGTTCGGCCTAAAAAGCCTCGCAGAACTGATTGAAATAAAACCAGACGCGATCAAAATCGCATCCCCTGAGCTTAACCATATTCCCCTGCTCGAGGCTGTCAACGATTTCAGGAGCCAGCAAAAGCAAAGGGGAGAAGAACTGATGCCGCTCGTGATTTCTTCCGGAGTTTCAACGCTGTCGGACATCGAGAAGGCACTTTCGATTGTCGGAACAGAAAAAGTCACCCTGCTCCACTGCATCACTTTCTACCCTGCCCCAGAGGATGAATACAATGTCAGCCTGCTGCCGAACCTCGCCAAAATTTTCGGAGTCGACACAGGAATCAGCGACCACTCCCTTGACCCTGTATTGGTTCCGTCACTTGCGGCGGCTTGCGGCGGAACGATGATCGAAAAACACATAACTCTGAGCAAACTGACCGACGGTCTTGACGACCCCGTAGCCCTCGAGGGCGAGCAATTCGCGCACATGAGCTACTGCATACACCAGTGCGAGGCTATGCTGAGACAGTTCGGAAGCGAACGCGGAAAAGAAAACATCATCGCCCAGATGAAAGATCAGTACGGGAGCCGTGTTGACGCGGCGCTCGGAAACGGAATCAAGGCACTCGCTCCGGCAGAAGAAAAGAACTACGGGCGCACGAACAGGAGCCTCCACTACCTTCATCCGATGAGAAAGGGAGACACGGTGACGGAGAAAGACATCGGCGTTCTGCGCACAGAAAAAATACTTACGCCGGGGCTGTCGCCAGAACATCTGAAAGATGTCATAGGATTCGTCCTGACACGCGACGTCGAAAATGGAGCCGGGGTATCCTGGGAACAGTTCAAGGATTAAGAAAATCAATCTATTTGAATATGCCCCTCATAAAGATTTGCAAAACTCGTAATTTTCGGTAATATGTCTCTTATGGCAGACTTAATTCAACCAAAAGTCCTTAAAGGATTCAGAGACATTCTACCGGCGGCAGAAATTCAGCGAACCGCCCTTCAGGAAAAAATAACAAAAGTATATCGCTCATTCGGTTTCGTTCCGATCGACACTCCCGTCCTCGAATATTCAGAGATTTTGCTCAGAAAATCAAACGGCGAGACAGAAAAACAGGTCTTCAGATTCATGGACGACGGAAAGCGCGACGTAGCACTCCGCTTCGACCTGACAGTACCTTTCGCACGCTTTACGGCGGAGCACGAATCAGAACTTTACTTTCCTTTCAAACGATATCACATAGCAAAGGTTTGGCGCGGAGAAAAGCCTCAGGCAGGACGATACCGGGAATTCGTCCAGTGCGACATCGACACGGTAGGAACGGATTGCGCCGCAGCTGATTTTGAGATTCTGAGCATAATGAAAGCAGCCCTCGCAGAAATCGGCGTAACAAACATCACAATCCATGTAAACCACCGCGGAATTTTCAACCGCTTTTTGAGCAGGATCGGTGCGGGAGAAAAATCAGAGGACATCCTCCGCTCTGTAGACAAGCTCGCAAAAGTCGGCGAGGAAGAAGTAAAAAAAGAGCTGGTGGAATACACAGGCTCAGAAGAAAAGGCAAATCATATTTTAAAATACATCTCGGGTGCGGACGGCTTCGAGAAAACACTTGCAATGCTTGAGGAGCTTGCAGGAGGAAGCGATGCGGACACCCAGCGCATGAGGGACATCTACGAGATGATGAAAGCGGCAGGAATCGAGTCTACATACGTCTTCGACCCTTCGATCACAAGAGGACTCGACTACTACACAGGCATCGTATACGAGACATTCCTCAACGACCTCCCGTCAATCGGATCAGTCTGCTCAGGCGGACGCTACGACAACCTCGCAGGTCTTTACACAAAGACAAAGCTTCCTGGTGTAGGCGCGAGCATCGGCCTCGACCGCCTTATCGCAGGACTTGAGCAGCTTGGAAAAACAAGCGCAAAGGGAAGCTATCTCGATGCGGAAATCTACTGCATGGACAAAAATCTTGCCATCCACTACCAGGGAGTCGCGGCAAAATTCCGTGCGCTCGGCGTGAATGTGGAAGTTTTCCCTGAGCCAAAAAAGATGGGACAGCAGTATGCGGTCACAGATGCAAAAAGCATTCCGTGGGGAATCCTCATCGGATCGAACGAAGCAGAGAAAAACGCAGTCACCCTTAAAAACCTCTCCACAAGGGAGCAGTTTGAGAACATCAGCGTTGAAGATGCGGCAAAAAAGATTCTGGACTCACGCTCGCAGAACCTTTAGCATTTGATCTCCATAAAAAAAGCACTTCCGAACCGGACAAACATACAGCGGTTTTTGGAAGTGCTTTTTTTTATTTTGCGGATTTCAGCGACTGCTCTGCCTTCAAACGGTTTGAAAAAATCTTTATGGCATAGTCAGGAACCCACCCGCCGTCCAGAAGATACCATTTTTCGGTTCTCTCCTCTTTTTTTTCTCCAGTCTTGACGGTGCAGAATCCTGAGATCTTATAAAGCTCGCCCTTTCTCAAGGACTTTGTGACATCGGATTCGTATGAAGGCTCCTTCCTGCTTGCGACATAAGGGTCTGAGATTACAGCCCACTTCGTCCGCGGATCCAGATCCTCGAGCGCCAGTGGCTCAAGCTCAAGCGGAGCGTTCTTCCTCACGCAGCCGGCAAAAGCAAAAATCAGCAAAAACAAAAGCGGTACGGATTTTTTGATCATATTTACGACCTTGAGGCAATCCAGCGGACGACATCAGGATAAATCAGCATGTCGGAATCCACGAAATTGAGCGTCGGGATTTCTGCCGGGGCAGCCCATCTGTATTCGGTGTGCTCAGTGAGGACATCTTTTTCCGTCATTCCGTCATGCGGAACTTTTATCTCGTATGCGTGGAGCGCGATCTGCTCGCCGTTGTGCTTAAAAAAAGTCTCTGTTATTTTCTCCCCGACCTCGACAGTGATGCCGAATTCTTCCTTGAACTCGCGCACAATACCCTGAACATCGGATTCCCCGTTCTCAACCTTTCCTCCGGGAAACTCCCAGCGTCCGCCCATCTGTCCAGTCGGGTTTCTATGGGCGATAAGTATATTTTTTCCGTCAAACGCTATACAAGCTATCGAAGTTTTCATTTCTGCTCCATTTTTTATTTTATGATTTCAAAAGTATTCTTTCCGTTGCGCTTAGCCTTGTACAAAGCATCATCGGCTTTTCTGAACAGATTGTCATAAGGATCGGACGGATTTTCAGGCAAAGCAGCTCCTATGCTGACCGTCGCGAAGCCTGAGGAATCCGGAAGGACAACGGTGTTCTTTATAAGATTCAAAAGTTCGACGGATTTCAGGGAAACCGTTTTCTCCCTGTAGTTGTCAGGCATAAAAACTACGAATTCGTCTCCGCCGAATCTTCCGATAAAATCCGAGCTTCTGAACGTCTTTTTTATGCACATTGCGATGTTTTTGATTATTTTATCACCGGCAAGATGTCCGTA
This sequence comes from uncultured Treponema sp., assembly GCA_947170195.1. GTDB lineage: Bacteria > Spirochaetota > Spirochaetia > Treponematales > Treponemataceae > Treponema_D. Next base: position 1,256 of record CAMVSS010000087.1, on the reverse strand, counting down.
TGTGTCATTTACTTTTTTGAAGTTATCGATATCAATTATAAAAAAAGTTCCGTTATGCTTTCCGTCGTACAAAAAGCGCTGGACATCGCGCATGAACGCTGACTTTTTCAGCACGGAAGTGAGGCCGTCAAAATCAGCCTCGTTCTGAATGGTCTTCCTGAGCAAAAAGTCGCTTACCCGGATATGGTTCATGTAGCCGACGAGAAGACAACTGAGAATCCAGAAAGAAACGCTGTTCAGGAAATCCATCATCGCAACCGACCTGTTTTTTTCGTGGAAGCTGAGAAATATGAAAATAACCTCCGCGATTGTCGAGAAACAGTTCATTCTTCTGGCGCGCTCTACAAAAAGGATAGGCGAAATACAAATTGTAGCTGAAAAAGATACGGCATAAACCGTAGGATCGTTAAAAACTCCGACCGAAATGGAATAAACATTCACGCAGACCAAAAAGAAATAGCAAAGCGGCAGGATGAAAAAGCCGTGCTTTTCTGCGACAAACCTTGAGAACAGTCCGATAAAAATCATCGCCGAAAAAAGCCCGACATACACATATCTGTTTGAGTTTAAGATCGGCTCGGTGGTTACGAAGGAAAGAAGAAGCAGAAAACCAAAAATCAGGGAAAGTATAAGCGAAAGAGATTCGAGCATCTTGAGATTTGATGTAGCGATGTCGGAATAGACAGTCTTAAAATCCCGCGAGGTAACATGGAATTTTAGGAATGAGATTTTTGTTCCTACGAGAATCTTCTTTAGATACCCCATAATATAACTATTATATCACAATTTTAGTTTAAAATAAAGTTTCTTTGCGGTAAAGAAAGCAAAAAAAAAAGGGGAAGAATTGCGAAACACAAAACTTCCCCAATTATTAAGCCAAGAAGATTATTTCTTTGAGTTTCTCAAAGATGTCTTTACACCCTCAATGACAAGGACAACAGCGAGAACAGCCATTGCAGATGCGAAAACAAACTGGAAATAATGACCCCACATCGGGCCTGTTCCCTGAACGCTTCCCGTAAAGATCTTGATCTTTGCGATTACAGTGTAGACAAGCTGAGTCAGAGTAGCCGCAAGCATGAAAACCATAGGGATAAAGAACATCTTGTTGTTTTTTCCGACCTGACCAAGCCAAGCAGAAACTGCCATAAGCGCGATTCCTGCCAAAAGCTGGTTTGCAGCACCGAACAAGCCCCAGATCTGAGAGAGAGAAAGTCCGCCGAGGATACAGCCGATTACGACCATAAGCGCAGTTC
>CAMVSS010000086.1 GCA_947170195.1 uncultured Treponema sp. | reverse complement strand
AATTCGCTCGTCCTTCTCGATGAATTCGGAGGCGGAACTGACCCGCAGGAAGGCGGTGCCGTGGCGATGGCATGTCTCGACACATTGATCGAAAAAAAAGCGTTCGTTCTCGTCACTACACATCACGGAAGCCTCAAAAATTACGGCTACACCACTCCGTCGTGCATAAACGCGAGCGCAGAATTCGATTCAGAATCCCTCGCACCGACCTACCATCTCGTGATGGGCGTTCCGGGTGAAAGCCATGCGCTCGACATTGCAAAACGCGCAGGCCTTCCGGGATTTGTAGTCTCAAAGGCAAAAAGCTATCTTACGAATCAGCAGGCGGATGTTTCGTCTTTAATCCGCGGCCTCACCCAAAAGCACGCGGAACTCGACAGGCGCGAAAAAGAATTCAGCGACCTTGAAATCCGCCAGAAAGAAAAGCTTCTCAAACTGGAGCAGAAAGAGCTCCGGCTCCGAATGAAAGAAAACGAGCTGAAAGAGCGTGAAAGCCGCGACGAATCACGGTTTCTGCGCGAAACCCGAAAAAATCTTGAAAATCTTGTCCGCGAGCTTCGTGAAGGCGAAATCACCCGTGAAAAAACGCTCAAAATGCGAAAATTCATCAACGACCTCACGGAAGATGTCGAGCTTCAGAGTCTTGAACTTGAAGAAGAAAAAGAACGCCTCGAAAAGGAACAGGAAGAACTTCAAAAACGCATTGAAACCGAGGAAATCATCGCTGAAAACGGCATGAAAATCTCGAAGTCTTCCGACTCGCGCACTTCCTCAACAAAAAAGACAAAGAAAAAAGTCAGCAACAAGGAAGCTCTCAAAACAGCAAAGGCAACCTACACTGACGAGGAAGTTTTCAATCTCGCGCCAAGGGCAAAAAATGCACCGAAGCCGAAATTTGAGTTTGCGGAAGGCGCGGAAGTTCTCGTGGGGGTCGCCCGCAGCAAGGGAACCCTTCTCCGCGAAGAGAAAAAAGGCGTGTGGGTTGTTCAGCTCGGCTCAATCCGCATGAGCGTAAAGCAGAAGGACATGCAGCTGATCGCTCCGACAAACCTCGGCGTCGCGGATTATACAGTCGAACTCAACAAAGAAGAAGGAAACGGAACTCCTGTATTTGAGCTCCGCCTTTTGGGAATGAGGGAAGAAGAGGCGATAAGAGCATTGCAGAAGCAGCTTGACCTCTGCGCCATGACGAATTTCAAATCATTCAGCGTTATTCATGGCAAAGGAAACGGAATTCTTCAGCAGGCGGTTCAGGATTACCTTTCGAATTATCCGGGCGTCAAGGCTTTCCATTACGCGAGGCCGGAAGAAGGCGGATTCGGAAAAACCTATGTGGAGATGAATTGACCCCAAAATTGCCTTCTGTAATTTGGGGGTCAACCAAAAACTTTTGTTCATCTAAAGACAAAGGTGGCAAATACCGTTGGCTTTGCCGCTTGAATTTTCTCTCTCTTTGTTTGCCCCACATCCACGTGGGGCATATATTTTAGTATTTGAATGAACTTCCGCCGATGAATTCACGGATAATCGACTGTTTTGGAACATAATCCGATGAAATAGCGTTGAAGTTCGAGAGGAACTTCAGGAGCCGGCATGCCTCGGTGTACTCAGGCTGATCCGGGCGAACGGCACGAAGTTTCGGCTCGGCGTAAATCTTGAGGACAGGAAGCTCATAGTCCAGAGCAGTGTTCAAAACCGCGTCCGCAGAGTTCTGGAACGGGAAGATATGAAGTTTTTCGCCCCTCTGAACGCTGTCCCACATTCCGATTGTACCGGCAGCAGGCTTTCCGCGGAAATTAGCGTCACGCACGATTCGTCGGATAAGGCGGTTGTCGCTCGTCGGAACACGGTTGTGCTCGTCAAAGTTGAGCTGTGTGAGAGCCGAAAGATATATCTTGAATTTGTACTCAGGTTTGATGAGCGGAGTAAGTCTGTCGTTCAGGCCGTGGATTCCCTCAAGAATCAGAATGTCGCTCGGTCCCAAAGTCATTTTTGTATCACCCGTGTAATAACGCTGGCCGATGTCAAAATTGTAGGAAGGAATCTCAACTTCCTTGCCAGCGAACAAATCAATCAGATTCTGGTTCAAAAGCTCGATGTCCAGAGCCTCAAGGCACTCGTAGTCGTAATTTCCGTTCTCATCCTTAGGATTTTTATCACGACCGACATAGTAGCAGTCAAGGCTGATTGTCTTAGGCGTGTATCCGATTGAGCGCAGATGAAGCGCCATTTTGAAAGCAGAAGTTGTCTTTCCTGAAGAAGACGGACCTGCAATCAGAACTACCTTGACATTTCCGCGGTCTGCGATCTGCTGGGCAACTTTCGCGTAGTTCTGAGCCTGATAAGTCTCACAGATATCGATGAAGTCGTTGATTTTCTTTCGTGATACAATTTCGTTGAGTGAGGCTGCGGTCGTAACGTTGACGAGCTTGCCCCACTTTTTGTAACGCTTGAAAATCTCGAAAATCTTCGGGGAATCCTCAAACGGAGCGACGACCTCAGGTTTCGTTGCCTCAGGGAACTGAAGCAGGAACCCCTCATCGTACGGAACGAGATCAAACACCTTGAGGATTCCGCAAGTCTCGACGAGAGAGCCGAAATAAATGTCGCAGAAAGAATCATCCTCAAGGGAATTTACGAGCACCGAATCACGGCAGCGATACTGAAGCTGCTTTGCGGTCTCCGGCATATTGTATTTCTCAAAAGAATCTATCGCCTCTGCAAAAGAAATGTGCTTGGTGACTATCGGAGTGTCAGCGCCGATGATTTTAAGCATCTCGGCCTTGAGAACGGCAACCTCATCTTTGGAAACCGGTTTGTCGCGCTCAAAAGTATAATAATAGCTGTATCCGAGGCTGTGCCCGATTACAAGCCGCTCCTTAGGAAACAATCTGTGAACAGCCGCGGCAAGCACAAAAGAAAGCGAACGTCTGTAAACATAAGCACCCTCTTTCGACGCGAGGGGAACACCAACGACAGTGCTTGAAACACGGATCGGGCGGCACAATGAAACGACCTTATTGTTCACCTTGACTGCGACAATTTTATCTTTCTGGGACTTTGCTTCCGGCAGCTCCCCCAACAGTTCTTTGCCTTTTATTCTTGCGTCAACAGAAAGAGTCCTTCCGTCCGAAAATGTTACGTTGATTTTGTTCATAATAAAACCTCTCTTTTAAAAAGTTTCAGGAAGTTAAACTTCCAGTCCGGTTAGTATTCTTCCAAATCAGGAATGTGTTTCTTCAATGCTTTCATGAACTGCTCGCCAGAAACTCCGTTTTTAAGGCTTGCGAAAATGCAGCTGTCGCCGGCAACAGTTCCGAGTATTTCGTCCATATTAAGGCAGTCGAGCGCATTTGCCACGGCATCGGCATGACCGCCAAAAGTCTTTATAACGACGGTCGTCGCGTTCCAATCTATGCTGACATACCCGCGCAAAAAATCCTGGACAAAAATCTGCTCGCTTTCAACGCGGTCTTCATCGCTTGGAAGTGTATAGACATAGCCGGAATTCCCATCGCTGACTTTTCCGACTTTCAGAAGCTTAAGATCCCTTGATAAAGTTGCCTGAGTCACCTCAAAACCTTCTTGCAGCAGGAAATTTAAAAGCTCGTCCTGGCTCTCAATTCTGTTGTTTTTTATAAGCCTTCGGATGGTTTTTAAGCGGCTGGAACGTTCCTTCATAATTTCTCCAATGAAAATCAAATGTTGTCCTTATATTTTACTAGAAAAAAAGACTTAGGTCAAAAAAAAGAATTGATGAAAGGAGAACTGCTGAATTTTTAAGTGATTTTTTACTGATTTTTTTCCTGAGCATTATATTTTGATGTCACTATATCATCAATTTCATTCTCTTCGCGCTTTGCCTCGTCTTTTTTCCAGACAGCCATCCTCTGCTCCTTGAGATTTTCGAGGACCTTGCATTTTTTCATTGCCTCGCGCATAACATCACGCTTTTCTTCCGTAACGAGTTTGGCCTTTGTCAGATCCTCAAGAAGCTTTTCCTTGCGCTGGTCAAGTAGCTGAAAATACTGATTTATTCCGTAAAGAGCATTTATGTCGTGAACGCCGTCGGCAGTCGCAACGGTCTCGACACGTTGCTTCGCTATCAGCTCAAGATTATTCTCGATTTTTGTTTCCTCAGCCACGGCTTTTCCAAGCTCCGTCTCAGCCTGTTTTTTTTCAAATTCACGGAAATCAAGGACTTTTTGAAGCGAAAAAGAAAATCTCTTCATAAAATGCTCCCGCAGCGCCCGCTAGATTTTTTCCGCGACATTGGAAATAGCAGAAATTTGTCCGGGAAGATTTGTTTCAAAGGCATTGCTCGCCACAGCATTTGCGTCGGTCACATTCTCTTCTTTGTGCTGATGAACGAGTTCCGCCACGGTTTTTCTTTTTGCGGCAGGATTTTCAACATATTCATCCTCAGGGATTTCAATTTCGGCAAGAGCGGAGAGCTTCTGGAGGGTGTCCTCTATCGTGCAGTGCTCATCCTCCTCCTGACACAAAAATTCCTCGATCGCATCGTGCTTATCAATCGCCAGGTCGATCTCTGCATTCGAGCCTTTCTGATATACGCCAGCATTTATCATGTCACGGTTGTCCTCATAAATTGCGACAAGGCGGCTGATTTTTGTAACGGCCTTGAGCGTCTCTGTTCCAGAAACCCGACGGGCAAGACGGCTTATAGACTTCAGCACATCGACCGCAGGATAGTGTCTCTGCTGAGCAAGCGCACGGCTCAAAACGATATGTCCGTCAAGGGTTCCTCGAACTTTGTCGGTTATCGGCTCGTCCATATCGTCACCATCAACAAGAACATTATAAAAAGCCGTGATAGAGCCTTTGTCATTCGTTCCAGTTCGCTCGAGCAGCTTCGGAATCATGTCGAAAACACTCGGAGGATAACCGCGCTGGGCAGGAGCTTCCCCGGTGGAAAGTCCGATCTCTCGCTGGGCATGGGCAAATCGGGTCATATTGTCCATCATCAGCATGACATCTTTTCCCTGATCGCGAAAATATTCAGCGATTGCAGTCGTGACATAAGCAGCCCTAAGCCTGCATATAGAACTTGTATCGCTCGTCGCTACAACTATGACAGAGCGCTTCATGCCTTCCTCACCCAGATCGCGCTGGATAAAGTCATTGACCTCACGGTTTCGCTCACCGATCAGTCCGATTACATTTATGTCGGCGTTTGTGTTTCGGGCAATCATAGAAAGAAGGGTCGATTTTCCTACACCAGATCCCGCAAAAATTCCGAGGCGCTGCCCCTTTCCGCAGGTAAGGAGAGAATCTATGCAGCGAACTCCGGTTGAGATTCTTCGATCTATAGGCTTTTTTGTTATAGGATTCGGAGGAGATGCAAGGACAGGATAATATTCCGTCACATCAAGAGAGCCTTTTCCGTCTATAGGGGTGCCGGTCGCATCAACGACGCGTCCCAAAAGATTTTTTCAGACCGGGACCTGAAGGATATGTCCGCTCGCGACAATCTCGGAACCGATTTCGATTCCCGTCGTATCTCCATACGGCATCAATTTTACGGTCGTTCCCTCGAAGCCCATGACCTCGGCGAGTACCGTTTTATTCTTGGAAGGAATTTTTATAGTGCAGATTTCTCCGATTACAGAGCGAGGACCATTGCTTTCAATCACCATGCCCTTTACGGCGGTGACATAGCCTGTATAGAGAATTGTCTCAGTAGACTTTGCCGCTGACAAATATTTGTTGAAAAAAGACTCCATTTTCCCACCCATGAATCTTTTTAAGTTTTATTCCGCAGATTCGCGCCGATTTTTTTCAGATTGTGTATAAATCCGACTCCCACCGGCGAAAAATCCGCGGGCAGATTTTAAACTTCCGTGACAGGCACAGACTCGTTTTTCGTAATCGTCTTTACAGGAGAGATCTCAAGAATCTTAGCCTCAAGCTCAGAAAGCTGGCTCTGAATCTTGGCATCGATAGCTCCAAAATCAGTCTCGACGACGCATCCGCCCTTATCAACAGTTGAATCCTCGAGCACGGTTATACCCTTGATATTCTCGACCTGCTTGATAAAGTCCTGGATGTGCTCCGTTGTAAGTTTTACGTCGGCAAGGTTTACGCGGATTGTAACTTCACCACGTCCCTTGACCTTCTTGAGAGCCTGAAGGACATTTGCCATGACGACAGATTTTTGATTCTCGGAGATAACTTTTACAACCTTTCGGGTCATAAGGATGACAAGCTCAACGATCTGCTGCTCCGTCTGGCTCAGGATTTCCTCGCGGCGAGCCATTACAGACTCAAAAATCTTATGAGTGCGCTCTATGAGACGGTTCACTTCGGAAGTTCCGTTTTCAAAACCTTCCTCATGCCCCTTGTCAAAACCTTCCTGATGCGCGTTCTTTACGATGCTTTCTTTTTCTGTATTCGCATCCTGAATGATTTTTGCAGCCTCATCCTGCGCCTTCCGGATTATTTCCTGAGCTTCTTCCTCTGCCTGAGTCTTTAAGATCTGGGCATGATCAGTCTGACGCTTCACTTCGGCAAATGCGGCTTCCTCAGCTTTCTTTACGATTTCATCGGCACTGTTCTGCGCCGCCTCGAGCATCTGCTGTTTTTCGTTTTCCCACTGAAGTTTGAATGCCTCGGCCTCGCGCCTTAAATCATCGGCGGTCGGTCCCGTATATTCAGGAACGTCCTCAACGACAACTTCTTCCTCCGGTTTTGCAAACTCGTGGACGAGCTGAAGCTGAAATTCACCTTCCTTCGGTTTTAATTCGCCATATTGAAATAAGTTTTTAGCCATGACAATTCCCCTGTGCTCTTATTAAACGACAAGCTCGTCCTCACCAGAACGTGCGATAACGATTTCACCGGCATCCTCAAGACGACGGATGGTAGAAACGATCTTCTGCTGGGCTTCCTCAACGTCCTTCAAGCGGACAGGTCCCATGTATTCCATATCTTCCTTAAGCATACTTGCGGCACGCTTTGACATGTTGCGGAAAATCTTGTCCTGAACCTCGGTATCGACGGACTTGAGCGCCTTTGAAAGCTCCTGCGTATCGACTTCGCGCAGAACCTTCTGGATGGCACGGTCGTCGAGCATAACGATATCTTCGAATACGAACATTCGCTTCTTGATTTCCTCTGCAAGATCCGGATCGTCCTCTTCGAGAGATTCGATGATGGCCTTTTCAGAAGAACGGTCGACAAGGTTGAGGATTTCGACGATGGATTCGACACCACCGGCGGCAGTATAGTCTTCGCTTGACAGCGTTGAAAGCTTTTTCTCAAGAACTCGCTCGACCTCTCGCAAAACGTCAGGACTCGTTCGGTCCATGGTTGCAAGTCGCTTAGAGACTTCAGGCTGGATTTCCGCAGGAAGATTCTGCAGGATTACGGCAGCCTTTCCTGGCTCAAGGTACGCAAGAATCAACGCGATAGTCTGCGGATATTCCTGCTGAATGAAGTTGAGCAAGTGCGCAGGGTCGGTTCGGCGGATAAAGTCGAACGGACGAACCTGAAGGCTTGAAGTAAGTCGGTTGATGATGTCGATTGCGCGCTGAGAGCCCAAAGATTTTTCGAGCAATTCACGGGCATAGTCGATACCACCAGTCGTGATGAAGTTCTGGGCATTCATCAACTCCTGGAACTCTTCAAGGACCTGATCCTTAAAGTCAGAGTCGACGGTTTCCAATCGTGCGATCTCAAAGGTAAGAGTCTCGACCTCATCCTCGCGGAGATGCTTCATGATCTCAGAAGAGACATCCGAACCGAGGGAAACAAGGAAGATGGCAGCCTTCTGACGGCCGGTGAGATTCTTATAGTCTTTTGCACCACTTTTCTTTCCGCCGCCTGACTTGGCAGCAGCTTTTGCATCAGCCATTTTTCTACTCCTCCATCAACCACGTTCTGATGAGCATTGCGACATCTTCCGGATGTTCCTTTGCCATAGCGATTGCATTTTCCTGAAGTTCGGCACGTTTGCGTTCCTCGACGGACATGGTAACTTCCATACCCTCCTGTTTTGCATCCCAAAGTGCCTTCTCGCGCTCCGCCTGCTGACGGCGCAGGATTTCTTCCTCGCGCAGTCTTCTTCGTCTCTCGAGCTCGCGGCTTATCATCCTGAATACGATGAATGCGATGAGAATGACGACGACGCCGACCAGAACGAGCATTATAGCACGGCGTGTATTGCGCGCTTTGATGATAGCCTCATCCTCTGCATCCCACTCGTCCGTATCCGGAACACCGTAGCTTGTAATCGTGACCGAATCACCACGGCTCTTATTAAAGCCGATGGCATCCTTCACGTAATTCTCCGCCTGCTCGCGGATGGTATCTGAAATCGGATGATATACGCGGACAATATGTCCTAGCTTGAAGCGGACTTTTGAATCATCTTCCCAGTCCGTATAGATTTCCTTGAGGGAATCAATATTCTTTTCGTCTACAAAAATCGGATTCTGATTTCCGTCAGTCTCCTTCTCCCAGCGTCCGTCGATGTTCGCAGACGCGGTAATTCGATCGTAGCTCGGACTTGATTCGATGTGGAGCTGTTCGGTATTGATTACGTTGTTCTGTGTAACGCCGGTCTCAACCGATTTTCCGATGACGTTCGACATATCCGAATAAACAGGAGGATTCTGTCCCTCGACACCGGCAGGGCCCTCAGGGTTATAACCCGTTCCGGTCCACTCTTTTGTGACTGTCTGTGAAGAAATCGGCAGATAATCGCGTTTTTCGGTCGTATCGTACGGCTTGTCAGGATCCTGCTCCGTGATGATGATCGGAGTATGGATG
>CAMVSS010000085.1 GCA_947170195.1 uncultured Treponema sp. | reverse complement strand
ATCAGCAAGACCGAAAACCATAACAGCACTTGCGCTGACTGCATCGATGTTCTGATAAAGGCGTTTCCATGCGCCGGATACAGTCATTTCGCTCTGCTTCCAGCCCTTTCTGGCAAGGAACGAACCTTCCTTTGAGTTGAAGGTGAATTTGCAGCTCATTCCTACAGACGGCATAAGATTTTTTGAACCGGCCCTGAATTCCTGAAGATCGAATTCCCAGGCTGCGGCTACGGTAATCACGTCAGCGATCAGCATGTTGAGTCCCGCGTCAACAACTACGTCCTGGAAACCAGGATAAGCGAAGTCGAGCGAAAGACCGGTCTTGAAATATTTTGTGTCGATCAATGATGCCGCGGCACCGGTTCTGAGCGTCGCAACTCCAGGCCATGCCGAAGCATTCTGACCGTCATCCTGCATTTTTTTGTAGATATAGTAATTCGGGAAAAGCCAGAACAAAGTTTTGTCGATCTGAGAATCGTTTATTCCGATCGTCTTTGATTTTGTGTACATCTTTCCGAGATTTGTCAGAGAAGCTCCGAAACGAAGGTTCTTGAGGAAAGCAAGGTCGCCATAGTTGTAATAAGCTCCGATCGAAGCAGATGCGGTCCAATCAGAACCGGCCTTTCCGAAAAGATATCCGCCGTTTACAGCAAGTCCGACGGAAACAGCATCGGTGATATCCTTTGAGAATCCGCCGGTAAAGTTTACGCTGTCGCCGACATACATGTCCATGAATTCAGACCAAATCCCCTGAGCCACAAAAGAAGCGACTCCCCATCGTGACGGCGCAAGGATACCTGCCTCGAATGCGCTTCCAACAGAATGCTCATCGTCACCATTCGAACTCTTCAGGATAGTTCCGGCAGCAGAAAGTTCAGGGCGCTGTTCCCATGCTGTTAGAGCAGGGTTATTGATTATTGATGACGGAACCGCATTGAACAAAGGTCCGCCGGCTGCCGAACTTGCTCCGGTCAAAAGTTGCGGGCTGGTCAGCCGAAGATAATTCTGACCTCCTGCAGGTGGATTATAGGCAAACATTCTGGCTGAAGAACATAGGACAGCCAGTGCAGCAACCACTATTTTTTTCATAAAATCCTCCCAAATTATTTGATGCATATTGCCAAAACAAAGCTGAAGCACTTTCAAAAGTCCAGACGGACTTTGCTAGTTGCTACGCAACCGCAAATGCTTCCGAATTTACCCAAAAACCGCAATGAAATCAGGTTTTTGTAAGCAAAGTTTTAAAAGTAACAGATTTTTGAAACTTTGCTCAGTTACACTATCACAAAAATCGGCATTTTGACATACAAAGTTAATTCGTTAAAAGTCAAAACATCTGATTTTTTATCTTCAGACCCCATAATTATGGAAAAAATGGAGTTATTTTTGGGGGAAAATGAGCGTTTTTTTAAAAGCCTGCCTGAATTTGAAACCAGCTCAAGGGAACGGCGAAAAGTTTCAGTTTTTCGAATGTACCCCCTCAAATATAAAAAGCCTTTATTGACTTTATATGGATAATTCTGCATAGTTTAAAATATGGCAAATTCAAATAGTGACGAATCATTTTTCTCAAGATTTTTCGGTTCTCTGTTCAGCGGAAAAGATCCTGAGGCTGATAAAAAACGAAAACTCAAATCAATCGCAAAAACTCTCTCAAAAACACACTATAAGTTTTACAAGCCGGGAAGCGATCAGGTTCTTCCTGCTTTCGGAAAGTTTTTCTACGAAATCTACAAGGCAATTTCGCCGTCACAGATAATGTTCAATTCTCAGCAGAATCCGAATTTCTATAAAAATCTCGTCGTAGATGCCATGCTCTCCGAGAACCAGAAAAAGCTTTCGGAGTCACTCACGGAAGAATCGATTCAGACCATGTCCAGCTCAATGCAATTCGACCAGCTGAAAGAAAAAATCAAGAACGATCTTTCTAATTTTTCCGGAGAATTTGATCAGGCAAAGATTCAGAGCATCGACGCGGCTTATTCAAAAATGCTGGCGTTCAAAGCATTCTGCACCTTCGACTACTATTTCATCCTCAAAAAGTTTGATTCGACCATACGCGAAAATGATTTCAATCATACGCCGAAATTCAATCCGATAGATGCGTCGTACGTTGCGGACGACCTCAAGGATTTTATTTCCATAGTAAACACCCTTCCGCTCGGAGCTGACTGGGGCGACATAATGCAGATTTTCAAGGCAACGAAGGGCGTTGAGCCTATAAAGCCTGCGCACTGGCAGAAAATCATATCTCGGCTCACACAGCTCAAGGCGTCACGCGTTTTCGAGATGATTGTTCAGCTCACGACAAAGAATCCGGACTTCGAGGTCATAACGGAAGAAAAGCACGAGCAGATTGTCGAGAGCTACATCGAAAAAATCAAAACTCAGGCAAACACCGCTGTCAGAAAACTTGAGAACGAGCAGCAGAATTCAAAAATCGACAGCCTCGTAACTCAGGTCTTCAACACGACGCAGATTTTCTCACTCAAATATTACACAGAGCAGGCCAGCGCTATTTTCCAGAAAAAGAACATCGGAAGCTTCGAATACGCAAAGGTCCTCAATTACGTCAAAGCATTCCTGATCGAATATGTAAAAAAAGATGTAAGGGAATTTGCTGATCTCGTCCTCATCCGAGGAAAATGGTCAACGGCTCAGCTCTCAACTCAGATGAGCGATGCTTACAACAGCCTTCTTGAGGCATCGGAAAAAATCACGATTTTTGACAAAAGACTTTCGGAAGAGGACGGCGAGTTCGGAACGAAGCTCAAGACTCTGCTTCCTCGCGCCGACCGCGACAAGGAATCGCTCAACATCATCAAGACCACCCTTCGTGACGTAAACGGTCTGGCAAAGGAATATGCGGTCAACACTACGAAAAACCTTATATTGTTCGCTAAAAACACAAAGGCTCTTCTTGAGGATTATCAGAAACAGCGCCCGGAGATTTTGATTAACTGGAAGGAGCTTGAGCGATTTGCCGAGCACCCGATAAAAGAACTCGGCGTCGAGGTCTACAAAAAGATTTACCTGATCGTAAGCCTCGTTCAGGAAATGATGAAATAAAAAAAAAGCTGCCGGTTTTTCTGGCAGCTTTTTTTTATAGTCAGAATTATACTCCGACTTCGTAAGTTCCGTTTTGTATTTTTTCTATAAGCTCGGATCTCGGCATCGGCTTTCCGAACAGATATCCCTGAAGCCTCTCGCAACCTATCTGCCTCAAGAAATCATATTCTTCCTGAGTTTCAACGCCCTCGGTCAGAGTCTGCATGTGCACCTGCGACGCAAGGCTGACTACGCTTTTTAGCAGAGGTCTGGTCTTTTTATTCTCTGAAAAGTTGCTCAGAAACTTCATGTCGAGCTTTATCATGTCAAAATCATATTCTTTCAGGACGTTGAGGGCAGAATATCCGCTTCCGAAATCATCCAGCCAGAGCGAGTACCCGTTTGCCCTGAACGAATCCATTATCTTATGCAGCAACTTGTCGTTTTCGTTCAGCGCGCTCTCCGTAATCTCCACATGAATGCAGTCCGGAGAAAGCGCGAATTCATTCATGCTCTTTTCCACCTCGGCAAAAATATCATCCACGAGGGAAAAGTCCAGCCGGGAGAAATTTATTGATACTGACGGGAACGGAATATTGTTCTTTCGAGCTTCGGAGAGATCACGGCACACGCTCCTGACAATGCTCAGATCGAGCAGGTGGATTTTATTGTATTCTTCCAGCACGGAAATGAATGCGGACGGCGGAAGCAAACCGTATTTAGGATCATCCCAGCGCGCCAAAGCCTCCATTCCGCACAGTTTTCCGTTTTTTGCCCATACGACAGGCTGATAATAAGGCTTGACGTAGCCGTTTTCAATCGCCGCATCCAGATTCTCGATTATATATTTTTTGCGCTCGAACTCCCGGCGCATCTCCTCGTCGAATTCACAGAAATGCTTGTTGAACTTCTTTTTGATGCTGTTGCATGCGTATCTCGCCTTGTCGACGGCAAGGATCGGCAATGTATCGCGGCTCGGAGGTCTGTAGGCTCCGGCTTTTATATCAAGATGAATCTCCGAATCCGCCTTTTTTATGAATGATCTGGCATCCTCGATTTTCTCTTTAAAATCATCCCTGTTCGTCAGAATCATGAAATGGTCGTCTGAAACGCGCGCGACGAGATTGTCCGGGAACAGGACTTTCAGATATTGGGCAAAATCCCGCAGGAGAAGATTCGCTTTCTCGAACTCAAATTTCTCGTTGTAGTACTTGAAATTCTCAATGTCGATGTAGAGGAAAATCAGTTTTTCGAATGGAATGTCCTCGTCATGAAGAACCTGCCGCGCCCGCCCGCGGAAATAGCTGACGTTGGAAATTCCTGTGGAATCATCGGTGACGGCGGCCTGCACCAGCGACATGTTCGAAGACTCGAGCTGCTCATCGGTAACCGCCGAAATCTTCCGCTGGTTGTAGATGCTGATTGAAGCTACCGTCATCGCAATCCATGTGGTAAAAAGATTCACCTTGGTAGCATATGTTGTGGGAAACGTAGCGTCGCAGACTAAATAAAAACAGAGGTACGAGGACGTAACCATCAGGATGCTGACCACAGGCCGCCACGCAAGCAGGCACATTACAAAGGTCTCCATCGTGATAAAAGTAAGAACCTGCTCGCCCTTCCTGTAATCGAAGTAGGAGATGTAAATTCCGAAAGCGATCGCTACAAGCGAGAAAATGCCGTAGAGGATCGTGGTTCCGAACTCACTGGTGCTTTTTCCATGCAGGATGCGCAGGGAGTGGAACAGTATCAGCGTGGCGACGACTAAAAGAACTATATATGACGAAAAGTGTTGGACGATCCAGAGAAAAGTCCTGACTTTATGCGATGTGAGGACGCTTATCGTAACAGACGTAAGCATCCATATTTCCAGGACGATGGTGATGACAGCCATGTAAATGGCAGAACGCGCATTTGCTACATTCAGGTAATTTTTTACATACGGACTCAGACTGTCAAAGCCGAGCCATCTTTTTAAATTTCTTAACAAAATATCTCTCCAAGGCTGCGGAACAGCCTTTTTAAATCATATCACGCTTTTTAAATATGCGTCAAAAATTGTTTTGGATATGACTGGAGATATTTTTGATTTAGGAGAACTCCTTTGTCTTATGCGGTTTTTATTTTCATTACCGATTTTTCTGGATTTCGGAACTGATTTTTGTTCCGAGGCTCTGAATCAACTCAACCAGAATCAGTATGACGACGACAGCGGCAATCATTATGTCCGTTCTGAAACGCTGATATCCGTAGCGGATAGCAAGGTCTCCGAGTCCGCCGCCGCCGATTGCGCCAGCCATGGCAGAATATCCGATCAAATTGATGACCGTAAGCGTGATGCCGTCCACCAAAGAAGGAAGCGACTCAGGAAGCAGAACTTTCACGATTATCTGCCAGTAAGTCGAACCTATTGCCCTGGAAGCCTGGATTACGCCTCTGTCAACTTCCTTGAGCGCAGACTCAATTACGCGAGCGACAAACGGAGCTGCCGCAATTGAAAGCGGTACGATCGTTGCTTTTGTTCCGATGCTTGTATGAAGAAGCAGCCTTGAAAGCGGAAAGAGAAGAATCATAAGGATGATGAACGGGAATGAGCGCAAGATGTTCACCATTTTTGAAAGAATCTGATTCAAAACCGGATGAGGCTTTATTTCATTCATAGGATCTGATGAATAAAGAAGAACTCCGAGGGGAAGTCCGAGCATTACAGAGAAAATCGTGGAGAACACGACCATTAAAATTGTTTCTCCGGTTGCTTTTGAGACAAGGCTGAACATAACGTTCCAATTGGTCATTTTACATCCTCCGAAATTTTTTCTACGATTACGCCGTTAGCGTTAAGATACTCGCTCGCTGAATTGATCTCCTGCTCCGAGCCTGAGAAA
The DNA here is from genome assembly GCA_947170195.1 of uncultured Treponema sp. Lineage (GTDB taxonomy): Bacteria > Spirochaetota > Spirochaetia > Treponematales > Treponemataceae > Treponema_D. The sequence goes on along the minus strand of CAMVSS010000085.1, from coordinate 2,915 downwards.
TCGACGCGCAGGATTCCGACTTTTTTTCCTTGCACGGACTGGATTCCGCCGCCGCAGATGTTGAATTCGATATTGAATTTTCGAGCGAGCATGTTCAGAACCGGCTCATCCGTCATTTTTCCAGTAAAATGAAGGATATATTTTCCCGTGCTTGAGCTCCAGTTGACAATCTTCGAGTCGTCAGAAGTGCGTGTTGACGAAAGATTTGACAAATTGGACAGGAACTCGATTGTCGTCTCTGATTTAGCGTTAGAAAAAATCTGCTCGACAGAACCGCTCTCCACGATTTCGCCCTCGTTGACTACAGCTACATTGTGGCATGCGTCGCGAACGACTTCCATCTGATGAGTGATCATAACGACAGTGAGATTCATCTTTTTCTGAATTTCGCGGATGAGGTTGAGGATAGATTTTGTTGTCTGCGGATCAAGGGCACTCGTCGCTTCGTCGCAGAAAAGGATGTCAGGCTTGTTCGCAAGAGCACGCGCAATGGCAACGCGCTGCTTCTGTCCGCCGGAAAGAGTGCTCACAGGAGCGGATGCTCGGTCCGAAAGCCCTACAAGCTCAAGCAGCTCGGCAACGCGCGCCGCGATCTCTTTTCTAGGCACGCCGCAAATTTCGAGCGGATAAGCAACGTTCTGGGCGGCATTTCGAGATGAGAAGAGGTTGAAGTTCTGGAAGATCATTCCGATCCTTCTGCGCTGCTGGATAAGCTCTTTCTCTGAGAGGTTGTCCACCCTCTTTCCGCCGTACAGGATCTCGCCGGAATCAGCGTTCTCGAGGAGACTTATCAGTCGCACGAGGGTTGATTTTCCAGCCCCGCTTTTTCCGATAATGCCGAAAATCTGATTCTCCGGAATTTTCAGGCTGACGTTCTTTACGGCCTGAACTTCACCCGAACCGTCAGTTTTTTTATAAGTTCTGGAGATATTTTTTAATTCGATAGTCATAAAAAGTCCTTCTCTCAAATGCGAGCTTCGGAAAACTTCCGTCTTGCGAAGCCCGCTTATTAAGAAAATCTAAAAATCACGGTTGTTTTTAATTGCCCAGCAGTCTTATGCCTTGGTGTCCGCCGGATCAGGTTTCAATCCGTCCACCATGAATTCCTGAGGAATTCTGGAAGGTCTTCCGTCCGTATGCACGCTCGCCCAAGTGACATCAGCCTCCGCACATACAGTTCCATCATCTTTCAGAATCCGCTGGTGAATTGTTCCCGAAACTGCGCCGAGTTTTACAGGGCAGCTTTCAACTCTGAGATTGTCATTAAAAAACGCGGATGCCTTGTAGTAAATGTCAACATGAGAGACATAAAGGTAAAATCCGGACTTTAACATTCCATCATAATCAAAGCAAATCTGATTCAGATAATCCATTCTGCCGTATTCAAGATAATTAAGATAAACGGCATTGTTGACATGACCATAGGAGTCACATTCATAAGTTCTGACTTTTAGTGGTGAATAATACTTCATGGCTCAATTATAGCAACTTGCATAACTCACGAAAAGCCGAAAAAGAACGGAGCCAGGGCACAAAATCAAAGAAGGATCCTTGTCAAAACAGCGCCAGCCGCTATGAACGGAACAAAGCGAACCGAGAAAACAGGTCTGAAAATTCCGTCCTTCTTCTTAAACTTCTGGAGGACGGCGAGCAGAATGTAGTAAAGCACCCCGATGCATGCTGATAAAATCACGGCGACCAGATTCAGATAAAACTGGCAATAGAGCGCGGTAAACACGCCGAAGAGCACGTCGTCGGTTGAAAGAGAATCATCGGAAAAGAATTTCAGGACTGTGAAAAGGAAATACGATGACAAAGCCCCGGAAAGCACAAAAAGCAGGTTTCGAAAGAAATTTTTATCAGCAACACTTCTTGCACGAAGGACAAAAACTGATGGATTCGGAATCTCGAAAAACACGCGGAGCACAACAAAAACAAAGATTCCGAAGCAAAGATATGCGAGAGGTATCTTAAATCTGCGAATGCTGATGACAACTACAGGAACGGCAAAAATCAGGTAGAGAGCCGTTTCGAGCAAAAAAGCTGCGGAAATCATCAGTGGAGGATTGAATCGACCAATTTCTTAAAATCAGGATCGATATCCTGATCAGATCCAAAATCATCGCTGGTCGCAATACTGAATGTTCCGTCACTGTTCTGAATGATCGTGTCAGGAATGTCAGATCCAAGCTCTTTCACTGCGCAATTCTCATACGCTAAATTCGTAAAACTGAAAGGCATAGTTTCCTCCGGTGTTTCAAGAGTCTCGATCTCAGAAACTTCCTCAAGTTCTGGGATGTTATTTTCTTCTTTATTTTTTTCGTCAGGCACGAACTCTGCTGATGTATTGTCCACGTCTGTTGTATCTTTCTGTTCTTGCTTCACGTCCAAAATTCCTTCGTCAGGAGATGTCTCTTCTCTCTCTGACAAATTTGTTTGCTCATTTGTTTTTGTTTCGGAGCTTTTTTCTCCGAAGAATTCTGCTTCTTCGTCCAGAGAATCGTCCAGGTCTATATACTTGAAGTCAGGCTCTGAAATTTCGAAATCGATAGGCTCCTCTTCGCCCATATCGACGTCGCTTTTCTCCTCTGGTACGCCAAAATCGATTTTCTCCAGCAGATAATCATCGGCAAAGATTTCGTCGTCATGCTTAAGCGAGTTCTTGTTTATTCCAGGAACGTAACTTTCAGCATCCTCAACGCTTTCAGCTTCGTTTATATAGTCGTCAAGATTATCATCTTCCTCGATCTCGTCGTCGGAAATATCGTCCGCTGGTTCTGCTTCTTCCGTAAGCTCTTCTGCGGATTCCGCTTCTTCCGCTTCTTCTATCTCCTCAACTTCGTCAAGGTCGTCATCAAGTTCCTCGACGTCGTCAGCGGATACTTCTTCTGCGTCTGCGGAAAGCTCTTCTGCTT
>CAMVSS010000084.1 GCA_947170195.1 uncultured Treponema sp. | reverse complement strand
TCAGGAAGGGAAGTCTGAACTCCGCGGGCCATATTTCCCATGCCAACTTTTGCGCGGTCCTTCAGCCCAGTAATCAAAATGCTTTCCGGAGTGCGGGACATCTGAGATCCGATCGCAAGCGCAACTCCGGCAACAATAAACAAAAGCAATGCCGTCGTGAACAGTCCGAATTTAAACCTCAGTGAGAAGCGGACTTTCAAAGCTGACTCAAGTTTGTTTCTCGTTTCAAGTGACATAATATCTCCTCTCAGTATCGACTGTACCTCATCTTTTATTCTCAGCGTGTCCAGGGCCGTCCTTACCAGCGATCGCACGCAGCAAAGACTTCCCAGCATGATCAGAACCATAACCATCCAGAAGATAATCCGGCTGGTATCGAGCCGCGTTTTTCCGCTCCGGGCATCCAGAATCTGCCAGACAGGCTCGAAATTGTACTGCTTCTCGTATTTAACGGTTCCGCTCTCTTCTATCAGTAGCCTCTTGCCCCAAGTAGATTTGCCGCGCTCGGCATGGACGAGCTGGACAGTGTATGAACCAGGCTCCATGTTTGAAATCTCGATTCCGCTGATTATGTGCGAAGCAGGATTTTTTGCGCTCCGCGAGATGACGAACTGCGAGTCCGAGCGGCTGAAAGCATATTCATGGCCGCTGCCCGAATTCGTCAGGATTACCTCGGAGATGCCCCCGTCATCGATAAATTCCTCGCCGGATATCGAGACTGATATTTTTCCCAGATCATCGCTTTCGGCACTTACGGACTTTATCAGAGTAGCGGCGCGATATTTGTTCAGGAAAACAAGGATGGTCGAGCATTCGCCTGCATTTCCGACAGAATCGAACGGGCGCACGGAAAAAGCGTAGAGACCATTGTCACGGTTCCTGAAGCTTGCCCGTGCGACATTGCCCATAGGACGCTCCGACGGCTCCTTGATTTTTGCCGACGCAAAATCCTTCTTTATTTTCTCGAGCTCTTTCTGGCACTGCTCGCTCGGGATCTGAATCTTCTTGGACTTCGTGACCTCATATTTTCTGTCAATCTTGGACAGCTTCGTCAAAGACCATGAGTAGGCAGTGGCCGCATCAACGTCGCCGCCGACATCAGTTCCGTCCTTCCATGTCACGACGAGATCGTTCGAGGAAGCAAAACCGTAGGAATCAGTATCGACATGCAGCTCTTTGGGAGCCGAAGGAGGCGTTATGTCGTACATGTAAGTGAGAGTCGCCGTCTCCGACCAGTTTCCGGCCTTGTCCAAAGCCTTTGCCTTGAAGAAAATCTTCTGGTCGCCCTTTATTTTTTCTGAGACAGACGCGCTTATCGTTCCGTCTCCGCTTTTTCTGAATGATGATGACAAAGCGTCCTCAGGAGGATTTTCAGATTCCTTCTGAGTCGCAATTATTGACAATCCCTGAATCTCGGAAATGTCATAAGGCGGAACAACGCGCACGGAAGGCTTCTTCTCCCGCGAACGGCGGCCCGCCACGAAGTTTCTCGGGGAGATTTCAGGCTTGTGCACGAACCTGTCTTCCTCAAGCACGCAGATTTTTCCGCTTCCGTCCTTTGTTTTTTGCCAGACGATGGAAAGACTCTCCTTTCCGGCAAGGTCGGCAGAGATGACCGGACAGGCAAAAGCGAAATCAGATGACGCCGCCTGCAGGTGGGAAATAGAATCGTGCTCAATCCACTGGACGCCAAGATTCTCAACGAGATGAACTTTATTAGTTCCGTTCCGGTCGTCAAACCAGAGCAAAAAAGTCTTTTTATTGAAAGTGAAGAGAGTCGGCCGACGGGCATTTCCGAATTTATTCAGCGACTCGACATCGTTCCGGTCAAAAATCAGCCCGTTTTTGTCGAGGGGAGCGACCATTACGCAAGCAGTTCCGCTGGTCTTAAGCGTGCGCTCCCAGCACATCTTTGCATCTCCGTCGCTGACAAAGACAAAAGGCCTGAAATTCTTGTAATCGAGATAAGATTTTGACTCGTCGCCCGGAACAGAATTCTCGTTCGTGATGAGGACCGGCGCGCTCCAATTCCCTCCGCGGAGCTTCGACACGGCGTAAATCTGGGAAGAAGCGGAATCGCGCTCCGCCCAGCCCTCAAAATAAACGATGTCCTTTCCGCCAAGCCTGACAAGGAACGGAGAGAATGCGTTCAGGATAGTCTCGGACGGCTTGAAACTTTCGAGATTCGACCACTTTTTTCCGTCACGCGACTCAGCATACAAAATCGAGAACGATGAATCGGCAGGATTTTTCTTGCCCTCGCCCAGCGAAACAAAAAGCATGAAAGAGCCGGAATCCGTCGTGTAGATCCTGCTAGAGGCGATCTGCTTTGGCTGCTCGGGGAAGCTGAACGATGAAAAGGACCTGCCCCCGTCATCGGAAGTATATACGCGCACGATTCCGTTCGGGCTGTCAAGGTCTAGGACGGAGACCGCTATTTTACCGTCAGACACGGCAGCCGAATACACGTCCGGTATGTCGTCGCCTGAGTAAACGAATTTTTCAGCGAAAGAAGACGGGGAAGACCAGTTTTTTCGATTCTCCTTCCTTATATATGAAATCCCGACCTGCTTTTTTGCCTTGTCCACGGTTTGATAGAACACGAAAGAAGCCTTACCGTCTGAAACCGTCGTCGGGAAGTAACAATTGCCGGAAGACAAAACTTTCTCATCATCCCAGAAAAAAACTTCCTTCGACAGGTTGCTCTGGGCAAAAATCCGAGAAACACCAGCCGCTAAAACAAAAACGGCAGATAAAACTGATGCAAAAATCTTCCTGTATTTCATATTCCTTTCCATGACTTTCTTTTACAAAGACTCCTACAAACGGCGCGCGATTCGGTTTCTCAGGTCGATGACCTTCCTGCTCTTTTTTGCCGCGCTGCTCTTCCAAAGTTCGTTCATCACGGAGTTCGCCTCCTCAAATTTTCGCTGATTGAAAAGACGACCTGCCTCCGCATAAAGCTTCTCGTCAGCCTGAGACAATATCGCCGTAGCCTGATTTCCGATTTTCAGCTGAATTGAAAGCTTTACGTTCTTCGCCTCGGCATTTGTTGAGTCCAGGAGTATAGCCTCATTTACCTTGGCAAGAGCCTGAGAAAGCTTCTCGTCGTTGTCGCCCGCGGAATTGAACAGAGCCTTAGCTTCCGAAAGCCTGCTCTGGGCAAGAACCCTTGCGTCGGACTTGACGACCTTCTTCGGATGCATTCCGAGGTCTTCCTCAAGATTATAAATATCCTTCGCAAGCCCCGGATATTTCGGGTTAACCTCGTAAAGGTCCTGAAGATCCGCAAGACGCTCGTTGAGCTTAGGATTTGCTTTCGCATCCCGGTACTGCTTCTCAAACAGGGACGGGAATCCATCAGGATCAAGCTCCTGCTGAATCTTAAGGTTTATGAGGCGAGCCTCTTTGTTCAGCGGATAGACGTTCTGAACATTTCGTATATTCGTCAGGGAAACATTGAAAGCCTCGACGGCAGCGTCATTGTCTCCCTGCTTTCTGTAAGCCACGCCCCTCTCAAAGCTCAGTTTTGCCATGTTGAGCGTATTCGAAAGCTCCGCATAGTGAGGGTCGGAAGAAAGGATGATTCGACCGAACTCGAGACTCTTGATATTCTTTACGGAAGTCAAAAGCTCCTCGATCTCCGGGTCGCTCTCAGCATTCACCGAGCTCCACAAAGTCTGGGCTTTCACCAGGGTGTTCTCCGCCGCATCGAAATCGCTTGAGTAATAATAGTTCGATGCCTGCTCCTTGAGAGCGAATACCTCGCGTATAACTTTCTCGTTCTCCGCCGCAAGGATCTTGGATGCGAGGGCGGAAAGAGTGTCCTCGCGCATCATCCTGACATCTTCATCAAACTGATAGTCAAGAGACTCCGCGAACTTCTCAGATGCGGACTCAACGGCCTTGTTCGCGCTCACAAAATCATTCCTGTTGAACGCGGCAAGGGCTTTCTGATACTGACTGTGACCTTCATCAGACGCGATGGAGGCAAGCCGAACCTGAGAATCGGCTTTTTTCGCCAGATCCGCATTGCGTACGGAAAGGGAATCCAGTTTTTTTATAAGCTCCTCGATTCCGTCCCTGCCAGAATCATACTGGCTGTCCACGCCTCGGAATTTTGCCCCGCCGTCAAGGACCGCGCGGTATGAGACCAGCAGCTCTTTTTCCTCGGCGATTTTCTTTGAGACATCGGCGCAGAGCAGCTTCGCCTCTTTCGGATATTTTTTCACGAGATTGTCTTCTTCTTTTCCGTCCAGATAGTTCTGTACAGTCCTGAGGTCATCCTCGACCTCGCCGCAAGAGAGATTGCCGTTGTGCAGATATCCCTGCGCAAGGAAAGCCCAGAGATTCTGTTCGCAGCGTGTGGCGCGCAGAATATTCTGGTTGCTGACCGAAACAAAATATGCGATCGCAGGCCTGAAATCAGCGCGCTCGTCAGAGACATCGGTTCCCGCGCTCTGATTTTTTCTGACTGAAAGCTCCGTTCCGCTCGCTATGCTATCGGCCTTTCTTCTCTCCTCCTCTTCCATACGCACCTTTCGTTCGGCGAAGTAGGAATCCTCAAGGGCTTTCTCCTGATTCATGCGCTCAAGATAAAACTTCGCATCGCGCTGAATCTCATCACATCTGGAAACAGACTCAAGCGTCTCTGAAAACACCTCGTCGCCGATTCTGCCGCTTTCACCGTCAGATTTCGCCGAGCGTTTGTCCTCAAGCGCGATCCTCTCGGCTCCTGCATAGGCAAGGCTGAGGTCGGAAAGATATTTCTCGACGAAATTCATCGAAATCTCATAATCCTTGAAGCTCGCGCCTACCGTCGTTCCGTCCATGTTTTCAGGCATCTGATAAAGCGACTGGACATCCACCGCAAGCATGGAGAAATTTTTTGCTAGGGAAAGAGTTTTCTGATGCTTTTCGATCAGATGATATTTCTCAAAAATTTTGTCCTCAGGGATCTCATTCTGAATCGTCGCGAGCGCGCCGTAAACGACCTCGTTGATCTCGTTCTTCATCGACTCGACCCTGGTGTTCCAGAACGCGTCTATGGCACCGATGATACCGGTGTTCGCGTTGGTCTCGTCGCCGAGCACAAAACGCTGGTAGAAAGTTATGTACGAAGTGCCCATCAAAAGCGGATTTCTCTCGTTCGCAATCTCGTCGAACCGGTCAAGCTCGCGGGCTTCCTTCATGATCGAATTCCTCATGCCGGACAGTTTCGAAAACGAAAGCCTCACCCTCTCGAAAGATTTCAGGGAGGCGTCATAGTTTTTTGCCTTTATGTTCCTGATGAAGTCAGCGTAAGCATTCTCGCACTCACCCTCGAGAGCCTTAAATCCCTGGGATGAGACAGTTCCTGCGTCGAGCTCCTTGATTTTTTTAACAGCCGCGCTGACACCTTCAGTTATGTCTTTCTCGTACTCGACCAGTATTCCCTGCTGCTCGCCGTTTTCCGAACCGGACGACGCATCCGCGCCTTCCTCAAAAACGATGTCGGAAAGCTCGTTCTTTATCAGAAACCCTTCCTCGAATTTGAGCGCGGCCTCCGAGAAACGCCCGTTTTCAATGAGCCTGATTCCCTGGTGCATTATCCTGTTGTAGGAGATAAGAACGTCGCCAAGCGCAACGGTACGCCGGGCAAGACCCGTGAACTCAGACACGTTTTCCGTCGGGCTCACCTCGGATTTTTCGAGGGCGGTAATCTTCTCAAGCTTCTCAATCTGATCGCCCTCGCCAGTTTTTATCATGTCAACCAGCTTCTTGGCGTTCTGATTGAACAAATCGCGCGCTTTCAGAACCTTGTCGACCCGCTTCTGGGCGCGGTCGAAGTCATCGGGATGCTCGCTCATGTATGCTGTCAGCGCGCGCAGGGCATCATTGTAGTTCCCGGAAGAAATCAATGAGTCAATCTGCGAAAGCGACACGGCCTTTTGCTCCGGCACCTGAACCGGAACCTCCGCTGAAGACGCACCTGTCCCGTCATCTGCACAAACGGCAAAAACAGAGAACAAAAACACAAACTGAGCAATCAAAAATTTCTTAAAAAAAGTCATGACCTAAAACCACTTCCTGACTTCAAAAACCGTCGTTCTCAAAACAAAAAAAGAAGAGGCTTTCTCTATATTTTCGGTAAAAATATTATTGATTGGAGATAATTTTCCGAAAATAATAGCGTAATAAATGAAAAAAATATTTGTCACCGCAATACTGATTTTTCTCTCGCTTGCACGGGCTTTTTCACTCGACCTTCTGACAGTGAACACAAAGCTCGCCAAAGCCTTTGACTCCTTCGCCGATGACAATGAGGCACTCACCACATTCAGGTCGCTCAACATAGCCACCGGCGGACGAATAGAGGCGCTAGGCTCGGCATTCACAGGACTTTGCGACGACATCGCATTCTTTGACTACAATCCTGCGGCAAGCGCCATCCAGGAATACACCCAGGTCTCCGTCTCCCACAACGCATGGATCTCAGACTCGGCCCTGGAAACGCTCAGCGCGACACGGAGAAGCGGGAAATTCGGCTACGGAGCGCAGATAAAGTGCTTCTACCTCCCCTTCACCGAGTACAACATCTTCGGAGACCATCTTGCCGGAAGCTACTACACGGAGACATCGGCGACCTTCAACGCGGCATACAATTTCTTCTCCGGCTACAAATTCAAGGGACTGACAGTCGGAGCGAACGCGAGGGTTTCCTGGAGAGGAATGCCGGACTACACGGACAACACGACGGACAAAATCATAAAAAAATCAGGACTTGAGCAATCAGGACTTGGAATAATGGGCGACGTCGGAATCCTCATGAGATTCAATGCCCTCAAATTCTATCAGGACAGGAACGCAAACCTCGCCATAGGGCTGTCGGCGAACAACCTCGGCGCATCGCTGACAGGATTCGGATCATCAGTCAAAAAAGACGATCCGCTGCCAACACGCATAGCGGTAGGACTTTCATACAAGCCGTTCAAATACCTGCTGCTCACCGCGGAATTCCGCCAGCCGATAAATTTACAGTCGATCTCCGACAGCGGAAAATTCTCAGTCGGAGTCGGGGCAGAAACCTACATCACAAAATACTTCGCGTTCCAGGCAGGGGTCTTGCTTCAGGGCGGAAACCCAAGGATCAGCATGGGAAGCGAATTCAAACTAAAATCCGTCAAGATGGATGTCTGCTACACGCTCGACCTGACATCATCCGCAAATCCGGTGAACCACATCAGCCTGTCAGCAAAAGTCAACATCGGAGACCGCGGAAGAAAAGACGCGCTCAAGAAAGTGGACGCGGCGTACCTCGAAGGACTCTCTTATTACTCGGAAGGAAACTACGAGCAGGCAATCATCAAATGGAACGAGGCAATAGACCTGGCAAAACAAGAGCCGCTCTGCATAAAATACGAGCCTGCGGTAGAGGCAAAAAACACGGCGGTCGCATTCAACCGCCAGAAAAGCACTCTCCAGTCACTCCAGAACCTTTCAGAAGAAAGCTTTGAGGAAGAGTAATGATGGCACGGCGTGATCCGTTGTCAAATCAAGCCAATAAAATTCCTAACGGAGTTTAAAAGTTCACAGAGAGCGCGAATTACAGGAACGAATAACATAACTCTGAAAATCACTCCATGGACTCCGTGCTCTCTGTGAGAAAATCAAAAAATCTCGGAAAAAAATCCTACTGCTTCTTTGAGAAAATCCTGAAATTCATCCAAGGGAAAATCGTGTGCTCTTTCTCAAGATTCGTGAGCCATTCCGTGCTGACCACGTTAGATCCGAGGGCATCAAAGACAATCATAAACGAGCGGATAGCTTCCTTGAATCGCTCCGTTGCATACTCAGGGAAAAGCCCGTCATGAATCATGTGCGCCCATTCACCGCTTTGGGCAAGCATAAGCTCGCGCGCGCCAAGGTTCAAAAGACGGACCTTAAGACCTGTTTCGTTCGGGAAGCGGTCAGAAAGATCGACCATGCGCTCGCTCATTTTTCTTGTGTAGCGGATCATCCAGCCGTTCGTGCTGTCCAGAAGATCCTCACCATAGCTGTTGCCCTGAGCGGCACCAGGATAAGGCCTGATTTTTTCGAGAGAAAATTTATTGTCGAGAAGAGAAGTGAAATCAGAAAGCTGGACATCAGTCTTATCGATTCCGCGGATTACATTCTCAAGCCAGTCGATGCCCTCAGACCAGTCCTGGCCAAGAGACTTCGCGTCCACGACACACAGGAGCGACGGATTACCCTTTTCAATGCACCTTGCGGCGACATCAAGCTTGGCGACCTTCGCGGCGACAAACTCCTCGGCATCCTTTTTGAGCTGTGCAGAGGCTTTTTCTGCGGAATAGATTCTACCCTCACCGGCACGAGACCAATATCCGTATCCGTAAGGAATGCGCGCGCTGCCATTCTCGAGCACGCCGAGAGAAGAAAGCTCGTCAGCAGAAAGCTCAAAGCCGATATCCCTCTCAGTGTCCTTGTAGACAGATGCCATCGCGAAAGCCTTTATATCGTCCGGAGTGTCCGCATCCTGCGAAAAAAGCGCGAGAGGCGTCGTGGAAAGACCGCCGTCAACAGAAGGCGCGCATCGCACAGGAGAGAAAATACCGTTTTTAGGAATCGTGTCGCTGAAAAGAGTGCTGCGGATATCGACGATCGTGTAGCTGAAACCATAAGAGCGAAGGACATCCTCGATTCCGTTCACATAGCCCATGTAAGGAAGATAAAAACCGTCCGGATTTGAGCCGAAATACTGGCGGTGAGAGTAAAGACCTGTCTCAACCTGAGCGTTAAGGATTTCCTTCATGTCGCCATAGTGAGGCAGGAAAGCATAAGTTCCGCAAGTCGCAAGAAGCTCCAGATGACCTTTCTGAGAG
>CAMVSS010000083.1 GCA_947170195.1 uncultured Treponema sp. | reverse complement strand
ACCAGCGACACACGGATTAACAGTCCGTTGCTCTACCGACTGAGCTAAGGGATCAAACCTCGTTCTTGCGAACGTGAAGATATACTAACTGATTCAACAAAAAGAGTCAATATCAGTTATTAGAATTTTTGCAAAAAATTTATATTTTCTGCAAAAATTCTAAAGCATCCTTACTCAGAGAACAGCGGTGTAGAAAGATATCTGTCACCAGTGTCAGGAAGAAGAACAACGATGTTCTTGCCCTTGTTCTCAGGACGTTTTGCGACCTCAATAGCAGCCCAAACTGCAGCTCCTGAAGAAATACCTACAAGCACACCCTCTTTTTTTCCTATGAGTTTTCCGGTCGCGAAAGCATCGTCATTGTCAACAGGGATAACTTCATCATAAACTTTTGTATCAAGAACATCAGGAATGAATCCTGCGCCGATTCCCTGAATTTTGTGAGGACCAGGAATTCCTGTAGAAAGAACAGCTGAAGATTTAGGCTCGACAGCAACAACTTTCACATCAGGATTTTTTGATTTCAAATACTGACCTACACCTGTTACAGTTCCGCCAGTACCAACTCCGGCAACAAAAATATCTACCTTTCCGTCAGTGTCTTCCCAGATTTCAGGTCCGGTAGTCTCAAGATGAGCCTTAGGGTTTGCAGGATTTACGAACTGACCCGCAATAAAGCTGTTTGGTGTGGAAGCCCTTATTTCCTCGGCTTTTTCAATCGCACCTTTCATTCCTTTTGAACCCGGGCTGAGGACAAGTTCTGCTCCGTAAGCTTTCATCAGCTGGCGTCGCTCAATGGACATCGTTTCAGGCATTACGATGACGATTCGGTAGCCACGAGCTGCTGCAACAGCGGCAAGCCCGATACCGGTGTTTCCAGAAGTCGGCTCGATAATCGTGGAATCCTTTGTCAGGATACCCTTTTTCTCGGCATCATCAAGCATAGCCTTCGCAACCCTGTCTTTTACGCTTCCGGCAGGATTAAAATATTCAAGTTTAGCAATGATTTTTGCTTCAAGCTTATTCTCATTTTCGATGTGGCTCAGCTCAAGAAGAGGCGTATGTCCTATGAGCTGGTCGGCAGAAGTGTAAATTTTAGCCATAATTTAATCTCCCTTTTTTTAATAGACTAATAAAAGTATACACTCGGTTTACCTACCAAGTCAATAGGTTTTATATATTTTTACAGATTCTTTTTTTTATTTGATTTTGCAAACTCCTCATGTTATCTTTAAATAGGTGATTAAAAAATGATTTCTTTAAACGATGCAAATGATTTTTTCTTAAAATTCCTGCGCAGGATTACGCTTAAGAACAGCCTCGAACTTTTTCTCTATTCAGGCTTCCTTGTTGCCACAGGAATTTTTCTGCATTACAAACTTCCTTTCATCGTCCTTTTCGCGGCAGCAGCCTTGATATCTTTCGCAACAATAATCTTCAATGCAAGTGATTTTATTCAGATTACCAAGCTGGATTTGCTCGGCATCAACCTGATGTATATTGTTGGAGCCGCTTTCTTTGCAGTGCTTCCGGCAGATTCATTCGCAATCACACTGATTTTTGTCGCAACAATAAAAGGCATTCTAAAAACCAAGATATTTTTTATAATGGGAACGGAGCGCGCAAGGCTTACGAATACGTTTCTTCCGTTTTATGCGCTCATAACAATCATACTTCTATTCCTAAAAAAATATATTCCTCAGGTTCCGTCATCGCTGACGCTGCAAGTGATCACTTTATCATGCTGCCTGGCCTCAATGCTCAACACGGTCACTGATTTGTTTACAATCGAAAAGTGCAAAAGTTTTCTGGACAAGCATATAACCTATTTCGACCAGCTTACATCAGTATACAACAGACGGCTCCTCACAGAATGGGCTCCACGAACTGACATCGCCGCAATCGCTTACATCGACATAGACAGCTTCAAATTCGTCAACGATACTTTCGGGCATGCTACAGGTGACAAAGTTCTTGTTTCGCTGTGCAACGAAATCACAAGAAGAATCAAAGGTGACGACAACGTGCTTTTAGTGCGCGAGGTCGGAGAAAAATTCATACTTATCTGCCAGATCTTCGACGATTCATCCAGAAAGCTGATTATAAATCTCATCGACTACTACAGGAACAATACCATCGAGGTAAACGGGATCACAATTCAAATCACCCTCTCAATCGGAGTTTACCAGAACCAAGGTGGCGAATCCCTCGAAAGAATGATCATTGAAGCCGACCAGCTTCTCCACTACGCGAAGACCAACGGAAAAAACTGCCTGGTCATCGATTATCGGAAGGTGCACTGATTATGATAAATTATCTCATTCCACCGCTGACAGTGATTTTATACATTCTCATAAACAAGGTTTCGAAAAAAATCGCCCGTTGCGCAGGAAGGCCTATTTTCAAACAAAAGAACGCGCCATCATTCAGCCCGAAAGAATACCGCGACTTCAAGGAAATGCTGACAAAAAAGGTGCCTGGAAAAAACTACAATCTCCAGACATCGACATGGATACAAACACTGGAGCTGGCAAAGGAAATAAGGGACGAAAAAGAAAATATCTCACGCGCACAAGCGATGATGTTCGCATTAAAGTCCGTGAACCCGATTTTTTACTCGCTTGCTCTGGCTCACAATTTTGACATATCGCCTATTTCCGATGAAGATTACGATGATTCCCCAAGAATCCACGAATTCTCAGGCTATCTGGACGCTCTGGACAGCCAGTTCAACAGGACAAAAAATGCGCCTGTAAAATAAGCCTCTGAAACCCGATTAATTTGAAAAAAACAAAAGGACATAAAAAAACGTTCAGGAAAACCTGAACGTTTTTTTCGCGATGTGCGGGGCTCGAACCCGCGATCTCCGGCGTGACAGGCCAGCGCGATAACCAGCTTCGCTAACACCGCAATTGGTTTGCACAATATAAAACAAATACAAAAAACAGTCAATAGGTAAAATCGTTTTTTCTGCTAATTTTTCAAAAAACTTCTGACTCTCTCAAGATTTGTAAGCGCCGCTCGACGGCCAAGATCATAGCATCTCTGAAGTTCGTCCGGGTTCTTTTCCGTGCGGCTGATGCCAAGCGGTTTCTCCGGACATATTACGATCAAATCCTCGCGATCGGCTTTTTCAAAGACTTCTTTCTTCTGGAGGTTGTAGACCTCGTGACGCTTTTCCATCGCCTTGACGACCTCAGGATATTTTTTGAGAAGAAGCTTCATGAGCCAGAGCGCGCCGGAACGCTGCTTCTCGTATTTTCTCGGCTGCGTAAGAACGACGACATTTTTGTTATAGCCAAGCTCCTCAAAGTAAGCAAGCGGAATCGAATCGGTGATTCCTCCGTCCAAAAGCTTGTATCCGTCGACCTCGACAACTTTTGAGACGAGCGGCATTGAAGCCGAAGCGCGCATCCAGGTCAGGTCGGTCTGATCGCACGTATCGAGTTTTTTGTACATCGGCTTACCGGTGACAACATCAGTAACAACGCAATAAAACTCAAGCGGATTTTTTCGGTAAGTTTCATAATCGAACTGATCAAGTTCATCGGGGAGCCTGCGATAGCAAAAATCTGCATTGTAAAGATTTCCGGTTTTTATGAGTGAGGAAATACTGCAGTAACGGCTGTCACCGGCATATTTTTTGTTGTAGCGCAAAACTCGTCCAGGCTGTCTTGACTTAAAGTTGCATCCGAAAGTTGCTCCGGCAGAAGTTCCAACAGCACCGTCAAATTGAATTCCATTTTCCAAAAAGACATCGATGACACCGGCGGTAAAAAGTCCGCGCATTGCGCCACCCTCAAGTATCAATCCTTTTTTACACTCTGACATAACTACATATTAAATTTTTTTTCGGAAATTGAAAACAGATTTTCTCAAAAATCTCCATTTTTAAAATCCAGCAGAAAAATCATTTCGACTTCGAAAAAGCTGCAATTTTCAGGGGATGACTTTAGTTTCTACTATAATCTTACTATAGATTGAGCACAAACTTGAATTCCACTATAATGGTAAAAAGATTTTTTTATACGAGGAACTTATGCTTACACTCAAATTTGGCGGAACTTCAATGGGAAGCGCACGAAGAATTCTTGATTCTGTGGAAATCATGATTGGACGCGCAAAGACAGACCGCATCAGCGTTATTGTATCCGCAGTAGCCGGAGTATCAAACAGTCTGCAATCAGCAATAGACGGCTGCATCACAGGCGGGAACGCATCCACCTTCGTAGAAAGCATAAGAAAAACCCATGTCGATATCTGTGACGAGATACAGGCATCGCTCAAAGGTTTTGATGCAAAAGAAATTCTGAAAAAAATCGAGCCGAATTTTACAGAACTCGAAAGGCTCCTGAACGGAGTCGCATCTTTCGGCGAATGTCCTAAATCAATACACTGCCGAATCATGGGAATGGGCGAGCTCTGCTGCGTTCCAATCGTAAATGCAGTTCTTCAGGCAAAAGAACAGAGCGTTCTTCTTCTCGACTCACGAAGATTTATTTTTACAACCGGCGATCAGAAAGAAGGTGATCCTGACTACACGAGAACCGGAACTGCATTCGCTCCATACAGGGATGGCGCAGAACCGAATCAGGCACGCATTCTCCTGCTTCCTGGTTTCGTATGCTCTTGGACAGCACATTACGAGGACACTCCGAGAATGGGGCTTCTCGGAAGAAACGGATCAGACTTCAGCGCATCAGTCGTCGCAGCAAGCCTGGGCGCATCGCGCTGTGAATTCTGGACTGACGTGGACGGAATCTATACCGCAGATCCTCGCGTAGTTCCTGACGCAATCCTTGTTGAGGATATGACCTATGAAGAAGCCATGGAGCTTTCATTCTTCGGCTCAAAGGTTCTTCATCCGAAAACTCTGGCTCCGCTCGCCGCAAAGGGAATCGAAGCCTGGAGCTTGAATTCACACAATCCTTCAGCAAGAGGAACCCGAATCGGACGAGGTCCTTTTGAGTCAGAAAAAGCAGCTGGCCCTGTCCGGGGAATCTCATGCCTCAAGAACACGTCGCTCATTTCCGTTTCAGGAAGCGGCATGAAAGGCAAAACCGGCGTCGCATCAAGAATATTTGCGGCTGTAACGCGGGCAGGAATCTCAGTGCTGCTCATAACTCAGTCGTCATCTGAATACACGATTTCGTTCTGCGTAAAGCAGAGCGAGGCTCAGGCAGTAGAGGACGTTCTTTCAACGGAATTCGCGCTTGAAATCCGTGAAGGCGTAATGAACAAGATAAAAGTGCAGGATTACACCGCCATTGTCTCGATAATCGGTGACGGCATGAAGCAGAACTGCGGCGTAGCCGGAAAATTCCTCAACTCACTGTCTTCACGCGGAATCAACATTCTTGCAATCGCGCAGGGCTCAAGCGAGCGTTCAATCTCTGTAGTAATCGACAGGGAATTTGACGAGACAGCCGTCCGCGCTGCACACCTGTTCTTCTTCAACACGGCACAGCCTATCGAAGTTTTTGCATTCGGCGCAGGAACCATCGGTGGTGCGCTGCTCGACCAGATTCGCGACCAGCACGAGAAGCTTCTTGAGCAGAACGTGGACGTAAAGGTTTTGTGCATTTCGACGGCAGAGGGAATGCTTCTCGACGGAAACGGTCTCGACCTTTCAACATGGAGGGACGACATCAAAAAAGCCACCATGTCATCAAGCGTGGACGAAATCCTCGAATTTGTTCGTGACACGAAACCTCTCAACCCAGTATTCGTTGACTGTACGGCAAGCTACGACCTTCC
This sequence comes from uncultured Treponema sp., assembly GCA_947170195.1. Lineage (GTDB taxonomy): Bacteria > Spirochaetota > Spirochaetia > Treponematales > Treponemataceae > Treponema_D. The sequence continues at coordinate 3,125 of CAMVSS010000083.1, read as the reverse complement.
AGAACGATATCTCGACATCTTTAAGGCCGGAATGAGCATCGCAACTCCTAACAAACGCGCAAATTCAATGAGCATGGACTTCTATCGCCATCTGAGAGATGTCGCAAATGCAAACAGCTGCCGCTTCTTGTACGAGACGAACGTCGGAGCAGGGCTCCCGATCATCGACACATTGCAGAACTTGTTCAAATCAGGTGATGCACTGACAGGTTTCAACGGAATCATGTCAGGCTCGCTCTCATATATTTTCGGAAAGCTCGACGAGGGCAAGAAATTCTCCGAGGCCGTAAAAGAAGCAAAAGAGCTGCGATTTACAGAGCCTGATCCACGCGACGACTTAAAGGGCACAGACGTTGCCCGAAAAGCGCTCATCATAGCTCGCGAGGCAGGAATTCCAATCGAGCTGGACGCTATAAAAATGAACTCAATCTTCCCTGAGGATTTCAATATCGAGGGAACTGTCGACGAATTCATGGCAAACCTGCCGAAAGTTGACGCATACTTCGAAAAGAAGATGGCAGAGCTTAAAAAAGAGAACAAAGTTCTCCGAATGGGCGCGAGCATAAAGGACGGAAAAGTTTCTGTCGGAATGCTTGAAGTAGGACCTTCCGATCCGCTTTACGGAGTGCGCGGCGGAGAAAACGCTTTCGTATTCGAAACAAAGCGATATACTCCAATTCCGCTGACAGTTCGCGGATATGGAGCAGGAGCCGGTGTTACGGCGGCGGGCGTCTTCGGAGATATTCTTCGAACAGTAAGCTTCAATTCAACCAACTGATCGTGCATGTAATAAAAAAAAAGGAAAGGAGCCTTTTGTCAGCAAGTTCTGAAACTTGCAGGGTTGCCTTTCCTTTTTTTTAAATTTTTTTACGATTTTTAAATAACGTGCTAAAATAGTACAATGGAGAAGAGAAGAGACAGCCTTTTATTCAAGTTCTCATTGATTTTTTTTGTTTTCACAGTTGGAACACTCTCTGTAAACGGAATCCGTACGTACAAAAATCAGACCACCTCATATCAAAAGGATTGCGAGAGAAACATAACCAATATCTGTGACTACCTCGAAACGCTAATCATGGCGGATGCAAAAAATTTCGTGCAGTTCCAGAAGTGGTGGACCAATCACCTCGACGACGTGCTGATTCCGCTCGACTTTTCAGGTGACTGGACTGTTGCGCGTCAGGAATTTGGAGACATATTCGCCGAATTTTATCCCGGAAAATCGCTCGGAAGAGACATAAGCTTTGAGGAACTGGATTTTGAAGTTCAAAAAGCATGGGCAACATGGCAGTTCGAATACTGGCTACACACTTTTGAGGAAGCGAGGGAATCTTTCAGCGTAATTTACACCTACTACACGTTTCCGACCGGAGATGACAAGCACCTTTTTTGGATGATCGACGCCGCGAGGGAAGGTTTTCCCGAAGAGGATGAGCGCACGAAGGGAATGATGGATATTCTCGACGATTATTTCGACGAAAAACTGGATTTTTACCCAAAGATGAGGGAAGCCTGGGAGACAGGTAAAAAACCTTCAGGATTCGACGTGTTTGACAATGAATACGGAAAGACATTCGCATACTACGTCCCGCTCGTAATAGAAGGACGTACGATGGGAATAATCGGTACAGAAATCGAAGTCGACAAGGTGAACAAAGAAATTCTGATCCAGACCTTCATGCAAATGATCTGGTCAGCAGTTATTCTCATAACCGCGGTGATCGCCACTCTTATTTTCATCTACAAAAACTACATCTCAAAACTCGTATTCCTGAACGAAAGCATAAAAAAGTACGCGATAAATAAAGATTCATCCATTGCAGGAGAAATCGAGCGACACACCCACGGGAAAAATGAAATATCAGATTTGTCCAACCAGGTTTCCGAAATGATTTTGGAGATTGAGAATTACATCAGAAGCCTGTTTAAGACAACCAGAGAGCTGACCGACACAAAGAAGCTTGCCGTAAAGATGAACGAGCTTGCGAACAAGGACGCACTCACCGGAATCAGGAACAAGCTGGCCTATGACTGCGAGCTAAACAGGCTTTCATTGCAGCTGGAGGAAGGAAAAACTGATTTCGGCATCGCGATGATCGACCTCAATTTCTTAAAGCGCATAAACGACACTTACGGACATGAGCAGGGAAACAAGGCGATCCAAAAGCTGTGCCATATCGTGTGCAATGTATTCCAGCATTCTCCGGTATTCAGAATTGGCGGAGATGAATTCGTTGTAATCCTAGAAAACGGCGACCTGAAAAACATAAAGGACCTTCTAGAAGAATTTTTTCTGATAATGAAGATGGAGAGTCTGAAACCTGAATCTGAACCTTGGGAAAGAATCTCTGCCGCAATCGGAGTCGCAATCTTCTCGCCCGAAAAAGACGAAACTGCTGAAGATGTCTTCAAAAGGGCGGACAAAGAGATGTACGCAAACAAAAAAGAACAAAAAGCCATGAGAGAATGATGATTTTTCTGACTTCGCTTCCATAAAAAACAAAAATTTCCTGTCGTTTTCATTTTGTGTGATTTATGCTAGACTTTCGAAGAAAAAAAATCACATGAAAATGTTTCAAGAACAGAAGGAGCGAAAAAAATGGTCATTGTACTCAAGAAAGACATTTCAAACAGCGAAAAAGAAAACATCAAATCTTTACTGAAAAGCCGCTCCTTTAAACTGAACGAAGTCAAAGGCGAGGAATCAACCATCCTTGCCGCAGTCGGAAAGCTTGCCATGGACGTGCGCGAAGTCGAAGTGCTCCCGGGCGTTGCTAAGGTCATTCCGATTTCAAAACCGTACAAAATGGCTTCCAGAGAATTCAAGCCGGAAAATTCTATAGTGGAGATTCCGAACAATCGCGGTCAGATTATCCGCGTGGGCGGGAGCCGCCTTGTTGCTATTGCAGGTCCCTGCGCAGTCGAAAGCCGTCAGCAGATGCTTGATGCGGCGGCGGCTGTTGCAGCCAGTGGTGCTACAATGCTCCGCGGCGGCGCATACAAACCACGAACATCTCCGTATTCATTTCAGGGCTTGGGCGAAGAAGGCTTAAAATATCTCAAAGAGGCCGGCGAAAAATACGGTCTTCCAGTCGTCACGGAGATTGTCGCCAGCGAATACATCC
>CAMVSS010000082.1 GCA_947170195.1 uncultured Treponema sp. | reverse complement strand
CCCTGACGCTTCCTCCGAGTTTTTCATTGCCGCTCACAAAGTCCAAAGAATTTGAATGGTTTTTAAGCGCGTCAAAGATCAGAAATCCGTTTGCGTAGAGCGAGCTTTTTTGTCCAAAAACGGAAACTTCCCCCTGCGCTTTCATTTCTCCGAGGACAAATTCGTAGGAATTTTCCGTGTACGGAAGTCCGAGTCCGGCATTGGCTGAAAGATTTCCTGAAAACTGTATTTCCTGCGAAAAAAACGGAAAGATGAAAAAGCAAGATTGAAGAATGAAAAAGCTGATATGTTTCATGGCAAATCCTTGCGGTAGCGCTGGGAGCCCCGTCAGTTGCCAGCTTTAGCTGGCAATGAGCGTGAGCGAAGGGCGGACATAGCGACCTGCGGTCGGTGAGCGGAGTCGAACCGGACGCAGGGACCGCCCGTTTATCTCACATTTCCTCGCTCAATCGAACTTACGGTGAACAGGCTGTCGGAAAGTTCAAGCCCGTACTGAACGTCCTTCATTTCAAGCAGGGTCGAATGGTTTGTCTGCACATTTTTGATGAACATTTTTCCTGTCGTCCAGAATCCGTTTATCTGCTTGATGTCGGAGCACGAAAGTTCCCTCTGGAGCGTGTTCTGTCTGTCGTAAAATTCAGCCTTTTGAAGAAGATAGTTGTCACTTCGCCACCAGAGAACGCGGCGTGGATTTTTTTCTTTTTTGTCTTTGGCAACGGCTTCAACTTTGTAACATTCAACGCCGTCGATGCTCTCTTTTCCGAGCAAGTTAAATGTGTCTTTTGAAAGCCCGCGCTCGCCCATGTCCTCGTATGTAAAATCCGTGCCCATAAAGTCGTCCTGCCGGGTCGAGCCTGAGATTCGTCGGACTTTTTTCATCGCTGGCATGTAAAGCCAGTTGTCGCTGTCAGGTTTTGTGCCGTCCGATTTTTCGTCGTACTCGAACATGAGATATGCAACTCCGGCAACATCTTTCGGAACGGTGAATACAACGAGCGTTTTTGTAGTGTCGCCGAAATCTTTTTCTTTCATAGAAATCTCGCGGACACGAACCGAGCCTTTTTTGTCAGTGAGCGTCATTGTGGCGGTGTAAGAAGACGTTTTCGCTTTTTCAACGCCGTCCGCACGTTTTGCAATTTCATAGCCCGTGAGTTCTTCTGAAAACGCAAAGGTCGTAAAAGCCGCAAGCGCAAGTGTCAGAATTTGTTTTTTCATTTTGTTTCCCCCTTTTCAGTTTTCTTTTCAAATGGTTTTGTCAAAAACATCAGTGCCGGTGTGAGCGTGTAGTCCGCTACGAGCGCGCTCGAAAGTCCCACGATTGCAAGAAGTCCTACGCGTGAAAGACAGTTGAGCGGGCTGAACAGGTACACGAAGAACATCGCGCACAAAATGAATGTGGTCATTCCCATCGTCTTTCCGATTTCCAGAAAGGCGGTGACAATCGCTTTTTTAAGGTCGCCGGTCTTTTCGATTCCGAGTTTTATGTGGTTTATGAAGTGAATCGTGTCGTCTACGGCAATTCCGAGAATCATCGGCATAATCGTCATCGTGAGCATGTCGAGTGAAAATCCCGCGTAGCCCATCACGCCGCCGACAACCACGACAGGCGCAATGTTCGGAATCATTCCGATAAGTCCCGTCCTGAAGCTTGAGAATGCGAGAATCAAAAGCAGGGCGATAATCACGAACGAGAGGCTGAACGACTTCAATTCCGCCGTCACGAGCTTATGGTTCATTTCCGCATATTCAACGACTTCGCCGACTATGCTGATTTTTGCCGTCGGGAACAATTTTTGAGCGGTCTGTTTTGCTCCGTTTATGTTCTCAACGATTCTCTTTGCGTCATAGCCTGAAAGCTCCACATGAACATGAGTTGTTCCGAAGTTGTCCGAACCGATGTCAAACCAGTCCTTGAAGCTGTCATCGTAAAAAATCAAGTTCTGTGCAATTACTCCATCGTCTTCGTTAATCTTGTAAAAGTCCGGATTATCGTCCGAAAACATGCGGTTGATTTCTTTCATCATGCCACATGCGGAAGTGACCCGCGGTTTTGTGCCTGAGATTTTCGTGAGCGAAAGGGAACCGAGTTCTTTTTCAAGCTGATCGAGCGCAACAAAGTGAGCGGACGTTTTGAATGCCTCAGTGTCATTTTCTTCTATCATTACGTCGTAGCTGTACAAACTTCCGAGTTTTCCCGAAAGCATGTCCAAAATCCGCGCCACATACGGAATCTTTTTTCCCATCATCTCGGTGTAGTCCATGTTCACCCTGATTTTCAAAATGCTCGGAATCATCAAAAGAATCAGAATCCCCGAAACGAGCGCGACAATTCCCGAATGGCGAATGACTTTTTCACCGAAGTGCGAAAATGCAATGTCAGCGGATGTTGCACCGGAAGTATCGGCTTCCGCTTTTGTTTTATCCCTACCATAACTCATCAGAATCGGAATCAAAACGATGACGTACAGATACACGGCAAAGACAATTGACGATGAAATGCCGCCTACCCAGCGAATCGGACCGATGCCTGAAAAAAGGAACGAGACGAGGGAAGCGACTGTCGTTATTACAGTGAACAGAATCGGCCAGCCTGTTTCTTCGACTGCCTTGACGACTGACTCTTTTCGGATTCCAATGCGACGAAAATGCATTCGGAACGAGTTTACAAAATGAATCGAATAGCCCACAGAAAGTGCCATGCCCAAAAGAATCGGGAGTGTAATCATGTTTGAGTCTGCCATAATGCCAATATGCGCGCTCAAACCCAAAACAGAACCGATTCCGGCAACTGTCGCAAGGATTGGAACGATAACGCCACGGAGGGAGCGCACGAAAAGCACGAGACAGAGGAGCATCACGGCAAAACCGCACAAAACACGGATGGCGCACTCGCGGCCGGCCACATCGTTTTCTTCCATTTCGCTGTATGACATGCCGGTCGGCTTGAATGTGTACGAGCCGTCGGAAAGAGCAGCTTCTTCAAGAATGACTTTTTGAGCAGGGCGGGCAATCGCTTCTGTCGCAAAGTCAATTCCGCCGTCATATTTTTCAAGCGAAAGACAAATCCAGGTTTCCTTAGCGTCGTCCGAGACAATGTTGTTCACAAGGGAATCGCGGCTCAAGATAAATGCTTTTTTTGCGGCAAGCTCTGCCGGGTCTTCTGGAATGCCGTCTTCAAACGGATTTCGAATATCAATCGAATCTTCCGTTCCGATCGGGATTTTTACGTTCATTATGGAAGTCGCTTCATCGGCGTAGGGAACTTCGCTTTCAAGCCGCGAGCCGAGCCGCTCGATCGCCTCAAGAACGTTAGGCGCGAACACATCTTCTGCCTGAACGAGCACCATGATTGAATCGTCGCTTCCGAAAAAATCCTTGAAGCGGTCTGAATCAACCTTTACCTTCTCCCAGTCCTCGAACCAGGCTTCTTCGTTGCTCGACATCTTGAGTTTTGGGAGTCCTGCAAGGCAGAGGGCAGAGATGATTAAAGTGACATACAGAATCGCCCGTCGGTAGCGAATCTGCCATGCTCCGATTTTTGCAAATATTGTGTTTATGCGCGTTACTTTCATTTTTCTCCCCTGTAGTTAGCAGAAACTAACTTCAAGAAAGGTATACATCTTTTTTGAAATGTTAGCAATAGATAATAAACTTTTGCATCGGATAGATTCCTATAGTTTTAAATTACAGACATTAGTTTTATATAATCTTTATTATTGACAACTAACTACAAACGCAATAGTATTTTTTCATACTATATTAAGTCTTGTGAGGTTCTTATGTTTTCTAACAAGTGGATTGCGTTTGGTGTTGGTGTCGTAGCCGGTGTTGCGGCTGTTTCTCTTGTAAAAAATCCGGCGTTCAAAAAAGCATGTGCTTCCGTAGTCGGAAAGGGCTTGCAGCTCAAAGACGAAGCGGCGGCATTTGCTGAGAGCGTAAAAGAAGACGCTCAGGACATCGTTGCCGAAGCAAAATACAACAACCAGAAAAAAGCAGAAGCGAAGGCATAACGTGACTGCTGTTATCCATCATGCCTTGCCGGGAAGAATCCGCGTTCACTACAACATGCGCGAAATTTCTCCTCGGCAGGCTATTCTTGCCCAGAGCCTGATTGCCGTTCAGGACGGAATCACCGATATTTCCGTGAACACAAACATCGGCTCATACCTCATTCTGTTTGATCCATCAGTTATCTCACAATCCGAAATCGAAAATCTTTTTAAGGCACTAGGCTCAAAATATCTTGAGGACGAAAAGCTCCTTGAAGCCGTCTCTCAGATTCCGATTACGGAAAGCATTATGAGCATTTTCATCTCCACGATGATTGATTATTTTTTCAAAAAAATGCTTCCTTTGCCTATCCGAAAACTTCTTCTCTTAAAAAACATTGTTCCCCGCGTATTGGACGCTCTCGGAATCTGCCTTACAGAAGGTAAAATTTTCAGCACGCAGATGCTTGATGCTACGGCTCTCACGGTCGCTTCCCTCACAGGAAACACGAACACGGCAAGTTCCATTTCGATGCTTTTGCAGTTGGGAGAATCCATTGAAGAAGTCACAAAACGCGCCTCTTATGGAAATCTTGCGCACAAACTCCTTATTTCAGACGAACCTGTCCACATTCTTGAAGGCAACGAAGAAAAGTCGATTCCAGCGACTGCACTCAAAAAAGACGACCTCGTCATCGTCCGCGAAGGAAGCATGATTCCATGTGACGGAACGGTTGAAAAGGGCGAAGGCATGGTCAATCAGGCAAGCATTACAGGCGAATCACTTCCGGTCGAAAAGAAGATAGGAAGCGGCGTATTTGCAGGCACAATTCTTTCGGAAGGCGAACTTGTAATCCGCACACGCTCGACAGGCCGCGACACAAAAGTCCAGAACATCATTCAGATGATAGACAATTCCCAGAGCTTAAAGGCGAATGTCCAGCGACGCTCTGAACTTCTTGCAGAAAAAATCGTTCCGCTCAATTTTGCGCTCGCAGGCCTCACCTGGCTTTTTACGCGCAACATGACAAAAACAATGTCCACTCTCATGGTCGATTATTCATGCGCAATGAAGCTTGCCGCCCCGATTGCTGTTCTTTCAGCCATGAAGGAAGCCGCATCGCTTGGAATCAGCGTAAAAGGCGGAAAATATCTTGAAGAATGTGCAGAAGCTCAGACAGTGATTTTCGACAAAACCGGAACGCTCACCTATGCAAATCCAGTCGTCGAAAAAATTCACGCGATGAAAGGCTTTAGCGAAGATTTCGTTTTGCAGACGGCGGCGTGCCTTGAAGAGCATTTCCCGCATCCGCTCGGTCGCGCCGTAGTCGCCTGTGCAGAAGGAAAAGGACTTTTCCACCCGGAAATGCACTCGAAGGTCGAATACATCGTCGCGCACGGAATCGCTTCGACACTTGAAGGAAAAAAGGTGCGTATTGGAAGCGCGCATTTCATTTTTGATGACGAAAAAATTCCGAACAACGAGGAAGTCAAGTCGATACAAGATGAATCTATGGAAACGGGGCAGTCGCTCCTGTATCTTTCTTATGACGGAGTTCTTGCAGGCGTGATTGCAATCGGAGATCCGGTTCGTCCGGAAGCAAAGGAAGTAATCCGCCACTTGCAGGAAACCGGAATCCGCCGCTGTGTAATGATTACCGGTGACACGGAAGGAGCCGCAAAGAAAATCGCACAGAACGCAGGTCTTGACGCATACTACGCTCAGGCACTTCCAGAAGACAAAGTTTCCCTCATCGAAAAAGAAAAATCGCTCGGAAACAAAGTGATTATGCTTGGCGACGGCATAAACGATGCGCCTGCCCTGAGTGCGGCAGACGTGGGAATCGCAATCGAAGGAAGCTCTTCAATTGCAAGCGACACAGCTGACATTGTTCTGACGGAAGGCGGTCTGAACAACGTTGCACTGACACGTGAGCTCGGTCAGGAACTTGTGAGAAAAATAAACGAAAACAATGCCTTTATAATAGAAGTAAATTCACTTCTGCTTCTTTTGGGTGTGTTCGGTCTTATTTCTCCACAGCTTGCCGCAATCCTCCACAACTCAACGACTGTAGGAATCAGCGTAAAAGCAATGCGAGGTCTTTTAAAATGATTACGAGTTTTTTCCCCGGACGAGTGAGGTTGCGCGCTCCGGTCTTCAAAGAAAGCGATTTGGTTGAAAAGGCGATGTCGATTCTCAAAAAATCAGATGCCATAACACACATAGAAAACAATCCGCTCACAGGAAGCGTACTGATTGAATACAATCCTTCCAAAGTTCCAATGGAAAAACTCGTTTCCATGCAGGATTTTTTCATGAAACTTGCAAAAGAAGCGGAGCATTTTGACGGCACAAACCGCGAAAAGATTCTTTCAATGCTCGATGAACTGGAGAGTTTGGAACTGTAATGTCCGACTTTTTAAGAATCTATGCTATAATATCTGTATGAACACGACTTTTTTAGGACTTCTGATCCCGTTTTTGGGAACGACTCTCGGTGCGGCATGCGTTTTCTTCATGAAGAGGGAAATGAATGATGCAGTTCAGCGCGCGCTCCTCGGATTTGCCGCGGGCGTGATGATTGCCGCCAGCGTGTGGTCGCTTTTGATTCCCGCGATGGACATGTCGGACTCGCTCGGCCGCCTTGCATTTTTGCCCGCGCTAGTGGGATTTGCACTCGGCGTTGCGTTTTTGTTTCTGCTCGATAAAATTACGCCCCACTTGCACGCAATGGCAGAAACCCCCGAAGGACCGAAATCGACTGTGAGCAAAATCAGCCGCACGATGATGCTTGTTTTTGCAGTCACCCTGCATAATATCCCGGAGGGAATGGCGGTTGGTGTGGTGTTCGCGAGCATTATGAACGGCGGATCAGAAATTACAGCGGCAGGTGCGCTCGCTCTTTCAATTGGAATTGCGATTCAGAATTTTCCGGAGGGAGCTATTATCTCGATGCCGCTCAGAAGCGAAGGAAACGGCAAGCTGCGCTCATTCGTCTACGGAACTCTTTCAGGCGCAGTTGAGCCTATTGCCGCCATCGTCACGATTCTTTTGACCTCGCTCGTTTTGCCATTTTTGCCATACTTGCTCGCCTTTGCCGCGGGTGCGATGGTCTATGTCGTTGTAGAGGAACTGCTTCCGGAAGCCACCCGCGAAGAAAAGACAGATATATGTACGCTCGGCTTTGCCGTGGGATTTGCGCTGATGATGGTGCTCGATGTCGCGCTGGGATAAAAGCTCAGCTGCGGACAACACTGGTGGAAGCCTTGTTCTTACATGAGCAGGCAGATTCAGATTTTTCGTGCTTTTGTGTGCAGCTGATGTCCCCGATTACGGTTTTGAACTCGGAGAAAGCCTCGCAATGTATTGCGTAATATGACCACTTTCCGTCCTTGCGCACATTGACCAGCCCCGCTTCGGAAAGAATCTTCATGTGGTGAGAAAGCGTTGGCTGGGTGATTGAAAGTACATCGAGAATTTTGCATGCGCACAACTCACCCCCGGTGAGCATCCTGATGATTTTTACGCGGTTCTCGTCGCCAAGCGCCTTACAGATTTTTGCGATTTCCTGTTCCGTCATTCAATTCCGCCTTGCTTCGTGTTCATCTATATCAAATATATATCAATTCGAGTATAACAAGTCGCAGTAAAATTCGTCAATGGAGTAGGGGAGACGGAAGTTTTTGGAGAGAACCCAAATGAATATATTTTCCCTATCGGATTGATAGGTTACTTGTCATTTCATGCAAATTATTTTACTATGAGAGCCAAGGAAGTAAAAAACATGAAAAAAGGAATGACAATCATCTATCCCGAATACAACGGACTGTATATAAATCTCACGAACCGATGCCCATGCGCCTGCACATTCTGTATCCGCCAAAAAGCCGAGGACGCGGAATTTGACAACGTGGACACACTTTGGTTGGAACACGAGCCGACAGCCAGGGAAATCATCGAGGCAATAGAAGAAGAATCAAAGAAAGATGCATTCAAGAACTACAAAGAATTCGTCTTCTGCGGTTACGGAGAGCCGACCGAAGCGCTCGACGTGCTCCTCGAAGTCGCCACATTCCTGAAAGCGCACTATACGCTTCCCGTCAGAATAAACACGAACGGTCTCGGCGACCTGATACACAAAAAATCAATCGCGCCACTGCTCGCCGGTAAAATCGACGCACTTTCAATAAGCCTGAACTCCAGCGACCCAAAAATCTACGAGACAACCGTGCGCCCGATCTTCAAAGAAAAAGCCCATCCTGCCATGCTCGCTTTCGCAGCCGAAGCCGCAAAATACGTCCCGAAAGTCATCCTGACGACCGTCGAAACCACGATCACAAAGGAAGACGAAGCGGAATGTGCCCGACTATGCAAAGAGCGAGGCCTCACATACCGTATAAGAAAATTTGTTCCGCTTGACTAAAGAAAGCGCTGAATTTAATCCCCAGCCCGATTCTGTTTTTTATTTAGGAGGGGAAAGCCTTCCCCTCGCTCCAATACCACTCACTCCGCGAAACTGTCCAAGCAAGCTTGGCCACTTTCTCTCCGTTCGGGTATTTCCGCTACCCCTTCTGCGGGGTAGGGAGCCGGTCACGCAAGCGAAAAAACTCGCAAAGCGAGTTTTTAGGCGAGTCTCGACTAAGACTATGCCTGAACCGTACCCCGCAACGCCCCCGATTTCAAATTATTTCAAAACATTTCCTGAATCTCAGAAACAAGATGATCAAAATATTCTTCATTAAAAATCTGTTTAATTTTAGTCTTCTTCATTCGCTTATTACTATTTTTACATCTTCGGTAACTCAAACTGATACGTCTGCTCCATAGCTGGGTATTTTTAGTAAGTTTTACTCTTCCTCATACGTCTTATAATTTTCCACCTGCTCCATTACTTGATTAAATACTTCCTGAGAATAAATTGGTGGATAGCCATTATCAAACAAACAGAATTTAATATCTGATTTTAGCTGATTACGAACATTGATATTGTTTAACCAATCTGTAAAACTTGATTTCAAATCAATTAGTT
>CAMVSS010000081.1 GCA_947170195.1 uncultured Treponema sp. | reverse complement strand
ACAAGAATCTGGCTTTTGCCGGGCGGAGAATTTGCCTTTTTCAACGCGCTGCTTTTTGTAGGACGAGTTCCTCTTATGTATCTTCCCGCCTTTTATTATCCAAAAGACGAGCTGATTTTTAACCCTGCTTTCGGATTTCGCAGCAGGGAAGGCTACTATATAAATACGACGACCTACCTTTATGGAAGGAAACCCGCGAATGCCGTAAGCACTGCGGAGCTTCATGGTTCGACCGACAGCGACGATGACGACGACAGCAAGATCGATGTTTTCAGTTTTATGAAAACCGGAACTCTGAAAAAACAGAAGAGAGAAGGACTTGTCCTTCACAATCTTGACGAGAATTTTACTGGCGACACTACGAATCATTTTAAAATCATGGGAGATTATTACGCGAATCTTGGCGCAATGGCAGGATTTGACGGAGTTTTTGCTCCGGGGAATTATCTGACAAATCTTGAGACTAACCTTGAGCTTGGTTTCAGCAACACTATTTTTTCGACTACGGACAGTAACAGCAATCTTATATACGTGGCAAAAAATGCATCTGGAAATCGCGTTCAGGACTGGTCGAATTTCCTTGGCAACCGTTTGCCGTTCAGATATCAGGCAAATCTGAAGATGGTTCTCTCAAAGCCTTTTTCGCTTACGCTTTCTCTCCCTGTGTATTCAGACCCGTATTTTGATTACGACTTCAATCACCGGGCTGAGACGATGGACTGGATCGACTACTTCATGACCTCAAGCTCGGATGCGACTTCTTCGAAAAGCACTTCCACCAAAACAGAGGTTTCTGAGATATCTTCGTTCACATGGTCTTTGTCCGGCTCCCGTTCGTTCAAAATTCCTGAGCCTGTCAATCCATTCCTTTCGACAATTGCTATTTCCTCTCTCTCGTCTTCAATCGTGTTTTCTTCGAAAGCGAATGAGCATGTATCTGATTCCGATACGGCGACCCTTTATTCGCAGCTGACCAGCGGAAAAAAGCAGTTCTCCGATTTTACAGAGGACGAGCAGAAAACTCTTAAGACTGTACTTTCGAGCAGCGAGAAAAAACGCTATCTTTCCGAGTATAATTCTGATTCTGATTGGGCTTCTTACTCTCCGGAGCGAAAATTTTACTATCCGTCGCAGATAACGCCTTTAAAACTGAGCCTGAGGTTCGCGGGCACTTTGCTTCAGTATCCGACAAAGAAAAAAACTTCATCGAAGAAAAAAGCTAACATCAAGCTTTTCGTGCCGGATGAGCTGGACGACACAAAATCTGCCTCCCCGGAGAATGAAAAAACTGACTCTGAAACAAATTCCCAGGGAAGCGGAATCGTGGCTGAAAGTTCAGAAAAAAAATCGGAAAAGGATTCTGAGGCAGCGGAGAAAATCGTCCTCTCAACCGACTATCTCCCGCAGCTTTCAGCCCCAAGTTTTTCAAAGACGACCACGAATGATTTTACTTACTCCCTCGGCTACACTCTGACGCCGAATTTTACATCGCAGATTTCTTATTCCGCCACGGTTTTGAACGGGCCTTCTGATTTTGACTGGAATGATATGCAGGCGACGTATTACCAGATAAAGTCTCCGTTCGTGTTGACCAGCAAGGCGGACATGAAGGATGGTTTTATCTCGCTGACCGACAGCCTTTCTTTCGAGCCTGTTTATCAGCATCACCCTTATCTGAACACTGATGCGGACAACGGCGGATACACTACGTCAGCCATCAAATCCATACGTGTCTCGGATTATTCCGCCAGAAAACTCGATTTGACCGAGAAGAACGCGCTCACTTTCAAGCCCTTTACTTATACGGAGCATTTCTCGGACACCGCTCTCACATGGAACACGACGATCAAGATGATCCGCACGAAATACAAAACCGCTGATGATTATGAGGATTCCAGCCAGTATGATGTCGACAATCCTGAATGGAAATACCTGACCACGGATCTGACCGACGAGGAATGTCTTACGACCCACAACCTGAATCTGGTCCTCGCTTCGACCCAGTTCAACAAAAAGGTCAAGCAGGAGTTGTCCCTTACGAGCACACTTCCTCCTCAGGTGGATGAATATACAGGAGCTTTGACTCTGACTTTCCCGTATGTGAGCCTCTCAGCCGGAACCGGAATAAAAAAGACCAGCTCGACGGATGATACATGGGTAAAAGAAGATTTTACGCAGTCGCTTTCTGTCTCGATGTTCGACAGCAAGATAAAATTCACCCAGTCGTATGTTTATAATCTCGAGGACAGCTATTCAAGTTCCTTGAAATTTGCTTTGTCAGGTTTCGGACTCCAGCTCGCATACACCGCCTCTTATGTTCGCGGCTACAATTTTGAGTACGAGACTGATTCTTCTGGAAAAGTGACGACCCGAAACGGATGGGTCGAGGCCTCAAAGACAGAGTATTCCTATGAGCAGAACACTGACGGTTCCATTTCCGTAAAGAAATCAAGCGTTGAGGATAAAAAGTTCCAGCCTTACCAGATGAGCCTCGCCTACACAAGCCCGTCAATCACTATAAAAAGGTGGAAAAACAGAATTTCTCTCGCACCATCCTTGTCGACCAGCGTGGTTTATGATTTTTTGCGCCCGACCAGCAGCTATTTCAGGTTTATTCCGGCTCTGACGTTTAAAATCAATGATTTTTTGGACATCACTTTCAGCGCGGAATCAAAAAACAGCGTGATCTACCGATATTTTGGCTCGAAGAGAGATCTCTACTATGGCGACGTCGATTATGAGAAAAATGTGTTCATGGATTTATGGAACTCGTTCAGATTTGATGATGACAATGTGAGAAAGTCCAGCGGATTTAAGCTCCAGAGCCTTAACCTGACCGTTTCGCATGGCCTTGATGACTGGGATTTGAATGCTTCGTTCAGTATCAAGCCTCGTCTTGTAACGGAGACAACAAAGACTTATTACGATTTCAGCCCGTATTTTGCGGTCAGCGTCGTCTGGCGCCCTCTTTCAAGCATGAAGACAGAGATCGTGGATGAGTATGGCGAATGGAAGCTCAACCCATAGCACGTTTGTTTCCTGCAATTTTTGTTTTTTTTAAGACAATTTTCTTCTTTGTAGCTGGGTGAACGCATTCGCTGTGACCACTTCGTGTTCAGGCGAATGGAAACTCAACCCATAGCACGTTTGTTTCCTGCAATTTTTGTTTTTTTAAGACAATTTTGTTTTTTTTGCTGGATGAATGCATTCGCTAGGACCACTTCGTGCTCAGGCGAAAAACTGCGGTGATATTGGAGAAAATGGAGATTTTGCTTTTTTATGCCTGAAAATAAAGCAACTTTTCCATGATTTGTTGCCCGAAATTGCTTTTTATTTCGATATATATAGTGAGGGGATTTTTTTTCAAAAATTGGAGCCACGAAGGAAAAAATTTTCTTCAGGATAAATTCGAAAGCTGCGTTTTTGCAATGAAAACGCCTGTCGCTACAGCTTTTTTGAAGGAACCGCCGTTTTGAAATTGATATTTTCCGGTTGCGACTGCGCTTTTCTCAGAAAAATCTGCGGAAGAGTTGCCTGTGCCAGTGATGAAATCAAATTTTATGATGAGCCGATGCAGCTCGTCTCCGACCTGATCGATGAGGAAAACTCTAATTCTGGGGAGAGGTGCGCGCTTATCCTCGACCATTTCCTTTACGGCCGTTACAAAAGATGCCTGTATCGCTTGCTTTCTTCCGCCGGACTGAGGATTCCGCTCATATTCTACAATGCTCCCGACATTGAGCCGTCCTGCCGCTTTTTGCGCTGGTTGTCCGAAAACGAGATAGAATATGAGTGCATGGATTTTGACCCGTTTATCCCGCTCTTTGAAAAAATCGACATGGCGCTCGCTGATTTTGATTCCTGTCCCGCAGATGCCGCATGTCCGCCGGAACAATGCTTTGTCCCGAAACTTCCGCCTTCAATGGCGGCTCTCTATGCTTTCCTGTCGGAGAACCGCAACCGTGAAATTTCAATCGAAGAGATTGCTGTTACGCTCAACATCAGCTCAAAACGCAGAATTCAGCGAAACAATCTGACTTATGCGTACATCGCAAGGTTGAGAAAATGTCTTGAAAGCAATTCCTCCGTAAGAATCATCCGCTCCAAGAAAAATTTCTACCGGTTGGTTCTCGACTGAATGGTTTTAGAGACGGAAAATCGTCCGTAACTTTTTGTGATTCGCTCATGTTTACTGATTGAATGTCATTTGCTATAATTTAAAGACATTCAATGAGGAAAAAAACATGAAAAAAATATCTTTACTAGCTTCAATTGCAACTTCTTGCATTTTGTTTACAAGCCTTACTTCCTGCAAGACGACGAGCAGCCTTGTTCTTTCGGATTATTCTCCGCTGGCAGTAATTTCAGTTACGAGCAACAAAAATATTCCATGGACTTATGATAAATACAACGAAGAGGATGATGGCGAGGCAAATGTCGTAAGCGATGTAATCACCCGCCTTATCGAATCAAAAAATCCAGAGATTAACTCTTTTCAGAACAGAATTGACTATGCGGAAGAGAGCATCCATTACATCATTCCTGACATTGCGAACGTAAAAATCCTCGAAAAAAAGGATGTCGTTCAGAGCGATGCCTATGATTTTGTAAGAAAAAGCTATTTTAACGCAGGCTTTGCGGTTGCACTCGCCGACGGATATAAAGATATCACCACAATCAATGGTAAGAACGCAAGAATCCTGATCGACGAACTTGGTGTCAACGGTCTTTTGATTTTTAATTTCAATTTCAGAAAAGATATGGCGCAGGGTAGCACGGCCCACGGAAAGATTGCCGCCTATGTCCAGATGAACGTAAAACTCATCGATGACAGGGGACGCGAGGTTGTCAATCGTGAGATCGTTGCAACTTCTGCGCATACCGTTCTTGTTCAGGATGGTTCGTACAGCAAAGAGCAGCTTGTAGATCTTTTCGACGAAGCAATTGATGCTGCTATCACGCAGTATGCCCTCAGTTTTGTCAAATAAAGGCTGATAGTGCTGTCAGGGCAATAACCCGATGTCCGTTGTCTGAAAGCAACGCTGCTGGCTCGGGGTTTTAAAAAGGAGCGAATATGTCTGTGATTGATCCTATTATCACTAGCCTTCTTACAACGGATGCTTACAAGTTTTCAATGGGACAGGCAATCTACCACCAGTTTTCGGAGTATAAGACCACATGGTCTTTTAAGTGCCGCAATGAGGGGGTCGTATTCACTCCTGAGATGGTCGAGGAAATCAAGCGGCAAATAAAGATTTACTGCGACCTCCGCTTTACCGAAGAGGAGCTCGACTATCTCGCTGCCATCCGCTGGATAAAAGGTTCTTAAATTGACTTCCTCCGCCTTTGGCATGCGCGCTCCGAAGAGTTTAATATCACCAATGACGGACCGTGCGGCCTTTCGATCGAGGCTCATGGAACCTGGCTCAATACTTCGATGTATGAGATTCCTGTCCTTGCCATCGTAAATGAAGTTTATTTCAGAATGGCTGACAGCTATGACAAGCTCTTTGAGTCTTTTAAAAAACGTCTCGACAATAAAATCAAGGGGCTTGTGGACGGAACTTATTCAATTGGTGCTTTCAGTGAATTCGGATTGCGTCGAAGACTTTCCGAGGAGGCTGAGGATCTCGCCGTCCGACTTCTGAAAGAAAACAACTCCAAATTTGCTTCGTCAAGCTTTGTCGGTACTTCGAATGTCTATCTCGCCAAGAAAAACGGCGTTAAGCCTGTCGGAACAATGGCTCATGAGTGGATTATGTGTACGGGGCAGGGAAATCACAAGCACAATCCGGCCTACTCAAACTGGTATGCTTTGGACGCGTGGGTGAAGGAGTATGGAATCTTAAACGGAACAGCCCTCACGGATACAATAACGACGGATTGCTTCCTGCGTGACTTTTTGCTTACGTATGCCACTCTTTTCAGCGGAGTCCGCCACGATTCCGGAGATCCTTACGAGTGGGGCGACAAGATGATTGCGCACTACAAAAAGCTCGGAATCGATCCTCATTCAAAGACACTGCTTTTCAGCGATAGCCTTGATTTTGAGCGAGCCACAAAAATCTACAATTACTTTAAGGGTAAGGCCCGCGTCGCTTTCGGTATCGGAACTTTCATTGCAAACGATACTGACGACGAGCCTCTCAATATCGTGATGAAGGTCACGAAATGCAACGGACAGGATGTCGCAAAGATATCCGATATTGACGGAAAGGGCATGTGCAAAAATGCGGCCTATGTCGAATATTTGAACAGATGTATCCGCTGGCGCATGGAGAATGAGCATATAGGACGCTGACAATCCTTCCGCAACTGAAGTTTTCTTCGGGGCTGTCAGAAGTTCAGCTCCCCGAAAAACTTTATTCGTGCGGAGGGTTTAATACCCCGACGCTCTGCGTCGAGGTTCGTTCATTGGTGCTTGTACGGTCTTTTGTTGTATTTGAATGTGTATCGTGCGCACAAATATCTTCCGACGAAGTTTGACATAAACGCGGTGAGTTTCCATTTTGTTGACCACAAGATGATTCTCTTGCCGCGTTTTGCTTTTTTTAGGCAGTGCGCTACGACTTTTACAGGATCTTTTCCGTGAAGGACTTCTTTCCTTGCTCCGTTCGAGGCTACGTTTGCAAAATCGGTTGAGACGCTTCCTGGGCAGAGCGCGCTTACATTTATCCCCTTTCCCTTGAGTTCCGCCGCGAGGGCAACAGAAAAGCTGAGAACGTACGCTTTTGTCGCTGCATAGACCGCAAAATTTCCGAGCGGAAGAAAGGCGGCGAGCGAAGCCACGTTTATGATGGACGAACCTCTTTTCAGATACGGAAGAGCTTCTCCGCACAGACCTGTGAGAGAAGTGCAGTTCAAGTCAACCATTTCAAGCTCTTTTTCGAGCGGTGTTTCCGCAAATTCTCCGTATGTTCCGAAACCGGCATTGTTGATGATAAGATTGATTGTAAATTCGCCGGATGCCTTTTCTGATTCGAGCAGGGATTTGAAATGATTTACGCCATCTCTTCCCGACAGATCCATCGGGGCGAGCTTTATAGTCGTTTTCCCTGATTTTTCTTCTTGATGATTGTTTTCCGATTCGATTTCCTGTTTTACCTTTTCAAGCTTGTCCTTGCTGCGCGCTATGAGCCAGATTTCATCGGTGTACTCATTGCGGATCGCCGCGTTTTTTTTGTTCTGATTGCTTCCATAAATCTGTCTTGCAAATTCTGCGCCCATCCCGGAACTTGCGCCTGTTATGATCGTTATTTTTCTCATAAAGCAGAGTATATCATAAAATCAGCAAGAAATCTTTATGTCGGCTGGTGACGGAACCGAAAGTATTTGAGGCAGTCCCAAAAGTAACAGACTTTTGAAATTTGCTCATTTTTCCTTGTAGAAAAAGCATTGCCTTTTTGCTAGACTTCATCTCATGAAAAAAAGATCCCCTATCCGCGAAAAAAAATGCGTTAAAACTTGCGCAAAAATATTCTTCTGCATCTGCATTTTGATCCTGTCTTCATGCACAAAAAAACTTACGCCCGAACAGATTGAGGCGCAGAGAAAGTCTGCGGTCGAGGATGCGAAAAACAGGGCTGTTTCAGAATATGTTTCATCTCTTGGCGACGCTGTAAAAATTTCCCAGCTCTTTCTCGTCAATATCGAGGGAAAGGAAAAATATTATTCAGTCGAAAAAACTGGCGCTCTCTGCGGAAAACCTTCTGAGGGAGAATGCCTCGTTCCGGGCGGTGTGCTGCTTTTTTCTTACAATATCTCAAAGGATCCCCTTGAGACTTACGAGTATATAAAATCAATCCGCAATTTTTACCTCGATAACAAAAATCCGCCTCCGTTCGTCTCTGTCGATCAGGAGGGCGGCTACGTGAACCGCCTGAGGGGGCTTACTAGCGTGCTGTGGTCCCAGGAGAAGGTCGTTCAGAATTTTTCTGAAAGCGGTGCGCTTGAGTTGTACTCCGCCCAGGCTTGTCAGATGTCTGAGCTAGGCTTCCATCTGAATCTTGCTCCTGTCGTTGAGGTCGAAAATGAGTCGAACAGGGAGTTCTTGGATACGCGCTCGTTCGGGAGACTTGATAGCGTGCTTCGCTATGCAAAAAATGAAGTTTTGGGCTACGAAAAAAACGGGATAGCCACGGTACTGAAGCATTTTCCCGGAAATTCCAGCACGGATCCTCACACGGGACTTCCGGAAATCGTTCTCTCTAAAGAAGAGCTTGAGAAAAATTACATCGCTCCGTTTGAACAGCTTTTGCCTTTTGCATCGGCAGTTCTGATGAGCCATGCAAGAATCACGCTTGAAGATGACGAATCTTACACCGAGTCCAAAACCCCGGCCTGCCTCTCGCGCTTTTGGGTTACCGATGTGTTGCGAAACAAACTCGGCTTCGGCGGGCTTATTTTTTCTGATGACATATTCATGGGTGCTCTCGCAGAGAATGGTTATCCGCCGGAAAAAGCTGTCGTGAGCGCGATCGAGGCCGGAATCGACGTGATCATGCTTTCTGAAAAAAAATTTGGAAATGTCGCCGGAATCCTTCTCGAAAAGTCAAAGGAAGATCCTGAGCTGCTGAAAAAAATCGACCGTGCCGTTTCGAACGTGATCCGTTACAAGATAAATGCCGGAATTCTTGAACTTGTTGAACTTCCCGCGGAAGACTCTTCTCGAAAAAATGCTGATGATTTGCGTGTTTCGGAAAAAAACAAATCTTCTTCGGACTCAGGAATGTCTGTCCCTCAGTACGTTGTCCGCGTCAATCAAAAGTACGCGGATTTTGACCTCCACCAGTTCGATGCGGATTATAACCGCGGAATGAAGGTTTACGAAAACTGAAAAAATTCTGAAAAGCATGGTATAATATCTTGTTCCTGCATGACAAACTGTAAGGGATATCATTCGGAGTGAGATATTATGAAGAAAATAAATGCGCTGATATTCTCTTTTATATTTCTTTTGTTGCTTTCGGCCTGCTCTCACGGCGATGACGGCATGGACTTTCTGATGGGAGTTCGTTTCTCTTCCTCTGGAAGTGACGGAGGTTCTGGACCGTC
>CAMVSS010000080.1 GCA_947170195.1 uncultured Treponema sp. | reverse complement strand
GACCACCGAGATCTACACTCTTTCCCTACACGACGCTCTTCCGATCTGTCTTCGTGCGGATCTGCTTTAATGAAGATTTTTTGATTACCGAACCGTCAGCTGCGCTCAAAGTCTGAAGCGTATAGAGATTTTTCTTCGCATCAGCTACAAAAAGTCCGGTTACGCCCTCAACAGGAGCCTGCGATGCTTTTGACGCAACGCTCTCCTTGTCAGCTGCAGTTTTTTCTTTTTCGGTACGGATCTCGTTGGTCTTTCTGTCGGCAAGCTGCTGCTGCTCGGAAGATTTCTTGGAGCTTTGCGCAGCTTCGGTTTTATTTCCCTCAGCTTTTTGCTTCGCGCTCTCCTTCTGAAAGTCCTTTGCCTTTTCAGAAGCCGTCTTCAGCTCGGCCTCCTTTATCTCCGTCAGTTTTTCGCGGCTTTCAAGAGCCTTGTCATCTTCCTTGCGCAACGCCTCGACAACGGCATCATCGCTGATCGCTGTGGTATCCACGGTTGAAAGCCCGCCGTTCACATCATTAAGAGGAATCACTATCTCGGAAAATCCTGCCCATTCCTCCCACTTTGTGCTCAAGCCGATTTTTTGCTCGTGAAGATTTGAAATTACGTTTTCTTTGTAGCGTTCTGAAAAATACTGAAGATTTGAGCGGTAAACGGCATTGTACACGGTGACAAAAACCGAAATCACATCAGCATCTTCCTTTGAATATCCGTAAGCTGACTGCAAAAATCCGCTCAGTATCCTCCTGATGTTGTTGATGTGGTCAACCCCGGCTGTGGAATTGAGTACAAGAATATCAGCATCCAGAAGAGGAGAATCTGAAAAATCAACGGCGTGTATTATCGTATATTTTCCGTCCGGACGAGCCGTAAAGTTAGATTCAAGATTTTCGTGGATTTCGAGTCCCAGGCTTCTTCCGATTCCGGAAATAGTCTCCGCAGACTCGATGACTGCATGCGGCCCACCATAATTCTCAAACTGAACGGAATTTTCGTCGCCCGCCGCCTGAACTTCTTTTTGATTAACTTCCAGCTCCGCTGCGTTGATATACATGCCAAAAGCAAGCATCAATAATACGCCGACTGTCTTTTTCATACGCCTCCGAGTGAATCTATAGGAAACACTTTTTAAATTCTACGATTTTTTATATTCAAATTGATTACATTACGTTTTCTATCAATGAGCGCGCAACTCTGAAACCAAGCACGCTGCTCTTTCCGGTCGGCGCGCTGCCGCTCCTGAAATATACCGAGCACTGCTCAGCATCATCAAGCCAGCCGCCGCCACGTTTTACATGCATTGTACCAATCTGCGGGCCATGAGGATTTGTCTGCGGCTGTATGCTAAGCTCGCCCATATAATCCCAGCACCATTCGCTTACATTTCCGCACATGTCGTAAAGGCCGAGCGAGTTAGGAGCCTTTGTTCCGACCGGATGGGAAGAAACACCGCTGTTCTCGCCATACCATGCGACCTGGGCAATATTGTTGCTGCCTGCGTACTGGAATGTGTCGTGATTTAATCCTCCGCGAGCGGCATATTCCCACTCAGCTTCTGTCGGGAGCCTGTAGCCGTTTCCAACAAAATTGCAGTTGACCCTCTTCCACAAAGGACTTGAGGCATCTATCGCGGTAAAATTTGTCATGTTTCCGATTGTATAGCACGGAACAAGATTCTGCATCATGCTCAGCGTATTGCAAAAAATGATTGCCTCGCACCAGTTTACAGATTCCACAGGATTGTCGCTTCCGACCAGTTTTGAAGGATTTTTTCCCATGACATATTCGAACTGTCTCTGAGTTATCGGAGTCTCTGAAAGGGCGAAACTCAGCAGGGAAATCTTGCGGTTAAATTCATTGTCGCCCATGTTAAAAGAACCGCTCCGAACACATACCATATTCGGAACGTTTGTCGGCTGCACCTTGCTCTGAACGTTCTCGCTGGTCGGAACATATACGCTCTCAAGCACTACCTGAGAACCACAAAAAGGACAAAACTTAAAATTCTGCTCGAGGGAGCCACCACATTTTTTACAATTCATATCTAACCTCAGTTTAAATATTATAGCACACATCAAAAAAGGCAGAAAGAAAATCATTGACTTTTTATTGCAAAGTGAGAAAATGAAAACATGGATATAAAAGAAAGTAAAAGCACAGATAACGTAGATTTGATCGTCTCAGGACGACTTGATACAACGACAGCCCCTCAGCTGGAATCCAGATTAAAAGAAGCTGCAAAGGGCATAAAGACCATGATCATCGATCTGGCAAACGTTGAGTACATCTCGAGCGCAGGGCTTCGAGTTATCCTCTTGGCTCACAAACTCATGGCGGGTTTTGGAGGAAGAATGGCAGTACGCGCACCATCGGAGTTCTGCCGGCAGGTATTCAGCGCGACAGGAATGGACGCAATCCTCACAATCATCTAGCGAACAAAAAAATCAGTTTGCGCATTACGCCAGAGATTTTTCTATAGTAAGAATATTTTTTCCGTTCTCAAACTTATATTCAGTTTTGTCCATAAATTTTTTGGTCAAAAAGATTCCCAAGCCCCCGATGTCACGCTCTTCCGCAGAGAGGCTGATATCGGGGTCATTTTTTGCAATCGGATCGAAAGGCTTTCCCTGATCGCAAAAAGTGATTTTTATCTTCGGATTTTTTTCAGTTGTCTCGCAGGTGATTTCTACAGGACCGTTATTTGGAGCATAAGCATAGTGCGCTATGTTGATATAAATCTCCTCGACGGCAAGATCAAGATAATTCACCACCGTCAAAGGGCATGAATCCGGAAGAAACGAGTGGATAAAATCATTCACTGCGGCCATGTTTTCATCGGTAGCAAGAAATTCCTTTTTCTGAACAGGCATTGGCAACTCTCCTTAGTGTTTCAGGGAAAATTCCAGCATCGTTATATCGTCAAACTGAGGTGCTGAGCCGACGAAAGAATCTATTTCGCTCTTTATAAACGAAAGCATTTCCTTTGATGATTTTTCCTGAGCTTTTGCCAGTGCCTCCAAAAGCCTCTCTTCGCCAAAAAGCTCGTTTTTTTCGTTGGTAGCTTCGGTAATTCCGTCCGTGTAAACGAAAAGCCGATCTCCCCTCGTCAAAACCGTCTTGTGAGTGTGGTATTTCATGTTCGGAAGCCCCGCAAGCATAAGGTCAGGTTTTACCGTAAGATAAGAAATCTTCCCGTCGTGATATGATACCGGAGGCGTATGGCCGGCATTGCAGAAAGTAAGCTCTCCCGTGCTAAGGCACAAAACTCCGACCCAACAAGTTACAAAAAGCCCCGCGTCATTTCCCTCACAAAGCTCATTGTTCACATGCTCGAAAACTTCAGCCGGATTAGGGTTATGAAGAATGCCGTTTTTGAGCAGGGTCTTTGCGATGACCATAAAAAGCGCGGCCGGAACACCCTTTCCGCTTACGTCACCTACAACGACCGCAAAATGATCATCATCAATCATGAAGAAATCATAGAAATCTCCGCCGACCTCTTTCGCAGGAACCATGGTGGCAAAAAGCTCAATTTCTGGATGGTCGGAATACGGAGGGAAAATTCTCGGAAGCATGTTTGCCTGGATCTGAGTGGCGACATCCAGCTCGGTGCTCAGACGCTCCTTTTCGGCAGTCGTTTTTGTAAGCTCGTCAAGGAAGCGGTGTATGTCCTTGCTCATTTTCTCGACAGCACGGGCAAGGATCGCAGGCTCGCTGTTTCCGTGGATTCGCTCAAGGATTCCGGTAAGCTCACCCTTGTGCTCCGCGAACTCAGAAGTCTCCTTTGTGACAAGGACAAGCGGCTTTATCAGCATGTTTAGAACAATCAGTATGAACACAAGCAGGAAGAACACTGTAAGTCCTGAGGAAAGTATGAAAGTTGTGTGGAGATATCGCGCCTTGAAGCTTCGGATTTCGCTCATCGGCTTTACTATGCTCAAAACAGCAACGATTTTGCCGCCGGAAGCGAGAACAGGAACTGAGGTCGTAACGTGCCCGCCTGTGGCATTGTAGACGAAGTGGATGGCTGGGTCTCCCCTGTCCATTATGCCCCGGAGTTCGTTTATGCGCATCTCATCATAGCTCTTGAGGGAATTG
The DNA here is from genome assembly GCA_947170195.1 of uncultured Treponema sp. Classification (GTDB taxonomy): domain Bacteria; phylum Spirochaetota; class Spirochaetia; order Treponematales; family Treponemataceae; genus Treponema_D. The sequence continues at coordinate 5,020 of CAMVSS010000080.1, read as the reverse complement.
ATTCTTCCGAGCGGATAGACTTTTACTTTCGGATTTTCTTTTATTACTTCAGGATGGACGGTATCGTAAATGTAGATTCTTGACTCGTATTTCTCGTCAGGAATCGTAACGTAAATGTAGGCAAGATTTGCTGAGAGAGTCAGCGCGTCGAGTTTTTTATTTGTTTCATCCCATTCGGCATCGGTGACAGGATTTGCCGCGTAGCGCAGGATCGAATCTCCGTCAATGTACGAAAGAGCTGTGTTCGCGATCTGCTGGGTTATATCCTCGTACTGCTCCTCAAAAAGTTTCTTGAACACCCGGTAGCCGACAAAACCGGTGGTTGACGTAAGGATAAGGCAGAGAAAAGCTATAAAAAGCGGGAATGTGAATATAAGACTAGATAAATTGATTTTCTTTCCAAAAACTTTCATAAAATCAGTATAAGTCAAGATTTTTAAAAAGACAAAAAAAATCCGTCATAGGATTTGTTCAGTGTTTTCTAAAATCTTCATAAAAAAACTCCGATAAATAAAGAAGAAAAAAATATCCAAAATTTAAAAATCTTTTTTGGGAGAAAAGATGATTATGAATAAAAAAACATTTGCCGTTTCAGCAATCTCAATCGCAGCCGCACTGTTCGTCACAAGCTGTATGACGACACAGGTCAGACAGGCTACAGTCCAGGAACTGATTGTCCAGGGACGCTACGATGAGGCCAAGGAACTTTTCAAGACAAAAACCAATATAAATGAGACTGATTCCGATGGGAACACGGCTCTCCACATCGCGGCAGCCGTAAACGAAGCGGATTTAATCAGCTTCTTAATCATAAAAGGCGCAGACCCGGAAATCAAAAACAGGGACGGTGACACGCCGATTCACATCGCAATAAAAAATGACTGCATGGCGGCTGCAAAAGTGCTCGCAATTGTCCATGGAGACATTTTCTCAAAAGATGCTGCCCGAAAAACTGCCCTTGAGCTGGCGCTTGCCAAGGGAGACGAATGGTACGGCGTTATGATCAACCAGCAGACAGGAAGCCTCCGAGACGAAAACGGGGAATCCATCGTGCATTATTTCGTGAAAACCCGCGACGAAAAAGCGATCGACCGCTGTATAGCAATAAAACTTGAGCTGTCTGTAAAGGACAAGGACGGAAAAACGCCTCTCGCCCTGGCATTGGAGCACGCGGACGACGATGTCTGCGCAAGGATCGCGGCAAAGCTTATTCTCGGAGGCTCTGAGCTTGTCCGGGGTGACTACTCGTATTTTGAGGATGCCGTAAAAACACACAACATGATCCTTCGATTCGATGACGGACAGACTCCGCTGCATCTTGCGACAATCATGGGGCACACGGGAATCGTAAACTATATTTTGAGCGACCGATCAGTTCGCATAGCTGACATTCTGAGCGCACAGGACATAGGAGGAGCAACTCCGCTGCACGAAGCAATCCGCTACGGCCGCTCGGACATCGCATCAGCTCTGCTTGCCGCAGGTGCAAACGTAAATGCGCTCGACTCCATCGGAAAGACACCTTTCCTGCTCATAATTCCGAAAGAATCTCAGTATGCGCTTTACTCAACTCTTCTTCAGTATAAAGCAAGCATCTCCCAGAAAGATATGTACGGAGACACAGTCCTCCATGTTGCGACCATGTCAGACGCTTCGGTTGAAGTTCTCGACCTTCTCGTAAGAAGCGGGGCGCTGATAGACGAGCGCAACAAGCAGGGTGTAACACCTATCGAACTTGCGATTGAGTACGAGCACCCGGAGCAGGTCAGATATTTTGCGAACCACGGAGCAGATATCTACGCTGAGGATATGAACGGAGCCTCACCGCTCTCAAAGGCACTCAAAAGCTCTAACATCGGAATTCTCAAGACTCTTGTCAGCAAGGGAAATATTCTCTCAAAGGATTCTGCAGGAAACACGGCTCTCCATATCGCCCTGATGAAAAATGCACCGGCAGATTACATTAAATACCTCATCGACGAGGGATCCGATGTAAACGCACGTAACAAAAGCGGAGATTCAGTTCTTCTTACGGCAGTTCAGAAAAACAGAAAGGACGCCGGGGACATGCTGCTCGAAAAGGGCGCGGATATCTTCGCTACAAACACGCAGAACATATCGCCGCTCAGAATCGCGCTGACGAAGGGCGGAAAACTCCAGGACTGGCTCATAAACTCAAAGACCCTCAACACAACCGATGGCGCAGGAAACACTCCACTCCACTATGCGGCTGAATGGCAGCTCAACGATTCTATAACTGCACTCATTCAGCGCGGAGCAAAGGTCACCGCCCAGAACGCAAACGGAGAGACGCCGCTTTTCTCTGCGGTAAAGGGAAACAATCCTGAGACAATAAAGATTCTGGTCAGGAACGGACTTGTCACAGACTCTTCGGACAACCACGCACGGGATAACCTTGGAAACACACCGCTCCATGCGGCAGTAAAATGGAATGCAATGAAAGCAGCCCAGACATTGATTTCTCTCGGAGTCGATGTAAACGCACAGAATCTGAGCGGAAAAACTGCTTTGAGCGATGCATGCCGCTCAGGAAAGCAGGAAATGGCTCTCTTGCTGCTGAAAAACAAAGCTGACATAAACGCAACCGACGCAACCGGAAGAACAGTCTTGATGGACGCAATTGCCGGAATGAATGAGCAGATGGTAAGTCTTCTCCTTTCAAAAGGCGCAAATCCTAAAATCCAGGAAATGTATGGACGAAACGCATATCATGAGGCTGCATCAACCGGCAACGTAAATATAATCACCATGCTCCGAAAAACAGGATGCAACCCTCTTATTCGTGACGCTAACGGAGAATCAGCATTCTCGATCGTTGCCCGCGCGGACATAAAGATTATCCGGGCAGTCCTCGGCGATGATCTTACGCTCGTTGATTCTGACGGAAACACTCCGATCCACATCGGAGTCGAGAAAAACATCGGCAAAAACCAGCTCAAGCAACTTCTGGCGGCGGGCTATCCTGCAAGCCAGCGAAACGGAAAGGGAATGACGGCATTGAATCTCGCGGTTGAAAAGAATGCAAAAACTGCGGCACTGATCCTGCTTGAATACGGAGCTGATCCTTTCCTTGCGACAAACAACGGCGAGAACGCCCTGACCTCTGTATTCAAAACAAAAAATACAGAAATTCTTGACGCAATCGTAAAATATAACAGGACAAAATCAGACAGGCAGGGAGACGGAATCCTTCACTACGCAGCACGAACGGCCGACAAGGATACCGTAAGGCACTTGATGTCCCTCAAGCTCGACCCGGAAATCAAAAACATCACCGGAGAGACTCCTGCAGATATGGCAATGCGATGGGGCCGAGCAGAAATAGCCGAACTTCTCAAAAAAGATATAAAAACGAACCACTAAAACAAAGGGCAGCTCCAAAAATTTCAGTTTTTGGAGCTGCCCTAAAAAATCTAAACTACAGCAGATGCAAGCTTGAATTCTCAAAGTTCAGATAGGCTTTATCACCCACCGCATAAACTTTGTGTCCACGCGGATTATAATCATTGATTTTAATGATCGTGTTTCCAGTCTTGAGCTGATAATACTGATATGCGCCCATGAAAGTTGACACAAGGATTTCACCGCCAATCTCGCCGGTATCAGCAAGCTGAACGCTTTCCGGACGGATTACAATCTTGCATTGATGCCCCTCGCGCAGGTTTCCATAGCTATCAGCCTTGATGCTGCTTCCGTTCACATCAACGACACATTTCTCGCCCTGAGCAGATTTTATGACGCCCTCAAGGAAGTTTACCTCGCCGATAAAATCAGCTACGAATTCTGATTTAGGACGATAGTAAATTTCCTGAGGTGTTCCTTTCTGGGCGATTTTTCCCTTGTTCATAAGGATAATTTCATCAGAAAGGCTCATCGCCTCGCTCTGGTCATGCGTTACATAGACTGCAGTGATTCCGAGCTTCTGCTGAATTTTTCGGATTTCGGTGCGCATGGTGACACGGAGCTTTGCATCAAGATTACTGAGCGGCTCATCAAAAAGAAGTACGCCAGGATGCATTACAAGGGCACGTGCAAGCGCAACTCGCTGCTGCTGGCCGCCGGACAGCTGGTTGGTCATGCGCTCCTCCATTCCGCCAAGCTCAACAAGATCAAGCATCTCAAAGACCTGCTTTTGAATCTCGTCGCGAGGCACTTTTCTGAGCTTAAGTCCGTAAGCGACGTTATCGAACACATTGTAGTGAGGCAAAAGGGCGTAGCTCTGGAAAACCATAGCCGTATCGCGTTTGTTAGGAGTCAGCTCGTTTATAGCGTCGTTTCCGAGATAGATTTCGCCTTTATCAGGGCTTTCAAAGCCCGCGATCATTCTCAAAGTAGTGGTTTTTCCGCATCCTGAAGGGCCGAGAAGAGTTACAAAAGATCCCGGTTTGATTTCGATAGAAACATCGTCAACCGCTGCGAATTCTTTCTTAGTCTTCGGGTCCTGATAAATTTTCGTAATATGCTCAAGGCGAACGCCCTTTGGTGATTTGATGCTTTCCATAGATTAGTTTCCTCCATTTTTTTTGCTTGTTCCGAATTTTGCAAGAAGCAAGTTCATCACGCATATTGCAGCGTATGTAATGATAATGAGCACAGTCGCATAAGCACAGGCAATTCCGTAATTTCCCTTTTCTGCATGCTCATTGATTCGGACGGTTATGAGCAGATATCGCGGTGTTACGAGCAAAATTATTGCAGAGATTGCCGTAATCGATCGGACGAATGTAGTAACAAGTCCAGAAATGAACGATTCCTTGATCAGCGGAAGAGTTACTGTCATAAATACTTTCGCGCTGTCAGCTCCCATGTCGTATGCGGCTTCCTCAATCGATTTGTCGATCTGTCTGAGCGCGGCAATTCCCGAACGTGTACCGATTGGAAGCGAACGAACTACGAAGACTATTATGAGGATTGCGGCAGTTCCGTAGAGCGAGCTCATGATGCCAGTATGGAACAGGCCAGAGTTGAATCCGCGGATAAAGCCTACGCCGAGAACGGT